>JAQGGW010000006.1 GCA_028289135.1 Candidatus Saccharimonadota bacterium
TATAAGAAAACAAAACTTCAACGATTCCCGATTTGCTGGCCTCAGTGGCCTGCTCCCGAGCAGAGCCCGGGACTCTGCCACTGTTTTTGGCGAAGCGCTGTGTTGCCGACTGCGCTGCTCGCTCACCGTATTCCATATACGTCTCACTGCGCTGCTCGTCGGCGCCTTGCGCTTCATCCAAACCAGCAAATCGGGCGATCTTTTTATTAATTTCCCACATATAAACCTCCAAATAAAACTAACTTATTGATGAATAAGGAAGTGCCATTTTAGATAAAATGACCAAAATTATTTGGAAGCTTGTATGTAAGAACCCTTATTGTCCCTGGGGACGGGAGCACACACATCGCTGAAGTTAAGTCTGGGAGGAGGAGAGCAAAAAGCTGGCCCTCGCATGACTGTTAACAGTATACACCCCGCTCCAGCATAAGCGTCAATAGGATTTATGTAGTTATTTTAAGAACAGTTGGACAACGCAGTGTTTAAGCATATATAAGTTTCCGTCCACCGCATTTGGGCTAATTAAGGATTACGAATATTTATGAACTTGCAAGAATATGCTAAAGTAGCTAGCATAAGCAGTAAGGTCAAGCTATTAACATTAATATAGGAAGCTATAGAAAATTATGGACAATCCATCAGATCAGGCCGGGCAGACAAGTCAAATAACTCCTGCTGAGACGCCGGCGCCGAGTGAACCAACCGTAAGCCAGCCGCAATCTTCACCATCAAGCATGGCGCCTAAGAAGTCCTCAAAAAAGATGATGGTCATGATGCTCGCTGTACTTTTGGCCGTAGTTCTAGTCGCAGCAGCAGGGTTTGCAGGCTATAAGGCCTCTGCTAGCAAGGGCGATAAAAAAGCGGCTGAGCTTAACAGCAAAATAGCACTGCTTGAATCAAATGAGCACAGCGTGCCTTCAACCGCAATTAAAGTTTCGGAATGCGTGCCAAATATGGGAGCCCATTACATGGCTACAAAAGATGCCGATCCTGAATACGGCCCATTCTTGCTGGTTACCAAGTCCAATAAAGTCATTGGCGTGGAATATATGGCCAGCAGTGATATGTACACCAAGATCCCTAACACCGATCCTCCCGTTGAAGTTATAACCAAAAACAGCCCGATGTATGGCTGGAAGTTCGATCATGCCGAAGTAAGCCACTTGCCAAAAGGCCATGAAGGACTGCTTGAAGATCATATTGATATTCACCTATATACAGTCAATTCAGACCAGCAAAAACAAGCCTGCATCTAGTTCAATCATTTAAAATCTGTGCATAATTAGCGATTGCCGCTAACCTGAGTTGCTATGCAACGCGCTTACGGTTAACATAGATACATATGTGGTCAAACTTGGGCATCCGTCAGAAAGTGTTTATATTATTTTCTGTAATCGCCCTCCTCCCCCTGATTGTCATCAATGTTGTCTGGTTGCGAACTTCGCATAGCCAGCTGCGTGATTCTGCGGTTAACCGTCAAAATATCTATATTGAAGGCGCGTCTGAGCGGGTCAACAACTTAATAGAATCCAAGATTAACAGCCTTATAGCCAGGTCACAAGAGCAGGGGATAATTGATCTGAATTCTGACGAATCTTCTATTAGTTTGCAGCAGTACGCCAACCAAGACAGTGACATACTGCGCGTTTCTTTGACTGATAATGCCGGAAACGAAAAAGTAGTAGTAAATAACCATGAACTGAGCAGTGCGCATAGTAATGTAAAGGATACTAAACCATTTAGCGTGGTTACGCTGTTAAGCAATGATGTGCTTCTTGGCGACATAGAATATGACAACAACGTGCCAACATTAACGGCATCGGTACCTTTGTTCACAAACAGTAAGCTCGGGGCGCAAAACTTAACCGACCAAGAAGCATTGGCCAGACGCTACGGCTCAGACATTAAAGGCGCGTTGATTGTAAAATACAGCCTACGAAGCATTTGGGATTCTATAATTACCAGTGAAGTCGGTGGTAAAAGTTACGCTTATATCGTTGACTCAAAGGGCAAAATACTGGCCCACCCTGATCTTAGTTTCATGAAATCCAAGCCAGACGTTTCAAAAGCCGGCCAAGTAGTCAGCTTTTTGGCTAAGCCAACACAAAAAAACCAGCCCGCTGTAACTACTTCCGAAAAGAATGTAGAAGTTTTAAGTGCTAATTATTTTATAAAACGTACTGGCTGGGGAGTTATTATCGAAGAACCAACTACCAGTATTTTTGCTCCGGCAAACTATATCCTGCGCCTTTCAATCACTATTTTTTGTATTGCCGCCTTAGCATCTATACTCTTAAGCCTTTTGTTTAGCCGCAATATAACGGGTCCAATCAGCCGCCTGGTTGCCGGAACGTCAAAAGCTAGTGAAGGTGACCTTGGTACGCAAATTACAATAGAATCATCGGATGAGATAGGTTTGCTGGCGCGCCGCTTTAACCTTATGACCTACAACCTGGACCGCATGGTTAAGAATATGCAAAATGAGAGCGCCAAGCTGACTGTGGTCCTAAACAGCGTAAATGAATGTATTATCGCTACTGATACGCTTAACAATATAGTATTTGCCAATATCTCAGCAGCCGTGCTGGTTGGCATGCTGCCCGCGCAGCTTACGGGTAAACGTTTTGACGAGCTCTTTAAATTAATGGACGGTAATAAGCCGTTTGTCGTAAACCCAGACAGTACCACCGTAGCTAAAGATATTATTTTCGTTTCACCCAATGAAAGGATTCACTTTTTAGATATAGTCATTAACAAGATAGAACATGACCGCGATGGTATCCGGAACATTATTACTTTGCGTGACCAGACCAACGAACGCGAACTGGAGGCGATGAAGCTCGACTTTGTGTCGATGGCCGCACATGAACTAAGAACGCCGCTCACCGCTGTCCGTGGATACCTTAGCTTGCTGTTGGGGGATACAAGCTCAAACCTGTCGGCGGAAAGCAGACAATCTGTTGAGCGGGCCCAGTCTAACACCAAGCAGCTGGTCGGCCTTATTAACAACCTCCTCAACGTTTCAAAAATCGAGCGCGGCTCACTAAACATCTCATATACTTCGCTAGACTGGTCAAAGGTTGTCCAGCAGGTTTTGGATGACCACAAATTCAGCGCCCAAGAAAAGCGAATTACCATATCATATGAAGGGCCGATAGAAGGGGTGATGTTACTCGCCGACGAACTTGCTATCCGTGAAGTGCTTGATAACTTGGTCTCAAATGCTATCCACTACACCGATGTAGATGGGCATGTTGTAGTAGGTGTACGTTCCGAAAATGATAAGGTAATTACTTACGTGCGTGACGATGGCATAGGTATGACCGCGAATGTATTGACACACCTGTTTACTAAGTTCTTTAGAGCAAAGGGCCCGCTAGCGAGCGGCAGCGGCGGCACAGGACTGGGATTATTCATATCCAAGTCTATTGTTGAGCTTCATCAAGGCAAAATCTGGGTTGAGTCAGAAAGCGGCAAGGGCAGTACCTTTACCTTCTCTCTTCCAAAGAATAATACGGTACAATATAATAAAGCAGAGAGCGATAACGAAAATACAGGAGTGAAAAAAAGCCGTGGCTGGATTACCAAAAATATTACTCGTTGAAGATAATTACGAAATATCTGACATATATAAAAAAGTCCTGACTACCCAGGGATTCCCGCTACTGCATGTCCGATCTGTGGATGAACTGCTAAAAGGGATTGTGGCCTTTGCCCCCGATTTGATCTTTTTGGATATCATGCTGCCAGGCGGTCAAACAGGACTGGACGCGCTTAAAATTTTACGCAATAACCCAGAATATAACGCCATTAAAACCAAAATCGTACTTCTGACTAACCTAGGAGAAAGCGATGAGATTAAAAAGATGTGGGAACAATATGCCGACGGCTATATTATCAAGGCCGAGATTGACCCTCATGAGCTTATGGACGTCATTAAATCATTGGGGTTTGAGATAAACGCATAGCTCAGGCGATCGTAACAGGTGTGCCAATAAAATCACTATAGCGTTTAGCCGCGGTTTCTATCTGTTGTTTTTGGGCACTCGTAAAGCTTGTAAATGGTATGAGTTGAATATTTATACTTTTTGCCCTTGGAACCTTTTTCCAGAGTCCAGCAATCTGGCCGTTAATGACAACCGTTGAAAGAAACATGCCATTGTTGCCCGGGACAACCTTTTGGGCATGATCGGTATGCAAAATGGCGCTGCGGTCGGTATAGCCAAGCATATATTCATCAAAGCCCGGCAAAAGGTAGGTAGCAGGTTTGGGTGAGGTTTTTAATGCAGAAGAGAAATAATATGTTTTATCTTCGATAACTTCTTTGGTGAGGTCTTTTTTGGCTAGCTCCAAGCCCTCTTTGGCGTCCTTAGCAATCAAACTAGACCACCACATATAATCTTTAAGCGTAGCGGGGCCGTGCGAAGTAAAGTAACGCTTTGTAAGCTCAGCTAAAGATTCTTCACGGCTGAGCTCTTTGACTTTTGGCACCCAATTCTCAAGCAGGGCAAAGCTAGGTTGTTTGCCAATATGCGGGCCAAAACAAATAAGGCCCGACTGCGCCCAATATAGCAAAATATGAATGCCGCGCTGACCGGCTGTTTTAATGCCACTCTTCTCTAGAAACTCAAGCAAGTCATGTCGGCTAAGATAAGCGTGCTTGGATAATACCGACTCAAGCACTCCTTTGGCCTTTTGTATTTCATCGTCCGGCAGCTCAAGGTTGCGCCTACGTCCTGCCTGCGCCGCTATTTGTCTTGGCGCGGTAAGTTTGAGCATCCAGCGAATGTCCTCAGCAGCCACAAAGTGCAGCGTTCCGCGCATAGGCCAGGTTCGTACAATCTCCCGGTTCAAGATAGCTTGTTCAACATCTTTAAGCGTAGCGTCCTTTGTGCGGAGCCCAATCGCCCACAAGGCACCATTGTAATCCTGGGCCTGCATTGCGCCCATGTGCCTGGCTACGTCATGCGGCGTCTTAAAATCCACACCTGAGATGTGTTGGCTTTGCAGTCGCAGTTTAACAAGTTCTTGGATTGTCATTACCTAAATGCTAGCCTGGGACAGTACTTTTGTCTAATAAAACCTATGCCTCTGTCGGAGCGTCGGGGTTAAGCAGCGGCTGCCAATCCATCTCAAGCTGAAGTAGATCAATTTCTCTAGTGATATTTTCAAGTAATCGAAAGGTATTATTTAATAAGAAGTTATTTGCGACGATTAATCTGGACATACTGTCTTCACTCGAATTGGCTATGCGGGCAATTGACTTGCCGCCCCCAACCGAACCATCGTGTTCAACGCGACACAGAAAGAGGGGATAAAGGTCATCGTCATGCCTTAGAACCCTAAAAACTCCAAAGGGCAGATGGTCTCTTTTTTGGGATGGGTCTACAAAATCATATTCCGGCTCACCCACAAACTCTATGGGATATCGGGGCTTATTAAACCACTTATCAAAAGCAGCTGCTTCGAATTCATCTGCACCAGCATGAACAAGCCGATGGTGTGAAACTATAATATGATCCCGTTTTTCGGGTGATAATTGTAAACCAAATTCCGCTTCATTAAACGCCATTTAGTATATTATAGCACATATTTAAGAATAATGCTATAGTAATATGTACGCGACATCAGTCAATTATATTTGTTATAATTAGTTACATAACCATGGTATACAGTACGATTATTAAACAAAAAGCCAAACTCCTAAGGAAAACGGGCTTCTTTTTGCTCAAATTGCATCTGAACTTGGAATTACAAAGTCGACTGCCTTCGAATGGACTAAAGATTTACTGTTAACGGATGAAGAGAAAAACAAAATAAAAGCTACTACCAGAGCGTCACAGCTAGAAAAGATTCAGCATTTAGCAAACTTAAATAAGAAACGGCGTGAAGCTAAAGATTTAAAAATTACGGATGCGGCTAAAGAGATTGTTAACGGCGTATTTTTGGACATAAATGGCAAGGCTGTTTTATGCTCTGTCATGTTTTGGTGCGAAGGCGGCAAGGATATTTCGGGAGGGATACAATTCATAAACTCCGACCCCATTATGATGGCTACGTTTCTATCATTATTGAGAAGTTGCTTCACATTAGATGAAACAAAATTTAGAGCACTAATACATTTACATGAATACCACTACCCCTTAACGCAACTTCAGTTTTGGGAGAGTATAACGGGGATACCTAAGGAGCAATTTCACAAACCTTTTATAAAACCACACACTGGCATCAACAAAAGGGCAGGCTACCCGGGGTGCGTAAGCGTGAGGTATCTCGACAGATCACTCGGAAAAACTCTTCAGATGATTTATACTGAGTTTGGTTTAAAATACAGGGGTGTCCGTTAATGGTTAAACGGCCACTCTCCAAAAGTGGTCCTGTCGGTTCGAATCCGACCACCCCTGCCATAATGCTAATGATTAGAAAAGGACTTCTTCCGAAGTCCTTTTAATTGTTATACTGCGGTTATAATGAGTATCTTTTCTCGCCGGCAAAAACCAAATAGCTATCCAGTTGCTGGTAGGTATCCTGATGTAGATATAAACATTTATGGTAAGACGGTCAACGGACGGGTAATTATTGATTATGAAAAACTACGGCTAGATAATCCATTATTATATGAAGAGATTTTGGCAAGAGAACTAGAGGCCGAACTTCACGATCCATATGAAATAGATAATGATATATAAGTTTTAATACACGGCTTTTATTTCACTAAATTCTGTTAGTATAACCAGTATGAAATACAGGCATCAGCTTAGCGCAATAAAATCTAACCACGCGCTTCGTGCTTTGCTTATTAGCAATAGCCTAATATTAATATCCCTTGGCATGCTCGTGCCAGTTTATGCTTTGTTTGTACAGAAAGTTGGCGGTGGAGCATTATCCGCAGGGCTTACAGCCGGTGCTCTTGGGCTAACTTCTGCAGTTTCGGCCCTTTTGTCCGGTAGATTTATAGACAAAATAAGCCCCACTAAAACCCGCACAATACTAAGTGTTGGCTGGTTAGGCATAGGATTTACTTTATTGCTATACCTCTTGGTCCACAGTATTACCGCGCTATTTATCGTACAAATAATACTTGGTTTTATTAAAACCGTTTCTTCTCCAGCATTCGACACGCTTTATGCCCGCCATCTCGATAAGACGTCTGCGGGCCAGGAATATGGGATTTGGGAAGCAAGTTTTTTTCTTACAGCTGGGATTGGAGCGGTGCTGGGAGGAATTATAGTAAACGAATTTGGATTTAACGGCGTATTTATTGCCATGTCTGTTCTGGCATTCATTGCCGCCGCTTTTATAATGAGCACACCTAAAAATGTACTTTAGTACTAATTAAAATCCATATCCTAGGCAAGGTCACGGTTGCGGCTGCCGATTGTAAGCAGTTTAGCTATTGCTACCGTTAAGATGCCGTAGACGATTATAGCCACGATTGTGGCGCTGTCAAAGGTTGATGTTCCGTAAGTTGGGCGGGTAAAGATGCCGTTAAATGGCGCTACAAATACTCCGCTAAGGCTATAGACAAAGTTTACAAAACTACTTGCCTGAGATGCTCCAAGTAGGAGCAAGACAAAGCGTGCGGCTAGTATTACCATAATCGCACCGCCGATGTAGTAGACAATTCTTTGTGCTAGAACTGAGCTGGATACGGATTGTGTCGTCCGAACGGTTTGTCTGTCTACTCGCTCGTTACCATTTACTGCTGTTTGCTGTCTTACTTCTGTTTGTTGTTCGTCAACCATTTCATTCTCCTTATTAACCTTAAAGGTATAAGAAAATTATGACACTAGACTGGACAGGAAGATGTAAAATATCTTGCGCCAGCAAAACTTTAACGGAGGCCAAGACGGGCAGTGCAGGCTGGCCATGGGCTCCAGCCGCGGGCTGCCTGGACGCGGGAGGCAATGTCGATCTGCTGTTCACGGGTTGCGAGGTCAGCACGTTCGGCGTATTCACCGCCACCGTTGCTGAGCCATGTGCCGTAGTTAAACTGCAGGCCGCCATAATAGCCATTACCAGTGTTTATAGACCAGTTGTTATGCGACTCACAAGCAGCAATTTGGTCCCACACATCACCGCTTGCAATTACAGGCACGACAGAGCTTGTTGCCTGCTGTGCCGGTGCAGCGTAACTAACCGGAGCCGCTACAGCTGCCGGCAATTCACGATCCGCCAAAACTTCATCGGCGGTTGGGATGCGAATCTGGTCGCCAGGATTAATTAAATTTGGATTGGCAATCTGGGTGTTGGCATCAAATACACGGATGTATGTACTGCCGTTATCTTCAGCTATTTTGATGAGTGTATCGCCCTGATTTACCGTAACGATTACAGGTTCGGGAGCCTCGGGTTTTGGGGCTTCAACTTCTGCCTTTGCTACAACTGCTTTTGCCGACTCGCTAGCTACAGCAACTGTCGGATTGCCGAGACTGTTTGCCTGCAAACCGCTTATTTTTCCAGCAACCGAAAAACTTAGAGCCGAAATTATGGCTACACTTAATAGACTTTTTTGCACTTGATTCCTCCTTATACCCCTAATAGAACAAGCCCCCAGGGCGCTAATAAAATGTGCCTGGATTTAAGACGCTAATAGGGTGGTCTTGTACCATTTTCACCTCACATGAAAAAAGCACAAGTTTTAACATTAGCGTGTCACGAAATATATGTCAACCCATGCCAAAATCGTTTCATAAAAGCTATCTGTAAAAGCATAATTGTTTTGCAGTAGTTTGTATATATTACAACGTGGCAGCCATCGAAGAGCAATATGCTTACAAAAAGCAAAACAAATAGGTTCATTTCAAAATAAGTCTCATCTGTTATAGAATAGGTGAATATGGAAAAAATCTTGCCAGAAAAACCAGTGCTTATCATGATGTATGGCTTTCCGGGTTCTGGTAAAACCTACTTTTCACGCCAGCTCTGTGAAGAGGTACAATCCGCCCATCTCGAAGAAGACCGCATTCGATACGAACTTTTTCAGCAGCCACGCTTTTCCAAGCAAGAAAACTTTGCTCTAGGACGCATTATGGAATATATGACGGGCGAATTTTTAAATGCAGGCATCAGCGTTATTTATGACATGAACGCCATGCGCATTAGCCAACGCCATCAGCTGCGGGAAATTGCCCGTAAACATAAAGCCGAAACACTCGTCGTATGGTTCCAGCTGGACGCCGACACTGCATATCTCCGCAACCAAAAACGTGACCGCCGCAAGCTCGACGACCGCTTTGCAGCCGGCTACAATGTCGAACAGTTTAAAGAAGTAGCTTCGTACATGCAGCAGCCGGAACCAACCGAAGATTTTATTGTTATCAGCGGCAAGCACACATATCCAACCCAGCGCAGCAGTGTTATTAAAAAGCTGGCCGACAAAGGTGTCGTAAAACGCAGCGCCGCCATGCACAAAATGATTAAACCAGACCTTGTAAACCTTGTCCCAAACAACAATGGCAGCCAGAGCCAAAACGGCCGCCAAAACATTAATCTGAAATAAATTATGCCAGGAAAAGAATACGATATTGCCGGAATCGGTTCTGTTACTGTCCTCAAACGCCGGGGCAGTAAATCTATTCGTATGAGTTTTGGCAGCAAGGGTGAAGTCCGCGTGAGCATACCTTCTTGGGTGCCATACCAAGCAGGCGCATCTTTTGCCAGAGACCGCGCCGATTGGATTGCCGAGCACCAGCCAACACCAACTAGGCTCTTTAGCTCTGGAGACCGGATTGGCAAAGCCCACCACATGACCCTAAGCCCTGACGCCGTCGTCAAGTCCACCCAGGTGCGGTTAAAAGGCAGCGAGATAGTGGTCAAATACCCCGGCAAGCTTAATTTTGACGACCCTTTAGTACAAACAGCAGCTGAACGCGGAGCTAAAAAGGCCTTGCGGGGAGAAGGCGAGCGCTTGCTGCCGCAAAGATTAAGACTTTTAGCCGAAGAACATAACTTTGATTTCCGCAGCATTACCGTCAAGCAGCTCAAAACAAAGTGGGGCAGCTGCAACCAAAACCACGAGATAACCCTAAACTACTACCTTATGCAGCTGCCGTGGCACCTAATAGACTACGTATTAATCCACGAACTGGTCCATACCGAACATCTCAACCACTCCGATGGTTTTTGGCAACGGTTTGAAGAAGCGCTGCCTGGTGCCAAGAAAATCCGCAAAGAACTTAAAGCCTACAAAACGTCCGTCATCCCAAATTAGCCCCGTTATTGACTGTTGCGGTCTTAAGTAGTAGTATTGACACATTGACCTACAGAATAATGTAGGTTTTTTATTTTGTAAGGGGTAAAAATGGCAGACAAAAAGCCGCGAGTTCGTAAAGTAGAGACTGTCCGCGAGCGCAACGAAAAGGCTACTCTTAAAGCCGAAGCTAACGCTTCTAAAGTTAAGAAACAACCTGTCCGCAGCACCGCGCGCACCATCGGCAAGCCGCTAGGAGTGGTTGCAAAGCCGTTTAAAGCCCGCCCAGTGCGCTTTACGGCCAAATGGATAGGACTAATATTGGTCCCGCGTTATTTCCGCAACGCATTTAAGGAGCTACGCCAAGTAACCTGGCCATCACGCCGCGAAACCTGGAAGCTAACCTTCGCGGTTTTAATTTTCGCCGTAATCTTTGGCTTTTTAGTCACAGTAACTGACTACGGTCTCGATAAAGTAATAAGAAGGATTGTACTAAGATAATGAAACGCTACGACACAACCAAGCAATGGTACGCTATCCACACTTATAGCGGCTACGAAGAAAAGGTCGCAGAATCTATCCGCCAGCGTGCGGAATCACTAGACATGAAGGACAAAATCTATCAGGTTTTGGTTCCTAAAGAAAAAATGATCGAAATCAAGAACGGCAAACGAAAAGTCGTTGAAAAGCGCATTTTCCAGGGCTATGTAATGGTAGAAATGAAGCTGACAGAAGACGCATGGTACATTGTCCGCAACACCCCATCTGTTACTGGATTTGTTGGAACCGGCACTGAGCCGACCCCTGTTGAAAATGAAGAAATAGAAAAAATAATGAAGCGCATGGGCAAGGATGAGCCAAAGCACAAGATGGACTACAAAATTGGCGATGTTGTTAACATCATCGACGGTCCATTCAAGGGCTTTGACGGCGCTATTAATGAAATTGACCCAGCTAAGGGCAAACTGAAAGTGCTCGTAAACATGTTTGGCCGCGAAACACCTGTTGAGCTTGATGGCTTACAGGTTAAGAAGACCTAACATACACATGCCAAACCGTACAGAATTTTGGAGCGAAATAAGAGATCTTTCACTTGTGGTAGGTGCTGTGGGAGTTGGTGGCTTTATAACAAGTCAAGAAATCGATAGTGTATGGACAGGATTAGGTATCGGTGGAGTTATTGGAGCCGTAATTTGTGCGATTATGGAACGAAAGACAGTGAGCAGTGATGATATTGATCCTAGACAACAGGGGTAATCTATAGTACAATAGTACTTAAGTTACGCACAATTAGTTCAGGGAGCTTCACACCCTCGAGCATAAGAAGGATTTTTATCATGGCAAAAGAAGTTAAAGCAAATTTGAAAATGAAAATCAAAGGCGGCCAAGCATCGGCAGCGCCTCCGGTTGGTAGCACCCTTGGCCAGCACGGTGTTAACATGATGGATTTCATTGGACCGTTCAACGACGCAACTAAAGACCAAATGGGCAAGAACCTGACAGTTCACATCACTATTTTTACAGACAAGACTATGGCATGGCGCTTTGTTGGCGTCCCAACAGACGACCTCATCCGTGCAGCCCTTAAGATCGACAAAGGTTCTGGTGTCCCAAACAAGGAAAAGATTTCCAAGAAGCTTAGCCAGTCCCAGCTCCGCGAAATTGCCGAAACTAAAATCCAGGACATGAATGCTGACTCTGTTGAATCAGTCATGAAGATGGTTGCTGGAACAGCTCGTTCAATGGGCGTCGAAATCGAGGCCTAGGGATGGCAATTTCAAACGAACGTCGACAAGCTTTCGAAAACGAATTAGATGACGTTTTAGGTGAAGCCACAAGACATATAAGAATCTCTGAAGCCGAGAAACAACGTATACGTGAGCGAACTTTTGGACTCATTAAGCATTTTGGTAAAAGTGATAAACCAGGCGATATAGCATCTACTTTAGATCCAACATCAGGCGACAGCGATACTTTGAATGGTTTTGGAGCTAACAGAGAATCTAGTTCACATCATGCGATGCAACGCGCCCTACATCATCCAGTCACTGACGAAGGAGTGATAAAACCTTATATTGTCAGCCATGTTATTGGCACACGAAGACAAGTCGCTGAAGCAGATGAACCGTTTAGAACTACGGAACTTACAGTACCTACGCCTACACAAGAACATGGCGAGGAATTATCGTTACAACAAGACCTTGCGCAAAAAGTAAGTAGAGACACAGCTGCTGCGTTAAGCTTGTTTCTAGATGGTCCTCACCGTCAAGGTATGTAGTATTAATTGCATTTACCCCTGTTTTTTAGTATAATTAGTTTATAAAACATTAATTTGTGGGAGATTCTAACGAATCGTATGCACCACGAAAGGATCACAACTCATGGCAGAAACTAAAACAGAGCTTTTGAAGCAAGCAAAAGAGCTTGGTGTTGAGCACCTAACAACCAAGAACACTATGGCCGAAATGCGTGACGCAATCGCCGCCGTAGCGCCTAAAAAGCATGACAAAGAAGCCTTGCCCGCAGAAGAGCACGAAGCCAAAGTTGCCAAAGCTGGCAAACGAAGCGAGAAGGCTCTAAAAGAAACAGAAGAAAAGATCGAAAAAGAAGAGCGCAAAACTCATGCAGCCGAAAAGGCCGAAGCGCCAAAAGCTCCTGTTAAAGTTGTTCGCACTAAGCTTGAACGCGCGGGCAAAAAGCTACGCGAAGTTGCAAAACTTGTTGAAAAAGACAAAATGTATACCCTTAAGGACGCTTTGGAGCTTGCTATCAAGACTAGCCCAGTCAAGTTTGATGCGACCGTTGAACTCCACATTAACCTTGGTGTTGACCCGCGCCAGGCTGACCAGAACGTGCGTGATAACCTTGTGCTGCCAGCTGGAACCGGCAAAACCATTCGTATCGCTGTCTTGGCCGAAGCTGACGACGCTAAAGCTGCAAAAGCTGCTGGTGCTGACATTGCTGGGACTGACGACCTGTTAAAAGACATCGAAAAAGGCATTATAAACTTTGACACCTTAATCGCTACACCGGCTCTCATGGCTCGTCTTGGCAAATACGCCCGCGTGCTTGGTCCAAAAGGCCTGATGCCTAACCCAAAGAGCGGTACAGTGACTCCAGACGTTGTTAAGGCTGTTGAACAGGCTAAAGCCGGCCGCGTAGAATACCGCGTTGACTCAACCGGCATCGTCCACCTAGGCGTTGGCAAAGTTTCATTTGGTACCGACAAGCTCGCGACCAACGTTGCAGCTGTGTTTGCGTCAATCAAGAGCAACAAGCCAGCCAGCCTAAAAGGTAACTACGTCAAGGCAATTACCATGAGCACCACAATGGGCCCTGGTATCAAGATTGCTACAAACGAACTTTAGGGTAGTGCTTTAATAAAAAACGACCTTCGAATTGAAGGTCGTTTTATTTTAACTAAAAATTAGTTTCCGCCCTTGACCGAAAAGTGCTTGCCTATGTGCCTTCCTATAAAACCTTTTCTTTGCTCCTGTCCGTATGTAAGTTCAGCTTCTTGCTCATCTAGAAGAATTTTTCTAAGTTCTGGCTTTCGTGTACTTGAAGCATATAAAAGCGCTGTATTTTGTGCAGAAAGTTTATCTGGCACGGGTTGATCTGTATACCTCGCAATGGTACGTTCCACAACGAAGAGTAAAGCTGTCAGACCTATTACTCCAGATCCTAGCGCCACAACAGCGGTTGTATCAGGATTCCTCTGCGGCAATTGATTCATTGGCTGTTCAATAGAAGCAAAGGTGCTTTCCGGAATAGGAACTAAGGGCATAACTTGCGTTGAAAATTCCAGACTATACGGATGGCTCATATAAGTTATAATATCACACTAGTGCTTTTATGTCAATTGAGTAGTTTTATTAAAATCTACAACACGTATATGCTTGTAGGGCAATGGCGTGGCCTAGTATACTAGTGCCAAGACCGATAGGAGGGTTATTTTGGGAGTTTATAGTAACATGCAGATAAGAAAGGCTATTGATGATGGTCATATTATTTGCACCCCTTTTCAACCCAAGCATGTCAGCCAGGCCTCTTTGGACGTTACTTTAGGCTATTATTTTTACAGGGTAGAGCGCGTTAATGAGCGCGGTATTTATAATCCTTTTGAACGCGAGGATGTTGAACGTTATTTTGACGGCCCATACGAAGCTATGCCGCATGGCCAGTGGTGCAAGCTAAATGGCGTAACACCGCTTAAAAATATCCCTCTCGACCATCCAGTCATCGCCCTCAAGCCCGGCGAACGTATTTTGGCACATACCCACGAGTTCTTTGGAATCTTGCCGCCAGGCGCCTGCGAAGTAAAGAGCCGCTCTTCTTGGGGCCGCAACGGCGTCGCTGTCTGTTTTGACGCCGGCTGGGTTGACCCGGGCTACATTAACCGCCTTACTCTCGAGATTTATAACTTAAACCAGCGCGAAACCGTTTTGCTGCCGGTAGGTGAGCGCATTGCCCAGATTGTTTTCCACGAAACCGGCGAAGTAGACGGCAGCTACGGCGCAGGCCGGGATAGCGGCTTTAGCGGCAAATACCAATCTGGCACCAATCTTAAGACCCTTATGGCCACCTGGTCGCCGTCACTGATGCTGCCGCGGGCTTACATCGACAGCCGGGAAATGCCGGTCAAGATTGAGGGTATGAGTTATGAATGAGAAAACAACGCCGTCAACAAACGGCCGCTACATCGTTATTGAAGGCGCCGAGGGCGTCGGCAAAACCACTCAGCTGACCATGCTTGGGCAACGACTGGAAAAAGCTGGCTATCCTGTAAGATTATTCCGCGAACCAGACAGCCAAAGCGACCTTACAGCCCGCGCCATCCGCATGCTAACCCAAGATCCACGCTACCCAATGAACACGCGCACCGAAGTGCTGCTATACAACGCCGCCCGCAGCCAGTCGCTAGAAGTCATTAAGCGCGCCCGTGACGCCGGTGTTATCTGCCTCTGCGATCGCAACTACCTAACAACTCTTGCTATCCAGTACTACGGCCGCGGCGATGTGCCAGATTACGATACTATCAACAGCATCATTAGCTTTGCGGTGGCCGACATGCAGCCGGACATGACCATTGTGCTTGATGCGCCAGTGCAGGACCTTAAAAAACGCTCAGAAAATCGCAACGCTGGTGAACGTTTTGACAACTTAGACGAAGCATTTTTGGAACGTGTCCGGGCTGGATACCTTTGGGAAGCAAAACAGCGCGGCTTTTCGGTTATCTCGGCCATTAATTCCCCCGAGGAAGTAAACGAAGAAATCTGGAAGATCCTCAACGGCGCTGCCCAAACCCCAACTGCCGAGACAAACGAACCTCCAATGCTCACATCAGCATCAGCAGCCACCACGCCTGCAGCTTCTATCAAAGAAGTTATCGAGGCCAAAATTGACCATCTTGAAGAAAAAAAGAAGCTAGAATTCCTTAAAAAAGACAAAGCAGGGCACTTTAAGATAACTGCCGACGGCAAAGAGTTCTTAAACGACGCTGTTACCACAAGTGACGGTGATGTCTACGCTTTTACCGACAAACTTAGCCCAACCACGATTGCGGCCGCCATGGCCCGCCTCAGCCGCCGCGGTGACGACATGCGCGTGACATTGCTCGACGAATTCGCAGCTAGTGCAGGCAAAGACGCCAAGCTGCTCCAACGTGTTATTACCGCCTACGGCGATGACTCTGTCCAGCAGCTCGTGGGTATTCATGTAGTGGTCGAAAACGCCTCCAATCTCCTAACCAAAAAGTTGGAATGGGGACGTCTGGCCGCTTATTTGGAACAGTCCACCCGCTATATTTACTTTGACCAAAAGGACCAGCACGGCAAATACCGCTACTTTACGCCTGCCGATCTGCCGCTGAAGCTAAAGGATCACTACGAAGAAGTCATGGACAAGATTTTTGATATTTATTCGGATATGGTTCATAAGCTGACAGACTATGTCCGTGACCATTCAAGCGTCCCAGAAGCTGAGCGTGATGGCGCATTCAACGGCGCGACCCGTGCCCAAGCTTGCGACGCCATCCGAGCCGTTTTGCCAGTCGCCGTAAAGTCAACGGTCGGTATTTATGCTTCTGGGCAAGCTCTAGAAAGCCTTATTATGCATCTTCAGTCCGACAACTTGCCGGAAGCCCGCAAAGTTGGCGATGACCTTCTGCGTGAAGCCCGCAAAACAGTCCCAACATTTTTGGAGCGCGCCGACAAACCAGACCGCGGCGGCGCAATGGTAGCCTACCGCTCCAACACCTATAATGCTATGAAAAGGGTGGCCGACGAACAGCTTAAGCAGAACCTCGGCTCGCTGGACGAAGACATCCAGCTGGTAGACTACTGGCCGCGCAATGAATTAGACCTCTTGCCGCACATGCTCTACGAGCACAGCACAATGAGCCTTAAAGACATCAAAAAAGAGATTCAAGCATGGCCGTACGAGCAAAAACTAGCAGCATTTAGAACATATATGGGCGAACGCCTTAACCGCCGCCACAAGCCGGGCAGGGCGTTAGAAGCTGCCCATTATAGCTGGGACCTTTTGTGTGATTACGGGATCTTTCGTGATCTCCAGCGCCACCGCATGGTTGACGCCTTTGACTGGCAGCAGCTTACTCCGCGCTACGGCTTTGATATGCCTGAATTGGTTGAGCAAGCAGGCCTAAGCGACCAATTTGAACAGTGTTTTGACCTTAGCGCCGCGCTGTATAGCCAGCTCCAGGCCGAAGGTTTTGCGCTTGAGGCCCAGTACGCCACATTGCTTGGCCACCGCATGCGCTGGAAAATAATTTATAACGCCCGCGAAGCATTCCACTTTCACGAACTCCGCACTGCGCCGCAAGGCCACCCCGGCTACCGCAAACTAGTCAAAGAAATGCACGACAAAGTCGCTGAAATCCACCCGCTGCTCACCGACGCTATGATTTTTGTAAACAGAGACGAAGACGAAGAGTTAACCCGCCTCGCCGCCGAAAAATACACCCAGTTTAAGCTAAGCCAGCTAAGCTAGAAACATTTGCATAATCTTCAGGTGTGTAAATTTGAAAAGAAAATACCTCAAATGTATTTCCGGTCAAAGAATTATGATCATGCTTCGGTGACCTAGGAAAACGTTGTCCTGTCATAAGAAGATCTGCCTCATGGCTATAAGCTGCTTCTACTTGTATATAAGGCGGATCAATCAAATTATCGTTATTTACTTCAATGTCTAAAGGTCCAGCAAGTAACAAAAATCCACGGTTAAACCAAAATCTTCCCACATCATCTTGGTTTGCACTTACTACAAAAGGTGGTGGTAGGTTTTCTTCAAGCTTATGAGGAAACTTTCCTGCCAAAATCCTAGCTGCCATTGTACCTCTGTCAAGATCCTTGACAGCTCTGTCTTTACTCTTATCATCAAGTCCCATAATATCGTGGAACCATCCCTCACGAATACGCTGGCTAACATGTAAGTCACCTTCAAAAGAGGGCACTTTTTGTCCAAGCAATATATTTAATCCGTGACTCATATCTTTATTATATCACACTTAAGCTTATTATGCAATATTAGTGTTGACGTTTAAGATTAAAAGAGTAAGCTAAAGTACGTTATGGTATTCGCTAACTCCAAATTACACGCGCTCAACCTTCTAGGTCTTATAGAGGTTGTGTTGCCTATGGAGTGAAGCCAAACTAGATCCCGCAACAGAACCAGTCACCCTTAAACCCGGCTTCACTCCATACGTGAAGTTTTTTAATTTTTAAGGAGAATATATGAATAATCATCAACAAAGTCCAAAACGTATAAACAACTGGGTTTTCAAACGCGGTGCGCCAATTAGAAGGGCAGCAGGAGAAAATTACGAACCGGCAAAAGGTGTTCCAGGAGCAGAAGCTGCAAGAACATTGATAGAAATATTTATAGCATCTGGACAAGAACTAAATGAAAACGACCAGAGAAAATTTACAGCTGCAAAACGCTTATTTGGCATTGCAGATCCAGAGTATGCAAAAAATCATACATTAGATGCATCCACAGATGTAATTGCTGCTACAGTCGAAGTACAGAACAACGTAGTTTCTCAAGATGGTTCAGTAGCAGGAGAGGCTCCCCAAGTAATCTACCTGAACAGTAACTTTGGAGGCATGTTTCACGAGTACTATACTGGAACGGATAAAACACCCGAGCCCCATATTTCAGAAACTTGACATATTACCCCCGTTAATCTATACTTTGTTTTGATTACCAAAGACAGTAGCGATCGCAAGATTTAAGAATGCTACCGAGGTGAACATCTAGATTCTATTTGTTCAACGTAGAAACGTCTTTGTTAGTAATAACAGAGGCGTTTTTCGTTTTAGTAATCAGTTGTATCTTTTCAAGGTCGATAAGATCAACACCTAGGTAAACTAAAATCCTAAAGGATTTATTACATGGCATTAACCAAACAAAAGAAAGACGAAGTTGTTGCTGAAGTAGCAGCGCTATTGGCTAGTTCTAAACTAACCGTAGTTGCTCAGTATCAGGGGACAACCGTCAAAGCCATCCAGTCACTTCGAAAAGAAGCAAAAAACTCTGGTACCAAAGTTAGTGTCGTAAAAAACCGTTTGGTCATTAAAGCCGTTGCTGCAACCGAAAGCCTCAAAGACACTGATATCAGTGCGCTTAAAGGCCAGTTACTCTACGCTTTTAACGATTCAGACGAAGTAGCACCGGCTAAAAGCCTTGCTGATTTTGCGAAGACTAACCCAAGTATCCAATTTGTTGGCGCAATCACGGCCGACGGCCAGTTTATGAGTGCGGATGACGTTAAAGCGCTGGCAACATTGCCAAGCAAGAACGAGTTGATTGCACAGGTTATCGCCACCCTAACATCGCCATTAAACGATGTTATGAATGGTCTATCTGGCAACATCCACGCTTTGCTTGACGGTATCAGCGAAAAGGCTACGGCCTAAATTAATTTAAGGAGAATAAAATGGCAGATTTGAAGAAATTAGCAGAAAGCCTTACCGGCCTTACTGTTTTGGAAGTTAACGAACTTAAGACAATCCTAAAAGATGAATACGGCATTGAACCAGCTGCAGCAGTTGCAGTTGCCGGTCCTGCAGCTGGCGGCGAAGCCGCTCCAGCCGCTGACGAAAAAGCTGAGTACGATGTTGTCCTCAAGGACGCAGGCGCTCAGAAGGTTGCAGTTATCAAGGCTGTCAAAGACATTACTGGTCTTGGCCTTGGTGAAGCAAAAGCCATCGTTGACGGTGCTCCAAAGAATGTTTTGGAAGCAGCTAAAAAAGAAGACGCAGAAGCCGCCAAGAAAACCTTGGAAGCCGCTGGCGCAACTGTCGAACTAGCCTAATTAAGATTTAGTTTCACAAAAAAGGACCGCCCACCTAGTGTAGGCGGTCTTTTTTAGATTGCTAAAAATATTGCCTTATAATAATTTTTATGCTATAATATATATATGAGTGACCCTCAGGAATTAATAACAGTTATACCGGCTGACGGACAGACGGATCCTTTAGCTTTTTACCAAGACTTCGTTCATGAGATCCCTGACCCCGTGGCTGATATTCATACTGAGTTTGTACAAACTATGCCGCGGCTTGACGGGCAGGCAAGGATTAAGGCCGCTGAATGGTTTTACGAAAAAACAAACGGAAAAACTCCTGAAGATTTTACTGAGTCTTTTGTTCATGACAACCCATTTGTTGTGCGCAGAATACTAGAATTTCAATATGGCGAGGAAGAGCTTACTGCCAAAGAAGTTATTTTGCGCGGCATAGCTGAGGCTCCTGGTGTTGCCGAAGAAGAGGCAGGCCTTTTTGAAGAGACCATGCTGGATGTCTTTCAGGAATCTGATGATCCTGAAAGCACGCTGGAAAGTACTTATGAAAATGAATTAGATAGTATTCTTTATGGCCCATTAATAAGGGTTTTGAAACGTTCTGATTCAACTGTACCAGCCGGAGACTACATAGCTAACCCAATCAGAATGTATAAAACTATTGTCCGCGAGCCTGTGATAATTGGAGATACCGTCGTCCGTGAGCCAATAGATATTTATAAGTTAAATATGCCTGAGTTCCGTCAACCGTGGGAAGCGCCCGTAGAGGCCGTTATTGCAGCACTTGAGACTGGGGCGCACGTTGTTATTGGTGCCCGTCGAAACTCAGGCAAGACTCATATTTTCCCAAGTGTTCTACGCGAACGCGCTCCGCAGGCATGGGAAATTTCAGAAGTGACCAACAATATCCTTAATGGCGGCGAGGGGTTTGGATCATCTGCAGCGGGAACGCTCTTTAGGGGGATATACGACGGAACTCAGATAGATGATCTCATAGACCAAGAACATACTCTGCGTAAAGACGGAGCACATGTACGAAAAGCCGTAGGCAATACGCCTGAACGTAAAATCTTAGTTGTCGATGAAATTCAGGAGATAGTGCTTGATGAAAAATATAGAGAGGCCCAGGTTTTGCGCAATTTGGTTGCTTGGGCGGATGAGAACAATACCCAGTTAGTTATGATTAGTGCAATTGGCGACCAACGGCAAGTACCCGAAGTGAGCGATTATATAAACGCTATTATTCCGGACTACCAACAAGTGAAGATTGAGGCATTCTTCGACCGGCCTGATTATCCGCGAGATGTACTTACTAAGTTATTAGGACAGGTAGGCGTTGGGGCAGAGGTTATTGAATGGATAGCCGAACAGCCAGCTGCTAAGCCGCTTCGTTCTATGCGCGGGCTTTCCTATTTATATGGCGCTTTGTCGGACGTTTACTTTTATCAGCACATTAACGACTACCGTGTGCGTAACTTAGGCCAACTAGCCAGCATGCTTGATGCCATGAACAATAAAAGCTTTTTGGGTAGCGCACCGTTGAGATTGTTTGATGTCATGGCAGTTAGCCACATTGGCAGTGGTTCTGAAACCGTCGCACTTGCAAAATCCTTAGGTTTACCAGAGCCAAACTTTTACTATCTTGGCCACAGAGAAAACATTACGCCCGAAGACCTTTTGTAAGCATATTGGGATGTCATTTTCCCTAGTTTAGTGTTTCAAAAGGGTCGAGTCACTCTATATATAGAGTACCAGATTCGTTTTTTCCACAGATTTTGTGAAATATTTTTGACTTGACTAGTGTGCTATGTTACGGTTATGCGTAAGTACTAGGTACAAAAAAATTCCCGAGAAAGATAAAGTACAAAAATGGCAGACATTCCAGAAAAACAGGTAAAGCGATTACGAGCGCTGATCCAGGAGGCCGAAACAAACTTAGCAGCTGCAAAAGAGCTGCTTATAAGCTTGGTTGGTGAAGACTCCGAAATTATGACAAGTGCGAAGGACGAAAACATCGGCAAAGTGATCGAAGGCGTCTTTGACGGCCAAAATATGGTTGGCTCTGACGCCAAGACTTATCCTGTGCCAGCAAACTACGCTAGCAAGTCAAAACTTGTCCAAGGCGACATCTTAAAGCTCACCATCGCCGAAGATGGCGCGTTCTTATACAAGCAAATTGGTCCAATCCCGCGAAAACAAATAGTTGGCGTTTTAACCCAAAAAGAAGGCCATTACGTTGTAACCGTCGGCGAAACCGAATACCGCGTCCTCTTAGCCAGCGTTACCTACTTTAAGGCAAAACCTGGCGACCAAGTCAGCATCAACGTCCCAGAAGACGGTCCTGCCGAGTGGGCCGCTCTCGAAGCCGCTCTCTAGAAATTACAACTTAACCACACCCTGTGTACGTCTTATGTACAACGGGGGTGTGACAACGCGCACCTAGGCACTATACTATACGTACACCATTGGAGGGGTTTTATTTTGGGGCAGGCACTATACCGGAAATACCGGTCTAAATCTTTATCAGAAATTGTCGGGCAGAAACACATTACCGACACGCTAAGCCGCGCGATTAAAAACGGCCAGATTAGCCACGCCTATCTGTTTACCGGGCCAAAAGGTGTTGGCAAGACTTCGATTGCTAGGATTTTGGCGCATGAAGTAAATGGCCTGCCATACACCGATGAATCAATACACCTGGACATTATCGAAATTGATGCCGCCAGCAATCGCCGGATAGACGAAATACGCGACCTGCGCGATAAAGTCCATATAGCGCCCACCAGTGCTAAATACAAGGTCTACATTATCGACGAAGTCCACATGCTTACTAAAGAGGCTTTTAATGCGCTTTTGAAAACCCTCGAAGAACCACCAGCGCATGTTATTTTTATTTTGGCTACAACAGAGGCGCACAAGCTTCCGGATACCATCGTCAGCCGCACTCAGCGCTTTACTTTTAAAGCAATAGAACAGAGCAAAGCTGTTGAGCATTTGCGTGAACTCGCCCATAAAGAAAAAATGGACATAAGCGATGACGCGCTGGAGCTTTTAGCGGTGCATGGAGGCGGCAGTTTTAGGGACGCGATTGGGCTCCTTGACCAGATAGGGCACAGCAAAAAGACCGTCAGCCGCAAAGATGTTGAAGAGCTGATTGGGATAGCCCCAGAAGAAGCAGTGCAAGGCTTGCTTGATTCTACGTTAACAGGGCAGCCATCCGACATTATTAACTCACTTGAAAACTTTACCGAACGAGGTATTGCGCCGGCTCAGATTTCTAAACAAGTCTCTGGGCTAATCAGGAAAAATCTGTTGGAAAATAAATCGGCAGACGTAAAACGCTACACCCAGCTGTTGGCAGACCTTTTGGGCGTAACTTCTTCGCAGCAACCCGGGATGGCGCTTGAGATTGCTTTGTTTAATGCGAATTCTTTTAATGCACCTGAACTTATTGCAGCTGTTCTGCCCGTTAAACACGTTGGCACTCCACCTCAATCTGTACCGATAGTTAAGAAGCCAGAGGAAAAGGCTGCGATCAAAACCGAAGAATCTAATGCTGTTGAAAAAAACGATGATAAGCCGGCCGAAAAAGAAGCAATACCAGTTATACAAATGGTAGAGGGCGAAGATATCTCAAACTGGTGGCCAAAACTGGTCAACAATATTAAAAAGCATAACAACACCTTGTATGGAGTCCTCCGCCTGGCTCATCCGCACTTGGATGGCGACACGCTGCTGCTGAGTTTTGCCTTTGGCCTGCATACCAAAAAGGTTACAGACGCACAGGTTAACTTGGTGCTGCAAGAAGCGATTAAGGCGCTAACTGGACGCGATTTAGTCATTAAAGCCGTGCAGGACAAAGATCTAAAAGATAAAATTCCCGCCATCACGAATGCCCAAGCCTTTTCTGCACCTGAACCAGAGATTCAAATACCCGAGCCGGCAGAATTGTCAGAAGACTTGAGCGCGATAACGTCAATTTTTGGTGGCGGAGAGGTGCTTGAAAGCTAATGAATCCGCAAAACCCTGCCGCTGTTGTCCCGCCGCAAAATACTGAAGCCGAAGCCAGCTTACTCGGCGCGCTGTTGATTGACAGCGACGCGATAGTAAAAGTGGCAGATCTTGTCCGACCAGATGATTTTTATGACGAACGCCACGCCAGGATTTATGAAGCCGCTTTGCAGCTTTATGAAAAACACAGCCCTATTGATGTCTTAACCCTCTCAGACCAACTTAAAAACACAGGCATGCTTGATCTTGTTGGCGGTGCGTCCTATTTAACCGAACTTACCAACTTTGTGCCCACAGCCGCTCATGCCGACCGCTACGCAGACATTATTTCCCAAAAGTCGATGCGCCGGCGGCTTATCAAGGCTAGCCAAAAAATTACCAACCTTGGCTATGACGAAGCGCAGAGTTTGCAAGAGCTTATAGAAAATGCTGAATCAACCCTGTTTGACGTCAGCCAAAAACACGTTAGTCAAGATGTCGAAAGCATTGAAAACATCTTGTCCGCTAGCTTTGACCGTTTGGATGAGCTTCATAAGGACAAAGGCAAACTGCGCGGGGTTTCAACCGGCTATAAAGACCTCGACAATGTCCTGGCAGGTTTCCAACCGTCTGATCTTATTATCCTTGCCGCCCGGCCTTCGATGGGCAAATCTGCTTTGGCGCTTAACTTTGCGCATAACGTAGCCGTTAAATCCAACATGCCGGTTCTTATGTTTTCGCTCGAAATGAGCAAGGAACAGCTAGTTGACCGTATGCTAGCCGCCGAAGCGGGGGTTAACTCTTGGAACCTGCGTACCGGCAACCTAACAGACAGCGATTTCGAAAAAATTGGCCAGGCAATGGGAACGCTCTCTGAGGCTCAAATCTATTTTGATGACACCCCAGGCATAACGGTGAGCGATATGCGCACCAAAGCCCGCCGTGAAGCGCACCAGAGGCCATTAGGGCTGATTATCGTCGACTACCTGCAGCTTATGAGCGGCGGAGCGAAATTTGGCAACTCAGACAACCGTGTGCAGGAAATTTCCGAAATTTCTCGTGGGCTAAAGGGGATTGCGCGTGAGCTTAAGGTGCCAATTATTGCCCTAAGCCAGCTAAGCCGTTCGGTAGAAAGCCGCAGCCCGCAGATCCCGCAGCTGGCCGACCTTCGTGAATCTGGATCCATTGAGCAGGATGCCGATGTAGTGGCGTTTATTTACCGCGAGGACTACTACAACCCAGAAACAGAGAACAAAAACATAGCCAAAATCTTAATTAAAAAACATCGTAATGGCCCGACAGACGACATTGACCTCTACTTTGACCGAGAAAAACAGAAATTCTTTAGCATCGACAACAAACACTCCCAGCCTTTCGAAAATTAACTTTGCACCAAAAACCGTGAGCGGCATGCAGGAAATGCTATACTAGGATCAATGAAACGAGTGTGGAATTATATCGTTACAATGTGGCAGCCGGCCAGTATTTTTATAGCCGGAGCGGTCATTATTGCCGGCCTCTTTGCTTACCGGATTGGCGGCCTTATGCCTGGTGCAAGCAGCGTCGAAATCCAGGGGCGTAATAGCAGCATAAGTATTAAAAGTATTGTAAATGACCCAGTTAACGCGCCTTATAAATCGCTGCGTTTTATCGCCCGGCATATTCATAACTCAATCGGCAGCGAACGGCTTGTCAGCAGCCTGGTAGCAGGGCTGTCGGTTGTTTTGTTTTATCTGGTGATCAGGCATTTTTGTCACCGCTACGCCGCTGTGCTAGCAAGCATTATGTACGCTACCTCAACTAGTTTGCTTAGTAGTGGCCGGCTTGCCACGTCCAACATATTGTTGGTTATGCTGCTGGCGCTTTTGGCCTGCGGCTACCACCTGCGCTTTAACCAAAACCGGACAAGATCTTGGCTTATTACTTCTGTGATATTGGGGCTGTCGCTATATGTTCCCGGCATGATTTACTTTATTGTCGCGGGTGCGCTGTGGCAATTTAAAACCGTACGCAAGAGTCAGCGGCTTCCAAAAAGGTCACTGATTGGTATAAGTTCCGGCATTCTGCTAGTTATCATCGCACCGCTTATTTTCGGCCTTATAGCCCATCCATCAATTTGGCGTGAATATCTCGGTCTAAGCGCATCCTGGCCGACGTTTACTGGATTTTTAAAGACGCTGGCTGCTGTTCCGTATGGCATATTTATTGCCGCTCCCAAAAATCCGGTTTATCGCATTGGCAAACAGGCTGTGTTGGACATTTTTGCAAGCGCCATGCTGATTTTTGGCTGCATTACTCTTTTCAAACACTATAAACTTGACCGTCTGGTTCTGCTTTTGGCAATATTTATTATCGCCGCGCTATTTACAGCCATAAGCGGTAACTACGAAAATAGCTTTATTCTTTTGCCGTTTATCTACTTTTGCGTCGCAATCGGTATTGGATCGCTGCTGGAGCAGTGGCAAAAAGTTTTTCCGCTCAACCCGCTGGCGCGTATTTTGTCGATGAGCGTCGTTGCGATCGCGGTGCTTATATCTGTTAATTTCCAAACCCGGCGCTATTTCATTGCGTGGCCGCACAATACCGAGGCACGTGCCGTGTTTACGCTTAAGTAGAATTTCCTATATAATATAAAGTACTTATTTAAGGAGTATTACCGATGAGCCGATTCGACCAGGCCAAAATGCTAATGCAGGTTAAAAAACTGCAAAAAGAATTGCAAAAACAGATTATTACAGTTGAAGCCGGCGATGGCGCCGTTAGCGTTGAAATAAACGGCGAACAAAAGCTAAAGAAAATCCACATCGATCCAGAATTTGTGGATCTCGACGACATTGGCATGCTGGAACGTTGGGTAGAAGATGCAGTCAAAGAAGCTATTGCCGAAAGCCAAAAACTTGCGGCCGACAAAATGCAGCCAATGATGGGCGCTTTAGGCAACTTGGGTCTATAAGCACTAATGAGCTTGCTGCCGCGCGCTCTTCAGGACGTAATTGACGATCTTGGCAAACTTCCGGGTGTTGGGCCACGGACGGCGGAGCGCTATGCGTACTATTTGCTCCGTACCGACCCGCAAAAATCCCGCACTCTGGCTCATTCGCTAGAACACCTGCACGAAGGAATTGGTTATTGCCGCAAAACGTTTGCACTGGTCGAAAAAGGCCAAGAGCTTTCACCGCTATACACAGACCCTGAGCGGGATAAAACTACGATTGCGGTGGTGGCCGAACCGTTTGATATCGTAGCGATTGAAAAAACCGCTCATTTTAAGGGCACCTATCATGTTCTTGGCGGCTTAGTCTCGCCAATTGATGGCATTGGCCCCGAAAACCTGCATATTAAGGAGTTAGTGGCGCGGGTCAAAGAAGACAAAGTAAAAGAAATAATTTTAGCCACAAGCGCCAGCGTAGAGGGCGAAAGCACCGCGCTTTATATCCAAAAAGAGTTGGAAGGCACAAAAGTAAAAATGAGCCGTCTTGCCCGTGGCTTATCAGTTGGGTTAGATCTGGAATACGCTGACCAGTTAACGCTTACGCGCGCGCTGGAAGACCGCCAAGCAATGTAAACCGCGGCACGGTTTTTCCTTGCCATTCAACTGTTTCTAGCCAAACGGACAACGGCCTTACAAACTCTACGCCGTTATTTTTTGCCGAAGCATACCGCACGACAACCGCATTATCTTCCTCCATTATTACCAAGCCTTTTACTTGGTAGGGCATTTCAGGATGTTTGTAATGAGCGTAGTATTTACCCAACTGTACACTTTTAGCGGCTTCGATCAATTCACGCTCAAGTTCTTCGTAAGTTTTTTTGTCATCCATAACTATATGATATCAGGCTATAACACCGTACAATAGTAAATAATGAACGAAGTAAAACAGGTTAAAGATTTGGTCGGTGAGGCCAAAAAGATTGTCATTATCCAAGCGGATAACCCCGATGCCGATTCTTTGGGCAGTGCGTTGGCGCTCGAAAGCATTTTAGGTGACGCCGGCAAAGAGCCTTTTATGTACTGCGCGCTCGACATGCCGGAGTATTTAAAATATATGCAGGGCTGGGACAGGGTAAACAAAGAACTGCCCGTGAGTTTTGACATGAGCATTATCGTCGACACTAGCACAATTACCTTGCTTGAAAAGCTTGATGCTTCTGCCCAGCGGGCTTTGGTCGTTAAAAAACCATGCATTGTGCTGGACCATCACGCCGATGTTCCGTGCGATATTCCGTATGCTACGGTAGTCATTAACGATGGTGCAAAAGTTTCTACTGGTGAGCTGATTTACAGCCTATCCAAAGAACTGGGTTGGCCGCTTGGTATTCCAGCCCAAGAATTTATTATGAGCTCGATTTTGGCAGATTCTTTAGGACTTGCTAGCGAAAATACCACCGCTAACACCTACCGCGTTATGGGAGAACTGGTAGACAACGGTGTTAACCGGCCAAAGCTTGAAGAGCTGCGCCGGGCGCTAACCAAAATGCCCGTGCCCATACTTCGCTACAAAGCAGAACTTATCCAACGAGCTGAACTTTTGGCTGATGGAGCATTGGCGGTTATTGTCATACCCCAAAAAGAAATTACCGAATTTAGCCCAATGTATAACCCGGCGCCGCTAATCCAAAATGACCTCTTACAAACCGAGGGCGTAAAAATAAGCGTCGTCATAAAATCTTATGACAACGGTCGTATAACCGCTGCCATCCGCTGCAATAACCCAGCGCCAATCGGAGCCGAACTTGCCAAACACTTCGGCGGAGGCGGCCATGCCTATGCAGCCGGCTTTAAAACAGAGGGCAAGCCGCTCAACGAGATAAAATCAGAGTGTATTAGCTATGCAAACCAGCTTTTACAAAACTTGAATACCTAGGGATACAAATGAAACTATTTAACACACTGACAAAAAATTTAGACGAGGTTAAGCCGCTTGATGGAAATACTGTTCGTATATACTCTTGCGGGCCAACTGTCTATGACCACAGCCATATTGGCAACCTGAGCTCATTTATTTTTGCCGACACTTTACGACGCGTAATTGCGCTAAATCATAACGTGAAGCATGTTATGAACTTTACCGACGTAGACGATAAGACAATTAGGCGTTCGGGTGAACGGGAAACTGGTGAAGACCCTAAAGTAAAGTTAAAAAAGCTTACAGAAAAATACGAAAACGTTTTTCTGGAAGACATGGCCAGTATTGGCAACGACATCTCTTCCATGACATTTGTTAAGGCTACCCAAAGCATTGATGAGATGCAAAAACTAATAACGGCTTTGCACGCAGCCGGCTTTGCATACGTGGCAGATGACGGTGTCTACTTTTCTATTGCCAAGTACCGGGAAAGCGGTAAGAAATACGGCCAATTGTTAGAAATTACAGAGGCCAGCACCTCCGAAGCTCGTATTCAAAATGATGAATACGACAAAGATTCAGCACATGATTTTGCTCTTTGGAAAGTAAAAAAACCTGGCGAACCTGCTTGGGAATTTAATCTTGATGGCCATGACCTCGAAGGTCGGCCAGGCTGGCACATTGAGTGTTCGGCAATGAGCAAGAGTGCTTTGGGGCAGCCTTTCGATATTCACACCGGCGGTATTGACCTGGTGTTCCCGCATCACGAAAATGAGATTGCCCAAAGTACGGCTTTGACGGACAGCCCGGTGATGGCTACCTTTTTTGCCCATAACGGCCATTTGTTTATAGACGGCAAGAAAATGAGTAAGTCTTTGAATAATTTCCACACCCTAGAAGACATTAAGAAAAAAGGCTTTGACCCATTGGCATTACGGCTACTTGTGCTGCAGTCAAACTACCGTTCTGAGGCCAATTTTACGTGGGAGATCTTAGAAGCCGCCCAAAACAGCTTGAAACGGCTTGAAGCATGGGCTGACTTAAGACACCAGACAACGATCCAGCATATGCCTGAAGAGCTGGATAACTTATGGGGCGAAACCCTCGCGGGAATCCAGGAGGATCTAAATAATGACCTAAACAGCCCGCAGGCTTTAGCTAAACTGCATAAACTAGTTAGCTATATGGAGAACATTCCAGTTCCATCAACTGATGGAAAGAACTCAGATGGCGCGCTGGCAATTATAGACAAGCTTTTTGGCTTGCGTTTAGACGGCCGGCCAGATATAACTTCTGAGCAAAAAGTCTTAATTCAAAAGCGGGAAGAAGCCCGCACAAACAAAGACTTTGAAGGCTCCGACCACCTTCGCCAAGAGCTGGAAAACCAGGGCTTGTTAGTACGCGACACTCCAAATGGACCGGTTTGGTCAAGAAAATAGCATTACTTAGATATAGGACCAGCTTCTGGAAGCTCATCGTCATCGGCTGGGTCAAGTAGTTTTTTGCGGTTTAAATAGTCCAAGATCAGAATACGGGTGCAGCCGGCGATTGGAATGGCCACCAAACCGCCAAGCAGGCCGCTGAAGCTGACGCCGATGATAACTGACATAAATACCAGCAGCGGTGACATATCTGTCGAATTGGCCTGGATACGCGGCTGGATAGCGTAGTTTTCGATCTGCTGGTAAGTAATGTAGTAAACAAGAACAATAAGCGCAGTTAAAGGTGATTGGAACAAAGCCACGGTACTGACAATAACCGCGCCGATTGTGTGCCCAACCAGCGGGATCAGGCCACAGATAAAAATGATTACCATCAGAGCGATGGGGTAGCTAACGTGCAGTAAAAACAGCGGTACAACGATCAAAAGCGACGCAATACCAGCAAGCAGCACCTGTCCATTTACATAGCCCTTCACGACTCTGTACATATCGTGAGCCAGCTTTTCGAAATGCGGCTCTTTTTCGTCTGGCAAAAGCCTGCGGGCAAAAGCTACCCAGCGCGGGCCCTCGATCAGCATCATAAATGTCAGCACCAACACCGTTAACATCGCGAAAATGCTGCTGCCGATTTTGGTAATGGTAGATACGGCCGAGCCGCTAATATTTTTAAGGCGCGTTGAAAGCTGGGTCGAGAACTTATCAACCTGATCCTGGAGCTTGTGCTGACGGATAAATTTACCCGTTGTCGAATCTTCACTTCTAAGCTGTTCCACAAGATGCGGCGCCTCGTTAATAAAGCTCGTAGTCTGCTTGACTAGCGGTGGCGCGATACTGGCAATAAAGCCGCCAAGCACCGCGATAATTAAGAAAAACGACAGTCCAGTGGCAAGCGTCCGGCTGCCTCTGCGTTTGCCGGGAAGAACCTGTGCCAAAGCATGGACTGGAGCGTTTAGTGCAAGACTTAAAAATGCGGCAATAAAAATAAGCGTCAAAGCATGCGTGGCCTTACCAAGCGCCACCAAGAACAGGTAGGACAGCAAAACAAGACCTAAAAACCGTATAACTGTCCTATTCGAAAAAGTTACCCGCACTGTTTCTTGTTTGCTATGTCTGTTTGAAAAGAAGCCCATATCAGCATTATCTCATTTCCGCTCGCGCTTGCAAGCACTGCTTATAAATTTTTACAAAGGCCGAACCAACTTTTGAAATATCATACTGCTCAACGGCCTGTTCTTGCCAAATATGCATTCGCTCGCGCAGGCGCTGGTCATCTATAAACAGCTTTAAATGCTCAGCAAAAGCTTCGGTATCGCGCGGGTTAAAAAGCAGGTACGGCTGCTGGCCCAAAACACTCTTGTACCCTGGGTTATTGCCGCCCAGTACCACCCCAGCTCCTGCCGCCATAGCCTCAACTAGCACTATTCCAAAAGATTCACCCGATATGGAAGGGAAGACTGCAATGTCCGCGCTTGCCAAAAAGTCGGCTTTTTCTTTTTCGCTAATATAGCCTGAAAAAATAATATCCTTGTCGTTGCTTGCCAAATGTTTTGCCTTTGACCTAAGCGGTCCCTTACCCCCAATGATCAACCGGGTTTTTTTAGCGGTATCAAAGTCGAGCATGTTATAAGCTTTAATTAGCTCCAAAATACCTTTTCTTTGCACTAATCTGCCCAAGAAAACAATGTTTAGTTTATTTTTGCCGTAATGAGCAAGCCGTTTACCGCTCCTAAAATCTTCTGTTACGATTGGGTTTGGCAGGTAAGTCGCATTAATACCGTATGCTTTGCGGGCAAAGTGAACAGCAGGCTCGGAAACGGCCACAATCTTGTCGAAACGCTTTAAACTACGCCCCAGCATCAGGCGCAGCGCCTGGTTCGAAACACTATGCAGCCGTGAAGCCGGCAAAATATGAAACGTACCCACAACTGCAGTACGCGGCCCAGCCATCTGGATAACCTGCTTTGCTAGAAATGGGCTGTAGGGCAGCATAATGTGCAGAACGTCAAAATCTTCTCTTTTAAGGAGCGCTTTGATCCGTTTACGGCTGGCCGGCAGGGGCGTCCGGACATTGTTGCCGTTAAAACGGAGGTTGGCAAAGCGGCCCAGGCCATGAATGTTCGGAATGTCAGTCCGCTCTGTATCAGCCACCAAATAGTGCACTTCATGGCCCTCTTCGCTCAGCCAATGTCCAAGTGTAATTACTGCCTGCTGGACGCCGTCTGGTTTGTCGAGTGTATCATCAAGTACCAGGCCTATTTTCATTGCTGCGCCTTCTTAAAGTCCATCGCTTGCTTAAAAACTTTTTCGTATTGGTCCACAACAAGCGACAAGTCATACTGTTTTATCTCTTCTTTTGCCCAGGTGAGCCAGAGCTTGCGCATACCGTCGTCATTCATCAGCAGCTCCAAACGGCGGGCAAACTCCTCTGTTTCCTTAACATTAACAAGCGACAGCAGCCCGCGGTCCTTCATGACGCACGCATAGCCGGGGTTATCCCCAGCCACAATCGGCACGCGCGCGGCCATTGCTTCCAGAAGCACAATCCCAAAACTTTCACCATAAATTGCCGGCGAACAAAACAGCCGTGCCTGGTGCAGCAGTTTGAGTTTAGTTGGCTCATCAACATTGCCTAAAAAAGTAACCCGCGGAACATCATTATCCTTAACCCAGTCTTCCAGCTTTTCACGCTCGCCGCCGTCTCCAGCAATTACCAGTCTTACTTCTTTGTCGTGCTCAGCAAGATCTTTGAAAGCGTGCAGCAAATACTTTACACCCTTGCGCTTTTCGAGGCGGCCAACATACAAAATCATGCTTGGATCACGAACTACTCCTACCGGCGCCTTGGAAAAATAATTAATATCAACGTAATTAGGCACGATAGTAACCGGCTGTTTTGACCAGTCGCGCACAAACCGGGCCGCACTTTCGGACACCGCCGTCATGGCTGCCAAGTTTTTATAAATACTGCGCGCATAAGGTACGCGGAAAAACTCAATTGATTTGCCAGCAGCGTTTTCTGGGTGCGTAGCATGAAAAGTCGCTACAATCGGCGCGTGTGCCCGGGCGGCAATCTGGGCGCCCAAAATCGGCACTTCAGGCTCATGTACATGCAAAATATCAAAATGTTCGCGCTCCAGCACGGCTTCCATCTCTGTAAGATCCAGGCTCATGGCTACTTCCAGCGTGGTGTTGATGGGCGTATTCCATTTGGCAGACTGGCCAATAAATATTGTACGTTCAGGCACTTCGCCTTTATAAGCCCTGGGGCGCGGTGTAATAATTCTTACATCGTGACCGCGCGCTGTAAGTTCTTTATCAAGTTGTTCGACAAGTTTCTGGACTCCTCCTTGCCGGAAGAAGTCATACGGGCATACAAGTCCGATTTTCATATAGTTATTTTACCATGTCTTATGGGCAAAAAGTCTATAGCTTAGTCCTTGTGGCTGCAGAACTTTCAAGATAGTTCAGCAAATCTGGCGGCAAGAGTTCTAAGACGCTCTCTGGGCTTCCAAGGTCAAGTGGAGCATGGATGGCCAAGTTTAAGCTAAATTCCTGAAAACTACTAAACATTTCTTTTAACTCAACTGCAACTCTTGTATTGTCCACCAAATGATCTTTTGGAACACCAATATGCGTGACAGGAACTTTAATCCGGTATGCAGTCAGGTCATTGTGTTTGCAAAAGGCCAGTGCGGTAACCGCATGTGTCCTTAGGTCGTTTATACGCCACAGCCAAGCTTGTTCGTCCATATATGATTTTGCTTCAGCTTTGGAGAGGGACTTAAATTTGGCCTGGATTGGTTTGGTAATCATATAAATGCCGCTTACAAGCCAGTCGCGCTCTAAAAATGTTAAGATTCTTGATCCAAGCCAGGTCTTAGCAGGTAATGCCAGCAGATAGAGCATTGGAATGCTGTAGCTTGGCGGAAGATGAAAGTCATTATGATGCACAAAACCAACAAAACTAATGGCATCTTCAACTTTTTGCTGCAATTCTGGAAAACTATGCAGTGTTTCTGTAACCAGCTGGAAGCCATATGAAATCCCAAGCAGAGTAAGTGTTTTATCTGCAGGTATAATTTCTTTAATAAATTGGTTTATGTGACCTGAATAGAAGCTTAGGGTTGGCTGTTCACCAATTTTGTAAGCAGGGTCCATACCGCCAAAACCTGGGTAATCCACGGCGTATACATCGCCAAACTTAGTCAAAGCACTGACAATCGGTTCAATCCGCTCCAGCGTCGCATGCTGGCCATATAAAACCACGAATGTCCGTTTAGCCTCCGCGCTTTTAGCTGGCATATAAATATATCTTCCACACAGGCCTTTATAGGCATACGGCTTGTAGTAATCGGCTGTAGAAAACAGGGATTTTTTCATAGGTTATTAAACTTAGTATAACGCATTTTAACTTGCTAAATTATTAATTGCTTACGGTTTACGGGCAAGGCGTTTACGCAGCTGCGGCGGAAAGATAACACTGGCAAACTTTTTTTCACCAATAATACTCGGCGAATGAGAAGTGGTACTGGCTGTATAGACTGAAACATCGTCAAAAATTTTACGAAGGTTTTGTTCAACTCTTTGGCCGTCAAAGTATTTGTCGGCAGCTACGGTCACGTGTGCCAGCGGTACTGATAATTTTTTCTTGGTATTATCAACTTTCAAAAACTCTACGGTTGTGGTCATGTGAGTACGTACATCGTTTACGCGCCAAAGATAGACTTCAAAGTCATTGGTAGCAGCACGCGCCTGAGCATCCAGCCCTTCAAACTTTTCTTTGGCATTATGAAGACGGTGGTAAACAGCTTTTAAAACGGTTGGGTGCAAGAAAATATTTCGGAAAAATACGGCCGGAATTTTGTGGCTAAATACTCGCGCGCCCGATCTATAGAAAAAGTAACGTGTTTTAGTAAACGTAAAGTCATCTTTGTGTGAAAAACCAACCGAGCTGATAAGTAAATCGACTTGTTTTTCGAGCTCTGGATACAACTGCAGCATCCGTGTGACGACTATAAACCCAAACGAAAACCCCATAATTGTCAGGCGCTTATTTTTATAACGCAGCTTTATAAACGAAGCCAGGTAGCCAGCCAGGTTGTCGAGCGTAGGCTTTTCGTGGATCGTATAAAAGCTGTCCATACCGCCAAACCCCGGCAAATCAGGCATTGTAACTGCGCCGTAATCATTTAATACTTCCGCTACACCGTACATCCGTTCCAAGCTTGTGTGATGCCCATAAACAAGCAATATCTCACGTTTTTTCTTGTTTTTCGCAGGCAATCGCAGCATCCGCCCGCGAAGGCCATTCATGTTTATTGGAATAACGTATTCGGCCGGTATTTGCACAGCAGGTTTTGGCATAGATTATCTAAAACTATACAATAAATCTGAACTAAATAACAGATACAAAACAATTTAATCCTCTCTTCTTAGCTAAACCCCTTCCATCCTGACAAGCAACACCCAACTTATAGGTAAGCTCCCAGTCAAGAGACACAACAAGCCTGCGGAACTTGATGCTACGCATCTTCAAACAGTCCTCGGCTGGATTTTGTTGTGTCTTTGACGGAGCTTAGCCTAAAAAGTGTGTAAGCATGCCAGGATGGAAGGGATTTAGCTTGCGGACGCTTAACACTAGTTCCTAGTGATTAACGTCCGCAGCCCAAACGCACCCAGTATACAGGCGGCTACCAGGAAAAACTGATGAAAATCAGTAAGTGGCATTACGAGCTCCGAGGACTAGCCCTGAAAGGGCCGACCATAGGGAGTCCCGCAGGAGCCGAATGACAATTACTAATTTTCAATAATGTTTTTTCTGAGTCGGTTGTAGGCTGGGTGCGTTTGGGCAGAAAGAGAAAACTTAGCTTTTATCCTAGGCTTATGCTTGATATTTTTAAATAGTCATGCTATAGTTTAGACATATTGTTCGACTAATGAATCCAGGTAGTTTTGTACGAAGTAGTTTTTAGTACCGAGGTTTCATTCATTTAAACAATGAAGTACTAATAATAACTTACAAAACAAGAAGGATTCTTTTTTATGTACACACCATCTAACAACCGCCGTCCATCACGTGGACGTAGCTTTGGGGGCCAAAGCAGCTCAAACCGCCGCAGCGGTGGGCCAAAAAACCACAAACAAAACATTAACCCTAGCCGATTTATTAAGCCTGCTACCGCTTTTGTTGATGAAGTCTATACTTCTGAGCACAGCTTTGATGACTTTGCGATGCACCCACTGCTTAAGAAGAACATTGCTACCAAAGGCTACATTACACCGTCCCCAATCCAGGACAAGGCCATCCCGCACGGTCTTATGGGCAAAGACGTGCTTGGAATTGCTAACACCGGTACTGGCAAGACTGCTGCTTTTGCATTGCCAGTCCTACACAAGCTTCTAGAACAACCAGGCAGCCGAGTGCTGATCATCGCCCCAACCCGCGAACTAGCAGAACAGATCGAAGACGAATGCCGTTCATTTGCCAAGGGCAGCGGACTGTTTGGCGTTCTCCTGATTGGCGGTGCCAGCATGACCAACCAGCTTCGTGACCTTAAGAAAAAGCCAGAAATTGTCATCGGAACTCCAGGACGTATCAAAGACCATGTTGAACGCGGCACTTTGAGCCTTTCAACTTTTAACCTCGTTGTATTAGATGAAGTTGACCGCATGGTCGACATGGGCTTTATCGCCGACATCCGTTATTTGCTTGGCGGCATCCCGGAAGTGCGCCAGTCGCTATTCTTTAGCGCGACCATTGAGCCAAAAATAGCCCAGCTTATTAATACCTTTTTGATTGATCCAATCACCATTTCTGTCCGCACCAGCGAAACAAGCGACAATGTCGAACAAGACGTGGTCTACTACAGCGGCCGCGACGATCGTATCGACAAGCTGCACGACGTATTAAACAGCGCAAAAGACGGCAAAGTATTAATTTTTGACGAAACCAAGTTTGGTGTTGAACGCCTTGGCAATGAACTTGTCCAGCGTGGCTTTAAGGCCGATGCCTTGCACGGCGGCAAATCACAGAGCCAACGCCAGCGCGCATTAAAGCGTTTCCGTACTAATGACATTAATGTTTTGGTGGCAACCGACGTTGCTGCCCGCGGTATTGACGTTGCCGACATTACGCATGTTATTAACTACGCAACTCCGAACACTTACGAAGATTACGTCCACCGTATTGGCCGTGCTGGACGTGCAGGCCGCACCGGCACCGCGCTGACATTCATTAGCAGATAATTAGAAGTGATTATCCTGCGCTGGGTCGTAGGTAAGAACTTTGTCTAAAGCTTGGGCGATAGCCGGGACATCAAGCCAGTCACCGTCCCATGCTAAAAAGTTGTCGTGCCAAGTTGGTTCAAATTTGTTTTTAAATTGGCGTAACCCCCGGGCTGAAAAAAATGTTTCAACAAATGCCGTGCTAAGTCCAAGCGCGGTTTTTTTAGCCAATTTTTCCTCTGTTTGGGCAAGCGGCACAAAGCCAAGGTCAAAAGTTTTATAATATCCGGCTTGGTGCAGGTTAATCAGTACTTCGCTCAAAAGATATGAAATAGCGCCGTCATTACCGGGCAGGGCGCGCATCAGGTCAATTGTTGCCTGGGTATTGTTATTATAATTTGGCAACTGGTTTGCAAATGCGACAATTACGCCGTTTTCGTCGCGCAAAACATGCATTTTGCAGCGCTTAAAAAACGCTTCGTCGTAATAACCTAACCCAAAGGTCCGTTCTACATGGTCATCACCCTTTAGCCACGCCTCATTAATTGCCCGGATTTCACGCAGGTCTTTTTCGCTAAACGGTACCTCGGCCACGCCGTACAGAAGACCCAGCTTGGCGTTTTTGTTTCGTACCCATCGCCACCATTTGTTACGCGCCGTCTCGGTGGCAAACTTATCCAGCGAAACAACTGCGTTGGCACCAATCGTCAAAGTCTTGAAGCCATTTTCTGCATTAGCCTTTTCATCTGCAAACAGCCAAACGAGTTTCCAGCCATGCTGCCGGCAGTAGTTACGAAAATCTTTGTAGGCTTCCGCCCGGGCCTGCGGATTCCCTACTGGTGCTTCAAGCGCGAATGCGAAGCCTTTGTATTGTTTGTAGGCAATTCCGGCACTGCCATTTGAGCTAAACCAATAATGTTTGTCCTCTGGCCACAGTTTAAAGCTGTCTTCACTAGTTGTCCCGTAGGCATCTAAAAGTTTTTGCATTTCTGCCCGCTCGTCCGAGTCGGCAAAGCGTTTGCTATGGATTGACGGCAAAAATAGTCCGGCCACAATCCAGGCGTACATGGCAATTCCGGCGGTAGTTAAAGCCTGGCCAAAAAGCCGGGCTTTTAGAGGTTCTTTAGAATGATCTGATACTTCCAAAAGGGTGACGCGCATCACAATCCGGCCGGCGCTATAAGCGCTGCGGTGCCAATCTTCTGGCTCGTGGTAGCGAAAAACAATGCCAAACAGGCTAATTATAAGAATTGCCGCCACGATTGCCGCGGCCGTGGTACGAAGACGGTACAAAAACGATTTTGGACTGGTTTTGCGGTCAAAATAGTCACGGCTAAAGATAAGAATAACAAGAACGAATGTATAGATAGAAAAGGGCAGTATACGCGGCAAAACAACGCTGTACTTAACAACTTGCATGGCAACAAGGATCAAGCTTATCCTGTATGCCGTGGTCTCACCCTGGTAAACTTTTCGTGCTAAATACAAAAAGGCAAATCCGACTAAAACAGCATGCTGCGCCAACCAGGCCGTTCCTGGAGCGATGAGCACCGAATGCATTTGGAAATTACGGCCAAAATGCGCGCCACTGACAATCGACAATATCCCGACAAGCCCAAGGACTAGCGCCATTCCACGCCGGACAAGCCCAATATCCACATCTTTATGCCTTTTTTTGGCGGGGAAAAAACCGGACCAGGAATTTATATTTTTAGACATATTTAAGCCTTATAGTAGCAGTTTTTTGCGCCGCAATATACCACTCCCGTTCTTTGCACTTATGCTTTATACTAAAAGCTAATATGGGTAGGAAAAAAGAGCAGGGCTTTACTCTTGTTGAGCTAATGGTTGGCATGGTGCTATTGGGCCTCATCTCAATAAGCATGCTAACTCTGTTCTCAACACTTATCCGAAGCACGGTAATTATTAAGCGTAAAGCAGTCGCAGCCAACTTCGCTACTACCCAAATGGAGTATTTAAAATCACTACCGTATGATTCCTTGGCTATTTCCGGGACAGGGACAACCACTACAACAACCCTGAACGGTGTAACTTATACCACCAAAACAACAATTGAATATGTGGATGACGCTTTTGATGGATGCATTTCTTATCCTAGTGTAGCGACAGAGCAGGCCGAGTGCCGCAACTTTGTCGTGCACTCCGGCGCGCCGACAGGCGATAGCAACCCAAAAGATTATAAAATTGCCCATGTTAAAGTCACTGATCAAAACAGTTTGATTTTAGCGGAGGTCGACTCGCAGATTTCTGCCCGTGTCGCTGAAACCGCCAGCACAACAGGGGCCATGTTCGTAAAAGTGCTTGACCAAAATGGCAACCCGCTGAGCGGCGCGACTGTCCGCGTCCAGAACAGTACCACCACGCCTGTTACGGATGTTAGTGATTCGACAGACACAAGCGGGAATGCAATTTTTTATGACCTAACGCCTGACACTACTGGATATGACTACACAATTACAGCTTCACTAGGAAACTATTCATCATTGACTACAATTCCTCCAACTGGATCTTTGACGCCAACATATCCAAGCCAACAAGTAATTACTCAGCTTTCATCTTTTGTAACTCTTACGCTTAAACAGCAAGGCGACTACAATTTGCTCGCCGAAGTTGTTGATACCAGTAACAATCCAATAGGGGGTATGAAATTATATGTAAAAGGCGGTTATAAAAAATACACGGCAACAACCGATAAAACCTATTATTTTGATAACTTGGCCACAAACACTATGCCAGTTACCGATGGTAGCGGCCTCGCCCCAATTTATAACGGCACCAGCACTAACTTCACACTTGTGCCAGGGACATATGTATTATGCAGTGAAACCGCTGATACCAGCTGTAAGGTTGGCAATACGACCTACTATCTGGCCGCGGCACTGCCATATACCGGCAATAATCCATTTAACCCCATAACTGTACCCACGTATACTTCAAGCTCGCCGCCAAGCACTACTTTTGCATACAGCGGAAACCAGTTCCTTCAAAAAGTGCGGCTTATGATGACGACCAATATCAGCTTCCCAAGAATCTATTCGCTCACCCCAGACGATGTTTCCTTGAGTGCAAGCGCCTTGAGTGCGTTTACTTTTACAATAACAGGCGCAAACTTGCCCTGCAGCAGCACGGCGGCAAGTTGCTCTACAAGTGTTAAGTTTACCCAAGGTTCAAATACATACACTGCCAGCTGCACGGGGAACGCATCTCCTGCGACCACACTTAATTGTACGATTAATTTAACCGGCATATCTATCGGGGCGTCTCAGCTCATATTAAAAGTAGGAACTAACACGTTAACAGTCCCTGTTGGCAGTTTCTTAGGAGGATTTAGTGTCTCTTCCTAATAATTCAAAGGGTTTTACGCTTATTGAACTAATGATTTCTATTGCTGTAATCAGCGTTTTATCGACAACCTTTTTTACTTTTTTTAACACCACTATTAGCCAATACCTGTCTCTACATCGTGACTCATTGGCTTTTGCAGATCTGGCGACCCAGTCGCAAAGAATAGGCAACGTCGTTCGCGGTGTAACCGACATCACATTGGCAAATGACAATGAGCTTACGGCGTACGCTTACTTCGCACCAAGCGATACTTATGTTTCAATTGTGCATTATTACTTAACAAATAGTAATACAAAACTGCTCGCGGATGTCACGCATATGACGGCCAACCCGCCGATAGGCACCCCAATTTCGAGCTCATTAAAAACCTTCAACATCATTGATACCTTTTACCTGCCGACTGGCATTAAAACATTTACCTACTACGATGCCGCAAATAATGTACTTACTCCGCCGATTTCGGATGAACATACGATTAAATCAGTCAAAATTTCTCTTGCCGTGCCGTCAAAATCGCCAGTTGCAAGCAGTAACACGACTATGGTTGTCGAGGTGTCGCTAAGGACTAGAAAGACTAATTTATGAGACTGCTAAAAAACGAATCTAGCGGCTTTATTATCCCCGCGCTTTTAAGCCTAATGGTCGCGTTATCCATTATAACCGCATCCGTAGTGATTCTTATTGACAGCAATTTTACTCTAGTAGGACGCAACATACAGAGCCAACAAGCTTTTAATATTGCCGAAGCGGGCTTGAATTATTATCTATGGCATTTAAGCCACAACGCTACAGATTACAAAGATGGCGGGACAACTCCTGCCAGCCCGACAACTTACGGATATGGCCCATATGTTCATAATTATGTGGACGCAAGCGATAAGATTCAGGGCACTTTTACGCTCTACATTAACCCTGTTGGCAGCGGATCTAGTGTCGTTAAGGTTAGGTCAATAGGCCAGGTAAACGGTACTAATTTTGCCCGCACTGTTGAGGCTCAAATCGGGGCGCCATCATTTGCTAGTTATGCGATATTGTCCGATTCTGCTCTTTGGTTTGGTAAAAACGAAGTAGCCGACGGACCCGTCCACTCAAACCAGGGAATACGCATGGATGGCTCAAGCAACGCCGACATCACTAGTGCAAATGCCACATACCTGCCAACAAATAGCCTAGGAGGAGACGGTAATTCACATCCAGGAGTCTGGTGCGATATATCGGTTATTAGCCCAGTAAACTGCAATACCCGGCCAAAAACTGATTGGCGGTATCCTGTTCCAACTATCGACTTTAACCAAGTAAGCGGCACGCTTTGCACAGTAAAAAAGGCCGCATTTGCTTCTGACCCATCCACAGCATCGCTAGCAACCCAAGCAAACGCCTGTTCGCAAACGCCTGGCACGCGCACAAATGCCTACATACCTCAGCGAAGCTCCAGCGCAAATGACTCAAGAGGTTATTATATTAACCTCAACTCCAATAGTACTTATGATTTATATACAGTTAACAACGTAAAAGATATTATGACTGATTATAGCAGCGCTTTGTCGCCAACATTGGTTGCGTCAAACATTGCCGTGCCGGCGAGCGGTGTAATATTCGCCGAGGATAACGTTTGGGTTCGTGCTGGTACAACTTTTGCGGGCAGGCTAACTTTGGCTTCTGGGAGGCTCGCAACCTCTGTAACCACAAATCTGACCGTAGTTGATAACATAAAATATTCGACAAAAAACGGTAATGACGCCATTGGGCTGATGGCCGAGGGCGATATATGGATTGCACCGTACGCACCGCCGACAACGAGTTCATTTACCTTTGAAGTCGACGCAGCTGTAATAGCGGGTTCTGGGGACGTGGTATATCCTTCCAACTACACTTTTAGTAATACGACTTGCACTCGAGGTTGGATTAGCCCAAACCAAAAGCTGCTGTTTTATGGGTCTATTGCTGTTAGGCAGACTTGGACTTGGTCTTGGCAGTGGAACAGTTCTTGCGGCGATAATGTCTATGATTCAAGTACAGGCTATTACATTTCAGGGTTTAAGTACAATACGACACAATACGACTATAATCTGTTATATAACCCTCCGCCAAGCTGGCCAATAACAAGCAGCTACAACTTCTTGTCCTGGCGTGAAGTTCTCGTAACCCCATAGTAAACAAGTTTTATAGTTATCCTGCATTAAAAGAGCGCCAGTTGCGAAGTTGGCGCTCTATATATTTTGGCCCAAAATGTGCATTAAAAAGCATTCTACATCTGGAGGCGGATGTTTGGCCCAAGCGACATTTCAATAAATTCAATATCATAGTCCGACAAAACAACTTTGTGCCCGCTGCGTCCCTTGCGAACCGTTTTTTTAAGTTCGGGCTTGAATGTGTAACTTCTACTCATAATGAATAATCCTACTTGTTATTTTTACTTACAAATTCGACTATAACTAGCAAACCCACCGCACCTCCAACCGCCGAAAACATACTATTTACCTCAATGCTGCTCGGCGAATGGCTGCGAATCGTAAACAAAACTCCTGCCATAACCGCCCCCACCACACCAATAAGAACAGGAACCCATGATGTAGAACCACCTGTTCTTAACATTAGCGCTACAACCCAACCCGTTAGCGCACCAAACAATATCCATAAAACCAAGGCCCACATTTATATGTGAAACTTGGAGAATTTCTTATCCAAAAATCGCGAAATACGATTTTCTAGGTCATTTGTGTTAGTTATTACTGGCATGATACCTCCTATTTTTTCGTCTGTTTTTTCTACTCTCCGAAACCGTCTAACAGATATATCATAAACGCTTATGATCATAAGAGCTGTAAAGACTACTACACCTTTCTTGTAAGAATTTTTACACATTATTGCCAATCGCGCTATAATGGAGCTATGAATGGAGTTTCCTTTGACGAATCTGCCGCTAGGCGGTACGGAAAATCTAGTATTATTGTCTACCAAGGCGAGATACCCCGAGATGGTTTTTTAATTAAAAAAGGCGTAGTCCGCGTATACCAAATCGGCGCTTCAGGCGACAGCCGGACGGTAACTTTTTATACAAAAGGCGATATATTTCCAGTCGCATGGCTCAGCGGAAGCACCGCGCCGGCCATGTATTACTACGAAGCATTTGACGACGTTGACCTTGTGCAAATTAGCCGTGAAACGTGGGCGACCGCCATGGCTAACCCCAAAGAGCTTCAGGCTTTTAGCGCCTACATGGTAAAAAACTACCAGTCATCTCTTATCCGTATTGCTGCCCTAGAACAAGCCAAAGCGCACGATAAGATTGCCTACACGCTGTTTTATCTTATGCTCCGCCATGGCCGTGAAATTATGCCTGGCATATGCCGGCTTGAACTAAAGCTAAAACACCAAGATATTGCCGAGCTTGTAGGCCTAACCCGCGAAACTACCGCCATTGAAGTCCACTCTCTGCAAACTGCCAAAGTTTTATCCTACCAAAACCAACGCTACTTAATTAAGCGCGAAAAACTCCTAAACATCCTCAACGAAGACAGCCTGCGCCAGCTCGAACTCTAACTTTAGGTTATTCAAGTTTATTTTTTAATTGCTCCCGCCGTCCCTATCCTTGGAAGTTTCATCACATTGATTTAGCCGCTGGAGACAGTTTTACGCTATTAAATCAACGTGCCGAAACTTCCCGTAAACCTCACCATGCCTTTGAGAGCTTTGTGAAGCCCCTGGATGGGGCTTCACGTCTGCCTCTAATTAGTTAACCGGTGCTTTTCAGTAGTGCAATTTGGTCGAAGAACGAGCACTGTATTCGGAGTGTACAGAGAAGTACATGGAGAAACGGAGCGGAGATATTCGGCCAAAATGTGCACTGAAAAGTGGCGGCCGTCTGCTATTTGTCCAACTCGGCGTCGATCATGCGTACAAGTTCGCTAGGACTCGCCCAAGACTTGAGCATGTACTTGCTAGCGCCCAGCGCGAAAGCCTGGTCTATTTCTTTCTGCATATCAAGATTGCTAAAGATAATAACCTTTACCTTAGGGTGTTTTTCTTTGAGGTTATAGGCTTTCAAAAAGTCAATTCCGCCAATTTCTGGCATACGGAGATCGAGCAAGATAACGTCAGGCTCATAGTTTTTAGTTATCTTTAGGGCTTCAGAGCCATCGAGAGCACTTTTAACCTCATGACCTGCGCGCTTCAGTATCATCACATATGCGTCATTCAGCGCCTTTTCATCTTCGGCAATAAGTATTTTTGCCACTTTATTTACCCTTTGCATTTGCTTTAAATTCTATAGATATAAACCATCCAATGCTGTAATATTTCTTACAACGAACTTCTTTACAAAGGTTATCATTAACACCTTTAAGCATTAGCTTAACCCTTTGGATTTTGGAAGCGATAGGGTAAAAGTCGTACCTTTATTATGTTTTGAGATAAAAGTCAGGTCACCGCCATGAAGCAAGGCCAGCTGTTTTGCTAGGTAAAGTCCTATCCCGCTGCCTGAAGTCTGCCGCGTCAGCTCGTTAGGAATCCGGCTAAACTTCATAAATACGTCCTTGTAATCTTCTGATTTAATGCCGACGCCGCTATCTGTAACATTAACTAATACTGCGTCTTTTGTGTTCTGCAGGCCCACTATGACGGCCGTTTTCTCGAATGAATACTTTGAAGCGTTACTAAGCAAGTTTTCGACAATCATCCGCAAATATTGTGGGTCGGCCACGCACATAACTGGGCGTTTTGGCACATTGTAAAGCACTTTTTGTTTGCGTACCTTAAATTCAGCCCGCTGTTCGTCAATTACAGAAATTATAAGATCGCTGATGTTGATATTCTCTGGCTTAAGCGTTGTCTTGCCGGCATCGAGGCGGGCAACATAAAGCAGGTCGTCGACAATAGTCAGCTGGCGCTCGTTGCTTTCGTAGGCACTTTGAAGCAGCTTATGTTGGTCGGGGGTAAGTTCACCCGCAAAACCCTCTTTTACCATCGACACGTACTGTTTTACGGCTGTGGCCGGGGTGCGGAGTTGGTGCGAAGCTAGTGACAATAGATCATCTTTGGCTTCTTCAAGCTTTTTTTGCTCGACATATGCCAGGGTACGGGTACGCCGCTGTATTAAAAGATAAATAATGGCGGCCAAAGCGGCGGCAAAAATACTGCCGCCAATGATGACGCTTAAAGGACGCTCCCGGACAGAGTAGGGAACAATCTCATTTTTAACTTTATAGACAATCTCCCAGTCCTGGCCAAACAACGACATATGGGTTGTTTTTACTTGATGGAACTGTGGATCGTTGACGTGATCACTACTTTGGTATAGCTGTGTCGTCTGGCTTGGCGTGCCGTCGTAAATAGTAAAGGCAAAAGACGGGTCAGAAATGTCAAAAAGGCTCTTAAAAACCCCGTCGCTGACAAACGGCGCATAAAAGAAACCATCCAGCGCTGCTAAACGTTCCTCTTTTGTATTATGCGGCAGATCCTTTTTGTAGAGCGGCGAAAATAGCAAGAACCCTCTGTTTGATTTGTTGTTGGGGCTTTTAATCAAATCAATAATACTGGACAGCGTCGCGCTGTTATTTTCAGCAGCTTTTTGCATAGTGTGGAATCTTTCTGGGACGGAATACATATCAAGGCCCAGAACCGGTGCATTATGGTCGTCAGTTATAGAACCAGTGCCAAGCGGTACGATAAACTGAAGCGGAGCAATTATATCAGTGTTAGTATCGGGATAAACGGTATAGGTGTTTAGGTCATCAGAGCGATTAGCTTCTTCAAAAGCTACTTTGTCGGCCGCAGGTAGGACTTTTACAAAACCTAGGCCTCGGATGCCTGGGTAGCGGTCTGGGAGGTCAAGCGATAACACAAACTCTTTCCATTCCGCCCGCGTAACGCTATCAGAGCTTAAAAACAAACCATTTGCTGCCCTCAAACTGTTTTCATAGACTGTAAAACGCTGGGCCAAGCTGCTTTCAACAAAAGTCGAGTTTTGGGTAACGATGTTTTTTTGCTGGGTAATAATGTCCTGCTTAGCTGTATGCCAGCTTATGACAATAATGACCATTAGCGCCAAAAAAACTAAAAATGCCGGCAGAAGGGGCCTTACATAAAGATCGTGGTTAAGCAGTCGTTTGGATATTTTTTTTGAAAACATGAATCCCTTCAAGCAGAGCTAGTTTGATCCAGTGTACCAAGTTTTTCACCCTATACGCTGTAATTATTTTAACAAATATAGTGTTTAAAATGCAGGTATTTCAAGAAAGTCCAATACACTTTTTTAAAGCATGCAAGATGCGGAACTGCTATGCTAGAACTAAGCACTATGAAAACTAAGCGTATACTTTATCCTGCTTCGGTCACTGACACAAGAATCCGGGCCCCGAAAAGCAAAAACCATTATTATGTCCTAGCGTGTTTAATCTTATTTTTAGCGCTTGCCGCTGTTTACGTCCATGCCGCGCTCATAAAGCCGCTGCCAATGGTAAGCTTTGCTAGTAAAACAGTTACACTTCCAGCTTCAACTCAGCCCGTAACCCCATGGCCGGCAGGTGTTTCGGCGGGATTTGGTACGACCACAAGCGGCGTACTTGATACTTCTCCCAGTAGCGAACAACCTCGCTCAATTGCCAGTATTGCTAAAGTTATAACCGCATTGGCAGTCACTCAAAAAAAGCCACTTTCTAGTGATGCTGATAACATCATCACGTTTAGTGCTGCAGACGAAGAGCTCTACCACCATTACGCTGCTTCTGACGGATCTTATGTTCCTATCCATGCGGGCGATCAACTAAGCGAATACCGTGCGCTTGAAGCCATGCTTTTGCCGTCTGCCAACAACATGGCTGACAGTTTGGCAATCTGGGCCTTTGGATCCATGGACGCCTATGCCAGTTACGCCACCAATATGGTAAAAAGCTATGGGCTTAAAAACACGACCATAACAGAGGCAAGCGGTTTTAATGACACTGTCCTTAGCACCCCTTCGGATCTTATTGTGCTTGGCCAAAAGCTACTGGCTAACACCGAGCTGGCACAAATTGTTATGCAGCAAAACGATACCCTGCCAATTTTAGGCAAGCTATACAACACCAACCAGCTGCTAGGGAATGGGGTTAACGGCATAAAGACCGGGCATACAACGGGCGCGGGGTACTGTTTGCTATTAGAGAAAAATATCGTAATTGACAGCACGCACACAGTTCACGCCATAAGCGCCGTTTTAGGTGCTGGTAGTTCTAATGATTCGTTTAGTTTAAGTGATTCGCTTATAAAGTCGGTTCAAGGTGATTTTGGAGCGGTGTTAATTGCGCCAAAAAACGCTGTTCTTGGAACCATAATAACACCTTGGGGAGCGCGTAGCGATATTGTCGCAACCGCCGATGTAAACACCTACGGCTGGAAATATACCGCCCGAACCGCACAAACCAGCCCGCTGCCAGTAGCTGGGGCGGCTAGTGCAGGAACTGCGGCCGGCAGTATAACCGTTAAAAATGATTCCGGCTTTACTGATAGCTATAACCTTGTCCTAAAAAATAGCCTTAAACCGCCTTCAAAATGGTGGCGTTTAACGCACTATTTTTAATATAAAGTCGGCTCAATAAAAATGATATAATAATTGCAACATGTCACACCAAGGCGATGGTCTTATATCGGTTGTTGTGCCTCTTTATAATGAAGCGGCTAGTTTGCCTGGGCTCCATAAACATCTTACTGAAGTTCTGAGCAGCCTTGGCAACCCTTATGAAATTATCTACATAGAAGACGGCAGCACCGATGAGAGCAACGCCATCATTAGCGCCTGGACGGCAACCGACAGCCATGTCAGGATGATCGCGCTGTCGCGTAATTTTGGCAAAGAAGCTGGACTTGCTGCCGGTATTGCCCAGTCAAAGGGTGATGCCGTTATTATGATGGACAGTGACGGACAGCATCCGGTTGAAATGATCCCAGAATTTATCAAAGCCTGGAAGGACGGGGCGCAGGTCGTCATTGGGATTTCGGCGGACAAAAAGGGCGAGGGCGCTTTTAAAAAAGTCGGCTCAAAGCTATTTTATAAATTGTTTAACAGGTTTTCCGACCAGCCGCTTGTGCCTGGCTCTACCGATTTCCGTTTGATAGATGCCGAAGTCCGCGCCGCTTTTTTGAAACTTGAAGAAAAAGACCGCATTACCCGCGGACTGATCGACTGGCTTGGCTTTAAACGAAGCTACATTACCTATGTCACTCGTGAGCGCCAACACGGCACCGCAACCTACAGCCGCCGTAAACTGATTAGCCTTGCCACCAATAGCTTTGTCACGCTTACTTCTACCCCGATATTTCTCTTTGGCTACCTGGGCGTTTTTATTTCCAGCCTGTCATTCTTACTAGGAACGGCGATTATAATTGAACAGCTGATTTTAGAAGATCCGCTCAGCTGGAACTTTACGGGCACAGCCATGCTTGGAGTACTAATTATCTTCTTGGTCGGTATAGTGTTAATGTCCCAAGGTATTTTGTCGCTTTATATTTCCCATATCCACACTCAGAGCAAAAACCGCCCATTGTATGTCATTAACCATGCAAAATCCGCCGGCGTTATAAGTCATGAATCCTAATTTTAAAACCTTAATCAAAAATACGACTAGCCGTTATGTCGTAGTTGGGGTTAGCGTTTATATAATTGAGCTTATTGTTATCATTATCGCCCAACATCTAGGCTCAGGCAGCACCTTGGCGGTAGCTATAAGTTTTTGGGTAGGATTACTAATATCTTTTTTCTTGCAAAAACTTTTTACTTTTAAAGATAACCGCATGCATCATAAGACTGTACTACCGCAGCTGATTGCAGTAAGTTTACTGGTGCTGTTTAACTTCGGCTTTACCATCCTTGTTACCCGCTGGTTAAAAAATACTTTGCCAGCAGTTGGTACCCGTACGGTGGCGCTGGGCATCACCACCATCTGGAACTTCTACCTATACCGCACAAGGATATTTAAATCGGACAACATCCAGCTGGTAGACTAAATTTTGCTGGGAATTTCACAGTTGTTAATTTAGGCTTTTTTCGAGATACTTATAGTCAATACACTTATGGTCCAAACCAAGACACGCGTGCATACCACGCATAAAACACCTGTGCCTACACACCACCCTAATAGGCTCTTTAAAGAAAAGTGGTTTACGAATGCCTATGTCCTTGCTGCGCTCGTCATCCTTCTGGGCAGTACAGTATTTTGGTCGCTGTTAAGCGCCCATGTACATTCCGGGAATGCCGACCAGTTGGTTAACCCATATCTATTTGACTCCAGATCTATAATGCACGGCGCGCTGCTGCCAGGTCAGCACACATTTTTGCTTAAATGGCCTGTGTTTTATTTTACAAAACTGTTTGGCGAAACAGCCAGATCTTATGAGGTCATAACTGCTGCGCTTAGTTTGATTACTGTCGGATCTTTAGCATATATCCTCCATCGGATAGATCCGCGGCCTTACGTAAAGGGCACACTTTTCTTGGCGCTGGCCTCTGTTTTACTTGTGATCCCGGCCCAGCCGTATCCGGGCGGTTTGCTTCCTGTAAATATGGCAATGATCGCCACTCGGAACATTGAATATATCCTTTATATTGCGTCTGCCTGGGCTTTGGTACGCGCAAAACGTATGGTAAGCCCAACCTGGATTATTGGCTGCTTAGGGTTAATTATTTTAATAGCCAGCGATAAGTTATTTTTGTCGCTTAGTATTGGTGCGGCACTAGTTGCGTGCATTGTCTATGTTTTTAGGCAGCGGATGACACTTGCAACCCTGTCAGCACGTTGGTTTGTGACCACTCTGCTGGCGGCAGTTGGTTCTTTTTTGCTGTTGGCACTAATAAATGCACTACATATTGTTCATATTGTCGGAGGTGGAAATGACCCATATCATATTATTAATTCAGCCTCACAGTTAGCGCACGGATTTATAGGTGCAGCGTCCGGACTGCTTACGAACTTTGGCGCCAATCCTGCCGGCAACACTATTAGCCTTAAAGCTGCGCCGGCAGAAGCCGTACATCATCTATTTAGCCTTGGCGGGCCAATTTTAATACTCAATGCCATACTGCTTGTCGGTGGGATAGCCGCCAGCCTGCATTTGCTTAAAGCTAGCCTGGAAATACACCCAAACAATAAGAAACATGAATTTTCTGATAGCCAAAAACTTTCCTTATTGCTAATTTGGACAACCTTGGCAGCATATGGGGCGTTTATTGCGACCAATCATTTTTATCCAGTTGATAGCCGCTACTTAAGCATTGGCATGTTCGCTCTTTTTGTTTCTATTGCTAGCTTTACACGTCTACGTCAGTGGGAGGGCAGGCGCCTGGTGCTTATCGGTTGTATTTTGGCAGCTGGGATGGCGCTGGCTATCCCTTCGGTCTTTAAGTCATATCATAATGAAAAAAACGCCTCATTCGTGGCAGACCAGCGAAACTCACGGATTTCTCAGGCCATTTCCAGCCATAAAGTCAGTGTGCTTGTGGGAGACTACTGGCGCGTTGTGCCAATTAAGCAGCTGTCAAAAAATAACATTACAATCATGCCGCTCGAAAGCTGCATCACTCCGCGCAGTATCTTAACTTCCTCCAAGTGGATAGAAGATCTAAAAACTTCTAGCTTTGCATATGTATTATCCCTGGACAAAAGCCAGACCGACTTCCCGCGCTGTAGTGTATCTGAAATTTTTAACACCTACGGCAAGCCGAATGCCAGCGTAGTTATAGAGGGCAGTATTTTACATCCTAAGGAGATGTTGTTGTTTTACGATCACGGTATTCATAAAAGTGCGCCTGTAAATGCAGCCACATCTCCAGCATCACCAACCATAGAGGCAGTACCGATCGAAGATTTACCAAGCGGTGTTTGCTCTTTACCTACTTCTCTTAACGTTGTGGCCCATCAAGACGATGACTTATTATTTATGAACCCAGATACCCAGGCAGACATTACGGCCGGACATTGCGTACGAACAGTATATATAACCGCAGGCGATGCCGGCTATAATCAATTTTATTGGCTGGGACGTGAGCAAGGTTCAGAAGCAGCATACTCGAAAATGATTGGCAGCGATGCCATTTGGATCCAGCGAATTATTCAGATTGGCATAAACCAATATGTAACAATAGCCAATCCAAAAGGCAATACCAAAGTTTCATTAATCTTTATGCATCTCCCAGATGGCAATATCGGGGGCAGCGGTTTTGGTGCATCAAATCATGAAAGCCTGCAAAAGTTATTTAATGGACAAATTTCCTCAATAGAAGCAATCTATGGCGGGTCTAGTTACAGCTCAGATGATCTAACAGCAGCCTTGGTAGAATTAATGCATTTTTACCAGCCTGCTGACATCCGGACCTTGGCAACTTACGAAAGCAAAGCCTACACGGACCATAGTGATCACATGACCGTTTCTCGGTTCACCACCCGAGCCTACGACCAATATGAGCTTAATCAATACAACAACAGCGTAATAATCCCGCTTAAGCACTATATTGGCTACCCAATCCACGCTTTTCCAGAAAACGTTAGCGGTGATGACTTGGGCACAAAAACTGCCATATTTTTAAGCTACGCCAAACATGATGGCAGTGTTTGCCAATCCGTTGAACAGTGTGCGGCCAATCCGGCGTACGGCTTTTACTTGCGGCGGCAATATACTCAATAATTTATGGTGTTATACTAGCGCATATGCAGTGGAATAACGGTTGTAAAACAGATGAGGTTTGGCAGCGTGACATCAAAAACCGCGCACTTAAAGAAAAGGCTGCTCGTAAGCTGGCTTTGCGCTTAAAAGACGGAGAGGTAGTGGGGGCGGGTAGCGGCTCGACCAGTTACTTAACCCTTCTAGCGCTGGCCGCACGGGCAGAGCGTGAAGGGCTTAGTTTCCGCATTATTCCAACATCTATCGAGATTGAGCTGACTTGTTCGACGCTTGGCATCCCAACTACAGAGCTAAAAGTGGAGCGGCCAGATTGGTCCTTTGACGGAGCGGACGAAGTTGATGCAGACAACAATATAATAAAAGGCCGCGGCGGGGCATTGCTGCGTGAAAAGCTCGTCATTGCCGCTTCGCCCGAGGTTTATATTGTGATAGACAAGTCAAAGCTTGTTAAACGGCTTGGCCAGAACTTCCCAGTGCCTGTTGAAGTCCACCCTGATGCTGTGCAGCTAGGTTGCGAAGCGCTCAATAAACTTCCAGGCGTAACAGATGTGGTTCTGCGCCAGGCGGTTGCAAAAGACGGCCCGGTTATCACCGAAAGCGGCAACCTGATCTTTGATGTTTATTTTAGTATTATTGCTGCAGGAACTGAACAAAAGCTCAAGTCAATCATTGGCGTTGTCGAAAGCGGCTTATTTATGGGCTACCCCGTAACAATTATTTAAAATTAACAACAAATAAAGACTACTGCGCTGTTATACTAATCTTATGACGAGTTTAGCTGGGCGTAAGCTATGTATTATGACGGGTCGTGCACACCCCGGATTAGCTGATGAAGTTGTCAAAGAACTTGGCATTAAACTATGTCCAGTTGACCTTGGTAACTTTGCCAATGGCGAAATTAGCTGCCGGATTACCGAATCTATCCGCGGCAGCGACGTTTTTATCATCCAGACGCATTGCGGCAACGTAAATGATGCCATCATGGAGCAGGCGATTATTATTGACGCCGCCAAGCGTGCCTCAGCGGCTTCCGTGACGGCCGTCTGCCCGTTTTTGGGTTATGCCCGCCAGGATCGCAAGTCAGCCGCACGCGAGCCTATTACCGCCCGTCTGGTAATTGATCTTTTAGCGGTTGCCGGCGCTGACCGGATTATGAGCATTGACCTACACTCCGGCCAGACCCAAGGCTTTTTTAACGGCCAGTTTGACCACATTATTGCCCGTCCAACACTCATCAAGTACATGAACAAACGTTTTAAAGACAGGGACGACCTGGTTATAGTTTCGCCTGATGCCGGCCGCGTAAAGTCAGCCGAACGCTACAGCGGCGAACTGCAGTGCTCGATCGCCATTATCCACAAACAGCGCTCCACCTCCATCCGCAACAAATCCGAGGCCAAATATTTGTTTGGAGATGTAAAAGGCAAAACCTGCGTTGTTATAGACGACATGATCGACACCGCAGGAACGGTTTGCTCAGCATCCGAGATTTTAATGGAAAACGGCGCCAAAGAAGTTTATGTCGTGGCTACCCATGGTGTATTGTCTGACCCTGCCATGGAGCGGATCGAAGCTTCACCGATTAAAGAAGTTATTGTTACCAGCACTTTGCCAGAAAAGCCGCATCATTCCAAAAAAGTAATTTATCTTTCGATCGCACCGCTGCTTGCTGGCGCCATTGATGCTGTTTTTAGAGATCATTCACTGTCCGCAATGCTCGGTAAAAAGAACTAGGAGGCAAGTTATGGGTTTAAAGCACGTTACTACTGTTGAGCAGCTTGCTGACAAAAAACTGTTAAGTACACTCATGGCGCGCGCAGCCGAACTCCAGGCTATGCCTTTGCACGAATACCCTAAACCTTTGCAAGATTTAACTATTTGCACATTATTTTTTGAGCCCAGTACCCGCACCCGTTTGTCGTTTGAGACGGCCATCCAAAACCTTGGCGGCCACCTTATTAGCGTAGAAAACGCCGGGACTTCATCTTCTGGCGTAAAAGGCGAAACCTTAGAAGATACCATTAAAACGATCAACTGCTATGCTGACGGCATTGTTATCCGCCATCCAGAAGTAGGGTCCGCGGAAGAGGCAGCAAAAGTCTCTGATGTCCCGATAATAAATGCCGGTGATGGCGCAGGGCTGCACCCAACCCAGGGTCTCCTTGACCTCTATACCATCCAAAAGTCTAAGGGCAAAATTGACGGGCTCAAGGTTGCTATGGTTGGCGATCTTCTAAATAGCCGCTGCGTGCATTCACTTGTTGAGCTGCTTGCACTGTATAAAATTGAACTTTTCTTACTAGCACCACCAGAGTTAAAAATACCTGAATCTTACCTAAAACTGCTCAAAAAAGAGGGCATAACTTATCATGAATACGAAAAGTGGGAAGACGTCATCGGTAAAGTTGATATGCTTTATATGACACGCGTCCAAAAAGAACGTTTTAAGTTTATCGAAGACTACCGGGCAATTAAAGACAGTTACATCCTAACCCTCGACCTCGTAAAACAAATGAAAAAGGACGCCATCATAATGTCGCCGTTGCCACGGGTTAACGAGATTGAATTTTCTATTGACAGTGACCCACGCGCAATCTACTTCCAAGAAGTCCGTAACGGCCTCTACGCCCGTATGGCGCTGCTTGAGCACATATTCGCTAACTAGCTAAGAAATCGACGCACTGTTTGTACTTTGTATCATCAATTTTATTATTCTGTTTCATTATCTCAACGACTTCTTTCATAGTCAAAAAGGCGTGTAAGTTATAGCCTTTTTCTTTCAGGAGAGCACTGCCACCTTTTTCGTAATCTATAAGTACTACAAAATCCTTAATTACTAAGCCATTGTTCTGGAATGGTTCAATCACTTCAAGTTTTGAGTCGCCCTTGGTCACAAGGTCGTCAATAACGACAACTACATCACCTTCATTAAACTCGCCTTCAATCGCTTTCTTAAGCCCGTACCCTTTGGCCAGACCTTCTTTACGCATATAAATCCATGGCTTTTCCATCTCCAAACTTACAGCTCCAGCAATTGGCAGAGCAGCGTAGGCAATACCTGCTAGCTTGTCATACTCCAAAGGCTCAATCATGCTCGCGAATGCCTTAGCAACCTTTTTAAGGACCTTAGGGTAGCTCACGAACAAACGAAGATCCATGTACATCGGGCTCACGATACCGCTTTTAAAAGTAAACTCACCAAATTTTAAAGCGCCAATTTCGTGCAGGTCCAAGGCTATTTCTTTTTTTAGATCATCCATTATTACATCTCCTCAATTTCTTTAATTATACTTTTTAAAGCCTCTTTAGGTGAACCAATTTCGCTTGGAGGTGAAGTAATTGGTCGCCCAATTACTAGCATATCTGCGCCTCTCTCGATCGCCTCCATTGGCGTAGCAACACGTTGCTGTTCATTACTAGCCGCCCACTTTGGCCGAACACCTGGAGTAATTAAAAGTAGATCTTTAAGTTTTTCATTTTTTCTCAAATCGGCAACCTCTTCTGGGGAACATACGATTGCATCAAACCCCGCTTTTGCTGCTGTCTCGGCAAACTGGATAGTGCGAGTTTTAGGATCGGCTCCGTAAATTTGCATGCATTCTTCAGGAGAAATTGAGGTAAGTACGGTTACGCCAACAATCTTAGGCCTGCTCACACTTTTATCCATAACTGCCCTATCAACTCCACGCTTAATTGCTTGTAGCGCTTCGAAACTATTGTCGGCCATAACAGTAAAATAATCTGGTTCATGTAAAGTCAATGAGTAGGCCGCCTCTTCAACAGTGTTCGGGATGTCTTTAAACTTGGCGTCGCAAAAGACCTTAAAACCTCTAGACTTAGCGATTTGAATGCCTTCCGCCCAACTTGCATTTGTTGCCAGCTGTAAACCAAACTTTATGTTTCCAACTTCGCCCACAAACTGATCCATAAGCTTTTCTGCGTCATCGATAGTTGTTACATCAATTGATACGAAAATTCTATCTTTGGGCTGCATCAATCCTCCTTAGGTTGTCTATTTACATCTATGGTATCCTTTATGTAACGATGGCACAACACTTATCTAACTGGCTGTACGACCCAGAACTAAGCTATCATGATAACCTTAAGCACGGCCCTTTTGGTGGCTTCGATAAATTGCCAAAATATCAAAATACAGGCATGCCAAAATATGACTTTTTCGGTACGAAAGTCTATTCGCCGTTTGGAATAGCTGCTGGACCTTTACCTGCTGCCAAATTTGTTGGATCAGCGTTAGGCAGGGGTTTTGATATTGTGACTTTTAAAACAGTACGCTCTAATACCTATCCCTGTCTTCCAGGCCCAAACGTTTTTTCGTTAGAGCTAAGCAAATTAGACCCATCAAAAACAGATGTCCCAATAAAAACAAGGGATGGTTTTGATTTTCCGATGAGTCTGGCTAACTCATTCGGCATACCTTCTTTCAAGCCGTCAATATGGCAACCTGAAATAAGAAAATCATTCGAGATGCTAAATCAGGGCCAAGCTCTTTTAGTCGCCTTTCAAGGCACGCTTAGTCCAGGGTCGAGACAGAAATTTATTAACGATCATGTTAAAGGAATTGGCCTTCTGTCTCAAACGGGCGCAAAAGTAATAGAAATAAACCTTAGCTGTCCTAACGAAGGACACTCTAACTTACTCTGTTTTGATATTGAGACATCTAAGACAATCGTTCAAAAAGTCCACAAAGCCTATCCGGATATAAAGCTAATTGTTAAGATCACTTACTTTAATGACGACGAACATTTAAAACTTTTCGTAAAAGAGGTAGGACCTTATGTGGTCGGGATAACTGCTATAAATACAGTTGGCGCAAATATTGTTAATGAAAGCGGCGCCCAGGCATTTAGCGGCTCCGAGTCTCGCAGCAAAGCCGGTGTAAGTGGGCTCGCCGTTAAGCACTTAGCAATAGACATGGTTAAAAGGCTTAAGATACACCGCAGGGAACTTAACTTAAAATTCAAGATAATCGGGGTTGGAGGTGTTCAGACTGCCCAAGACTTTCACGATCATAGGAATGCGGGAGCGGATTTCGTGATGGGGCTTACTGGGGTTATGTGGAATCCAAATCTGGCCGCAGAGATTAAAGCTAGCTTATAATTTTGCCGCTGCCCGGGAGGGCGAGGACTTTGCCGTTTTCGAAGACTTTTGTTCCATGCAGGTAGACGGTTTTTACTTTGCCTACTACTTTGCGGCCGTTGAATGGGGACCAGCCGCATTTTGTTAGCAGGTCTTTGTTTTTAATTTCGTATTCTGACATATCTACTTCAACTTTTGTCGCTTCGTCTACGGCAATGCCAAATAGGCGGGCAGGGGTGGTGTGCAATTTTTCAATCAGTTGTGCCTGGGTTAATTTGCCTTCAGCAACTGCTGTTAACATTAGCGGCAAGGTAGTTTCCAGGCCAGGCACGCCAAAGGGCGGTGTGTCGCTGTCTTTTTCTTCGCGGGTATGCGGCGCGTGGTCGGACTCAATCAGGTCAACCGCGTCCATGTGCGCCCAAATAAAGTCGATGTCTTTTTGAGACTTTAGGAATGGTTTCATATGGCCGTATGCGCCCAATTTGTCACCATCTTCGCTCGTTAAAAACAAGTGGTGCGGTGTTATGCCGCAGGTAATAGGCAGGCCTTTTTCTTTGGCCTTCATGACAAATGTCAGCTCGGCCTCGCTGGAAACATGGCAGATGTGCGTTTGTTTGGGAACGGCCGCAAGCGTCTTAAATACTATGTCCGACACATCATCTTCGGCATGCAGCAAAATTGGTTTGCTTCCAGGCCAAGCTTTGTATATTTCAATCAAACTATCGGCGTCGATCTTAAAGTTGCCTGTGGTAACGTTCATATAAACTTTAAGACCCGTCACACGGTCTATTACTTTTTCAAATTCTGCGAAATTGTCGCCAAGTGTCCCAAAATGAAAGCCAATGTCGCTCACGATCTGTTTATGCGCGCTAGCAATCTTTGCATCAAGCCGCTCAACGGTGGTAATTGGCTCGGCATTATTTGGCATGTCTAATACCGTGGTAAAGCCACCAGCCAGTGCTGCCGATGTACCAGTATAAAAATCTTCTTTGTGTGTCTGGCCTGGGTCGCGCAGGTGCACATGCACATCTATTAGTCCGGGAAGAGTAAGAATGCTCATTATATAAATAAGTATATTCCTCCGTATGTTAAACGGGGAAATATTCCTTCCAATATTTAGGCGTAATATTCTTTAGTTCTTCGCTCGTTAGGCACTTGAGTAACAAACGGCCGGTTTCGGCATTGGTAAGAAGCGGCACATGGTTGTCGATGGCTAGGCGGCGAATGCTGTACGCGTCTGAGCTGCTTTCGATCAAAGACGGCACACTAATCATAAGGTCAAATTTTTTGCCTTCAATGGCTGATCTAAGGCTTGGTTCTTTTTTATCACGTATTTTGTAAAGCTTGGTAGAATTAATACCTTGTTTCTTAAGAAAATCATGTGTGCCTTCAGAAGTGTAAATTTTCCAGCCGTCTTTTTGCAGCGCCTTAGCTTCATCTATAAACTTCAGCTTGTGCTCGTCGGGTACGCTAATAAATACACGTTTGCCCTTGACCTGCTGCTCAGTGGCCAGCCACGAACTGTAAAAAGCTTCTTCCAGGCTATTCCCAAAACAAGCCACTTCGCCCGTGGAGGCCATTTCAACGCCGGCAACAGGGTCAGCGCCCTTCAAACGGTTATACGAAAACTGCGGGCTCTTTACGGCCACGTGATCAAGCTCAAGCGTTTGATAGGCAGTATTATTCGGCAGGCCGAGCATTGCATCGATCGCAATCGCGATAAAATTATGTCCGGAAACTTTGGACACAAACGGGAAAGAGCGCGATGCCCGGACGTTGCACTCAATCACTTTAAGTTCATTATCCTTGGCAATAAACTGGATATTAAACGGCCCGGTAATGTTCAGGCTGCGGGCAACGTCTTTGGCAATCCTTTTGGCTCGCCGCACGGTTTCGAGATACAACTGCTGGGCAGGGTAGACTACTGTTGCATCGCCCGAGTGCACGCCGGCATTTTCGATGTGCTCGCTCATGGCATAAATCAGCAGCTTGCCGTTTTGGGCAACGCCGTCGATCTCCAGCTCTTTGGCGTTTAAAATAAACCTTGAAATTACTACTGGATGGTCGGGTGAAAGATGAGTAGCACGGTTAAGATACAACTCCAGCTCTTTTTCGGCCTTGATAACACTCATCGCTCCTCCGGACAAGACATACGAAGGACGCACAAGCAGCGGATAGCCAACTTTTTTGCCAAATGCCTTGGCGTTTTTTAGATTAGTTACTTCTTGCCACTCTGGCTGGTCAATTCCAAGGCCGCCAAGCATGGTTGAGAATTTTTGACGGTCTTCGGCCTTGTCGATGTCTTCTGCTGATGTTCCCAAAATCGGGTAACCATTATGCGCTAGCGGCAAAGCAAGGTTGTTGGCAATCTGTCCGCCAACAGATACAACAATGCCCTCAGGAGTTTCAAAGTCGGCAATGTCCTGTAGTCGCTCAAGAGTTAATTCTTCAAAATAAAGTCTATCAGAGCGGTCAAAGTCGGTCGAGACGGTTTCAGGATTAGAATTAACAATAATCGTTTTTTTGCCGCGTTTGGCGAGCGTCTTAGCAGTGTTAACGGCGCACCAGTCAAACTCAACCGAAGATCCGATGCAATACGGCCCCGAACCAATGATTGCCACAGCTTTAGCGCCAAGTGGCTTCACATCGTTCGTCTCGCCGTGGTAAGTCACGTACAAATAATTTGTCTCGGCATCAAATTCTCCTGCCAATGTGTCGATCTGCTTTACCACCGGCACCACGCCGTTTTTAACCCTAAACTTGCGAACTTTGGCTTCGGTATTTCCGCGGAGTCGCGCAATGGTTTTGTCCGAAAAACCTTGTTTTTTGGCGCGCATCAGCATGTCGGACTTTAGAGTCTTGGGCATGCGCAGATCTTCTTCGGTTTCCAATATATCTTTGAGGTGGTTCAAAAACCAATTATCAATCCTGGACAGGTCGTGAATTTTATCAACACTAACGCCTTCTTTTAGCGCATCATAAATGGCATACAGGCGCCTGTCGGTAGCGTTTTTAATTTCGTCCAGTTTGTCCGTAAATTCGTAAGGGTGAGCACTTAGGCCTTCAGCACCGATGTTAAGCATCCGAATGGCTTTTTGAAGCGCCTCAGGAAAAGACCGCCCAAGCGCCATTACTTCTCCAACGCTTTTCATCTCTGATCCAATGTGATGGTCACCAGCCTTAAGCTTAGTCAGATCCCAGCGCGGCATTTTAACTGCCAAATAATCGAGTGCTGGTTCATAAAATGCAGAAGTTTTGCCGGTGACTGCGTTTTTAAGCTCGTGCAGACGCTTGCCGAGCATCAGTTTTGAAGCCACAAATGCCAAAGGATAGCCGGTGGCTTTTGAAGCCAGCGCGCTAGAGCGGGAAAGGCGGGCGTTTACTTCAATGACGCGGTAATCGCCATCAACTGGGTTCAATGCGTATTGGATGTTGCACTCGCCGATGATCCCGATGTGGTTAATGGTCTTAATAGCCATTTCTCGGAGACGATGGTATTCTTCGTTTGTTAGGGTCTGTGAAGGCGCCACCACTATGCTTTCGCCGGTGTGGATACCCATCGGGTCAAAGTTCTCCATGTTACAGACGGTGATGGTGTTGCCGTCGATGTCGCGAACGACTTCGTATTCAACCTCTTTCCAACCCATCAAATATTCTTCGATCAAAACCTGCGAAACTGCCTTAAAAACCTCACCGGCACGATGCTTTAGCTCGGCTTCATTGTCTATCCGTCCGGAGCCTAAACCGCCCAATGAAAAGCCGGAGCGCATCATAATTGGGTAGCCAATTTTTTTAGCGGCGGCCAATGCTTCTTTTAAGTTATAAGTAGCAATACTGCGGGCGGTTTTGGTGCCAATCTCTGACAAAACCTGCTTAAATATTTCGCGGTCCTCGGTGGCTTTAATAGCAGAAACAGGTGTCCCAAGTACGCGGATATTAAGCCTTTTTAAAACACCTGTGTCGTGGAGTTCAAGCCCAAGGTTTAAGGCTGTTTGGCCGCCAAAGCTCAGTGTAATTGCATCGGGCTTTTCTTGCTCCAAAATCTTGGTAACGGTTTTTGCGTTCAGCGGCTGGAAATAAATCTTGTCAGCCATGTCATCATCGGTTTGGACTGTCGCGATGTTTGGATTAATTAAAACGGTGTAGATGCCTTCTTCTTTTAATGACTTAATGGCCTGCGAGCCGGAGTAGTCAAACTCGCCAGCTTGTCCAATACGCAAACCGCCAGAACCAAGGATTACGACTTTTTTGGGCATTTCTAATTTTTTCATAGCAGCTTCCTAAACTTTTCGAACAAAAAGTTAGTGTCGGTTGGTCCGGGGCAGGCTTCGGGGTGAAACTGCACGGAAAAGAATGGTTTGCTAACATGTTTGATGCCTTCAACCGAATCATCATTTAAGTTTCTAAACCAAACATCCCAATTTTTTGGCAAAGATTTTGCATCAAGCGCATAGCCATGGTTTTGGCTCGTAATATAACACCGCTCCGTATCGCTTTCCATGCATGGCTGGTTGTGGCCGCGGTGGCCAAACTTGAGCTTAAACGTCTTGCCGCCAGCCGCGAGGCCCAAAACCTGGTTACCAAGACAAATACCAAAAACCGGTTTGCCAATTTTTAAAGCTTTTCTAGCAACGGCAATTGTTGGAGCATAGTCAGTTGGGTCGCCCGGGCCGTTGGACAACACCACACCGTCATAATTTTCTTTTGTATAGTCATAATCATAAGGCACCTTTTTGACCTGGAGTTTCATGGCGCACAAAGACCGCAAAATATTATCCTTGGCTCCGCAGTCCACCAAAATCACTTTTTTCTTACTTTTTGGGTTATAAATTTCAGGTTCGGTGATCGATATAATTTTGCTTTCCAGTTTCATGTCTTTTGGCTTGGCCTGCGTAGTTCCAATGGAGCCGGCCATGGTGCCTTTTACGCGCAGATGTTTGGTCAGCGAGCGTGTATCAACATCATATAAAACCGGGATATTTTGTGACTTTAACCACTCCGCCAGGCTAATTTCGGGCTTGGTGTGACTTGGGTGCGCCGCCAGCTCACTCATAATAACGCCAGCTACCTGGATTTTGCCCGACTCCGCAGAGGCTAGCGAAACGCCGTAATTGCCAATCAAAGGATAGGTAAATACTAGGATTTGGTTGGAGTAAGAAGGGTCGGTAATAGACTCGACATAGCCGCTCATACCAGTGTTAAAAACAACTTCGCCCGTAAAACTGCCTGTTTGCCAATCCGGCATTTTGCCGCCGAATGTTGACCCATCGCTTAAGTCCAGCCGTCCAGTTTTGGAACTAAAAAAATCGCCCCCGGAAGAGCGATTAATACGCGTTGTCTTAGTAGTCTTGACCGGTCGCGATTTATTTACCATGTTGCATAAAAATGTAACAGATATAAGAGCGGGGATCAATAAGCGTTAGCTATAATACAACGTCTTTTAGTTACGAGGTTCAGTAAATAGTTATTTTGGCAAAGCCAACTTTTCAAAACAGTCGACGCACAGATGGTATTTTCTAACTTTTGAACTTTCATCTGGCGGGCTCAGCACAATCGCTCCAAATTCTGTTAGTTCTTTGCCACAGGTGTCACAAGTTGGTTTTATAGCCATATAGACATTGTATATTAAGAAGTTAAAACTACCCTGTCTAGTCATAGCCTCTCCGTGCTATAGTTATTGTAGTTATGGTTAAGTGTAAATAGGGATGAAACAAAGGGTTAATGGCTAAGCCAAAACACAAGTTAGGCATGGGCAAAACTGTTGGGCTTATACTCGCCGGGCTTGTTTGCTTTGTATTGGTAAATGCAGCACTACTTCACGGGACAAATCTCGCGCTCTTTAGCCCCCAAGGCTACATTGCGGGCGAAGAGCATCGGCTTATGCTCTACACTGTTTTTATATTGCTCGACATTGGGATCCCGACCCTAATTTTATTTTATTTTGTTGCTTGGAAGTACAGGGAAACAAACAAAAAAGCGGAACATACTCCCAATGAAAGTAGCGGCAAATCCTTAGTATTTCTAACTTGGGCAATTCCATTTGCTATTATGGGTCTTTTGGCGGCAGTTATGTGGCCGGCAACCCACCGGCTCGCCCCAAGACAAGCACTTATTTCTGACGTTAAGCCGATGACCATTGAAGTAATCGCCATGCGCTGGAAATGGTTGTTTATATATCCAGAGCAAAATATAGCGGCAGTCAACTTTGTTCAGATTCCGACCGATACTCCTGTGCAGTTTGTTTTAACCGCTGACGAAACACCTATGAGTTCTTTTTGGATCCCTAAGCTTGGCGGCCAGCTGTACGCTATGACAGGTCATCAAAACTTGCTTAATCTGATGGCTACAAGCCCTGGTGATTATCCGGGCAGAACAGCCGAAATTAACGGGTCTGGATTTGCTGGCATGACATTTACCGCCCGCGCCAGTACAACGGATGATTTTAATAGTTGGGTTCAAGATACACGGCTGGCTTCTGACGTGCTAGACAGCTCAACTTATAATAAGCTGCTAAAGCCAAGCGAGAATATGCCAAGTACTGTCTATGCGCGAACTGATCCAAATTTGTATAACAACTTGCTTGTAAAATACAGCGGCACCCATGGCGGTCACGCAGAAACGGCTACGGAATGAAAGAATTTTTAATCGGCAGGCTAAACCTCGAAGCATTGCCGCATGAATGGTTTACTATCGGCGGCACGGCAGCATTTTTTGCTATGGCACTGTTGGCCGTTACTGTCATCACCCGCATGAAGCGCTGGAAGTGGCTCTGGAACGAATGGTTTACCAGTGTTGATCCAAAAAAGATTGGGATAATGTATTTCTTAGTCTCCGGCTTTATGCTGCTGCGCGGCGGCCTGGACGCGCTGATGATGTGGCTCCAGCAGTCGCTTTCCTCAGGATCATCACACGGCTATCTATCGGCTAACCACTACCAGCAAATTTTTACAGCGCACGGCAATATTATGGTCTTTTTTGTCGCCATGGGCTTTGTGTTTGGGCTAATTAACTACATTGTTCCACTCCAGATTGGCGCGCGTGACCTGGCATCGCCTTTCCTAAACACCCTAGGTTTTTGGCTGTTTGTGGCCGGTGTTATTATGATCAACACCTTCTTCGTTTTTGGCGGACAATATGCCGCGACTGGCTGGCTTGCTGTCGCGCCGCTTTCTGGGACGCAGTTTAGTCCTGGAGTTGGAGTGGACTACTGGATATGGAGCTTGCAGATTTCAGGAATCGGTACGACTCTGGGCGCAATTAACTTTATTATGACCATCCTCAAGATGCGCGCGCCAGGTATGAGCCTGCGCAAAATGCCGCTATTTACTTGGGGTTCACTCTGCAGCATGGTAATGGCCGTAACTGTTTTCCCACTTCTTACCATGACGCTTTTCTTGATGTTTTTTGATAGGTATTTTGGCGCGCACTTCTTTACGACCACGCTTGGCGGCAACGCCATGATGTATACCAACCTCATCTGGATGTGGGGCCACCCGGAAGTATACATTTTGATGCTGCCGTCGTTTGGAGTTTTCTCGGAAATTGTCAGTACATTTAGCCGCAAAGCAACCGCAAGCTATTGGACAAACGTCGGCGGTATGACCGGTGTCTCGGCCTTCGCACTCTCTGTCTGGCTGCATCACTTCTTTACTATGGGTTCCAGTGCCGATGTGAATGCCTTTTTTGGACTGATGACCATGATCATTGCCATCCCGACGTCGGTGCTGTTTTTTAACTGGATCGCCACCATGTATAAAGGCAAGATAAAGTTTGACACACCGATGCTGTGGTTCTTAGGCTTTGTTGCTTTGTTTGCGGTTGGCGGAATGGCAGGCGTTATGATGGCCGTGCCGCCGATTGATTTCCAGCTGCACAACAGCTTGTTTTTGGTGGCGCATTTTCACACTATGGTTGTCGGCGGCGTATTGTTTGGCATTTTTGCGGGACTTAGTTATTGGTTTCCCAAAATCGCAGGATTCCGGCTCAACGAACGGATTGGCAAGTACGCTTTTTGGTGCTGGACGGTAGGATTTATTATGGCATTTACACCGCTTTATATTCTTGGATTTATGGGCGCGACCAGACGGCTTGACCATTACGATGCCTCGACTGGTTTTCGGCCATTTTTCATTATGGCTCTGCTCGGCGGCATTGTTATCATGGCAGGCGTTTTGCTCCAAATTGTGCAGATTATTGCTAGTGTAATGCAGAGAAGGCGCCTTGCCGATCCAACCGGCGACCCATGGGGCGGCCGTACTCTGGAATGGGCTGTGCCTTCAACTCCGCCGTCTTACAACTTTACGATTATTCCAGAAGTGACTTCACGCGACGCATTCTTAGAAATGAAAAAACAAGGCCTGCCGACCAAAAAAGTATTTGAAGACATCCATATGCCGCGCAATACCTCATCGGGCATCTACATTTCCGGCTTCGCGTACTTGCTTGGTTTTGGATTTGTCTGGCACATTGTCTGGCTGATTATTCTTGGTGTTTTGGGTATACTGACATGTTTAATTAAGAGGACGTTTAACGAAGATACCGAGTTTACCATTACGGCCGCAGAGGTTGAGGATATGGAAGAAAAGCGCATTAAAAAAGCTCACGCCTCACGCGCGGGCAAAGACCTTGGCACCGATGAAGACATGGGGCTTAAAGAATTTATAATAATCGTTATCAAATGGGCGCTGGACATTGTTAAAAATAAAAGGTGGAAAAAATGGTAGAACACAGTGAGCTAATTCACGAAGAAGCGGCCACCGAGCGGGCAATGTTTGGTTTTTGGGTCTACCTGATGACGGACCTTCTCATGTTTGCCGTGCTATTCGCGGTCTATGCGGTTTTGCATGACAACACGCTTAACGGGCCGACAGGCAAAGATTTATTTAGCTTGCCGCTAGCTTTGTCCGAAACGCTAATTCTTTTAACCAGTAGCTTTACGAGTGGTATTGGTATTGTTGCCGCCAGGGAAGGAAACAAAAAGCAGGTTTTCACTTGGTTTGGCCTGACATTTTTGCTTGGCCTAGCATTCCTTGGGCTGGAGCTTAAAGAATTTACAGAATTTATACATGCCGGGCACACCATTAGCAGCAACGCTTTTTTCTCGTCGTTTTTCGCGCTGGTTGGCACGCATGGATTGCACATTATCTCTGGACTTCTTTGGATGGGAATTACGCTTTACTACGTCTCAAAGCGCGGACTCACCAAATCTATGGTACGCAAATTGACCCTGCTGAGCCTGTTTTGGCACTTTCTTGATATTGTCTGGATCTTTATCTTTACCATAGTGTATCTGAGGGCATTTGTATGAGCATAAAAAATCCAAAAGGCGAAGGCGATGCAACCAAGTCCTACTTTATCGGCTTCTTTTTATCACTGCTGTTTACTGCAGTTCCATATTATTTAGTTACCAGCAAAACCGTTTCCGGCACGGCGCTGCTTGCTACAATTGTTAGCATTGCAGTCATTCAAATGGCTATCCAGGTATTCTTCTTCCTCCATCTTGGCCGCGGACCAAAGCCGCTTTATAACGTCGTTTTCTTTGCGGGCACTGTGGGGCTCATTTTAGTTGTTGTCATTGGGTCAATATTTATTATGAATAACCTGCACTACAATATGGCGCCGGCCGACGTTACGACCAAACTTGCACAAGACGAAAGTATTGCGCAGGTTAGCGGCACTAGCACCGGTGCCTGCCAGGAAGTCTACAAGAATTACCAAGTTATATTTACGGATGGCAAAATGAGCCCTCACAGCATAAACGCGCATCTATGTGACACGCTTACTTTCGTAAACAAAGACAGCAGCGCGCATATTGTTGTTTTTGGAACATACCCACAGGATGCCAGTTATAGCGGGGAAGCGGACTTAAACGTAAACAAAAGCGTTCCTCAAACTATTACTTTAAACCAGTTGGGTTCATATCAATTTTACGACCAGCTTGACCGTCAAACAACGGGCGACTTTACCGTTAGCCCATAAATGGAAAAGTTTGATTTTAAGATAAATAATTTGGCCGCGTATCTGGAACAAGTGGACCAAAAGTTAAAATCAGTTGGTACAAAAGATATTCCTGGCTTAGACCGTATGTTGGTTGCGCGCGGTAAAAGATTACGGCCAAGCCTAGTTATTGCTATTGCTGAGTATTGCGGCGTTAAAATAGATGAAAAAGTTATTACTGCGGCCGCGGCTGTGGAGCTCGTGCACCTCGCGAGCCTAGTGCATGACGACATTATCGACAATGGCACACTGCGCTGGGGTGTGCCAACCATAAACACTATGGAGGGAGCTACAGCGGCGTTATTGGCAGGAGATTACCTATTGGCCAAAGGCTGCGCGCTGGCGGCTTCGTGCGGGGCGCAGGCTGGGGTTGTCATGGCCGAAACCATCGCAAGTTTGTGCGAAGGCCAGGCAAAGGAAATTGCCGATCAGTTTAACATCGCACGCACTGTCGAGTCACTTAACGCTGCCATAAAAGGCAAAACTTGTTCTATGTTTGTTGCCGCTTGTACGCTGGGCGGTTTGGCCGCAATGTTAGATTCAGAGGATACAAATACGCTGTCTGAATTTGCCGAATACTTTGGCCTTGCTTTCCAATACATGGACGACATTTCCGACTTTACCAATTCACGCGAAACAACAGGTAAATCTGCAACCAGCGACATACAAACAGGCAACTACACTTTGCCGGTGATTTTATCTTTGCAGCGTCCGAATAAGGCAAAACTAAATAAACTCCTTAAAACCCCAAATACTCCAACTCAAGACATTCTTAATATCTTAATACAAGACAGATCAATCAATAAAGCACAAAGAGAAGCTCAATTTTATCTAAATAATGCCGTAAAAAGCCTATCAAAACTCAAAAATAATGATTTAAAAAACGGCCTTACGAATCTTATTAAATTTTAGTGAGTGATGACAGCGGTTGATAGTCCATAGAGGTAAGCTTTTCAATGTAATATTTCCCGTTTTTCCAAAATGTCTTGTAAGCCGATCTTTCACTATTGGCGCCAATTATCCTGTACTGTTCGCCGTCAATCTCGAGCGCCACGCTGTTATCTAGGGCCACTGCAATATTTTTAGTCCCCTTAAGGCTATGCTTTAAACCCTCGATCCGTTTTGGCTCGCTCGAAAAGTGAGGACAAAGGATAATGTTATACAATTTAAGCCCTTTGACGGTTATATAATCCCAATTTTTCCCGCTTGCGGTGAAGCTTCTGGAATCGCTCAGCCCACCCTTAAACCAACAGATCGCACCCGCACTCAGACCCGACAAAACCGCTCCTCGTTCGGCAGCACCCAGCAACAATTTATCAACGCCCATTTTACGCCATTTAGTCATCATTTTTAGCGTATTCCCGCCGCCCACATAAATTACATCCGCCGCATCAATCGCATTTTTAATTTCCATAATCAACGGATTGCTATATAACATTAACGTCTTCACGGTGCAGCCCAAGCGCCCGCCGAAGTGTTCTCTAACGGCATCTACATAACTCTCCGCATCATGGCTGGCAGTTGGGATAAACAACAGCCGCGGGTTTTTCTTGCCGGAGAGTTTTATAATCTGCTCATCAATATTCATGGTCTCAACAGGGAAGCCGGGCCTCCCGATCTCACCGCCGCCAATCGCAATAATCTTGCTCATGGCTTAATCATACCAAACTACAATGTTATATAATCCTTAATTTTCAGAGTTAATGATCTGTTTTTACGTATCTTGATATATGATAACTGCATAGGGTGAAGCCGATTACAAATTTTAGATTATGAATATCAAGAGCAGCGAATTTAATGATTATTATCTATTGCCAGATTCCTGCGGATTTAATAAAGGTAACAGGCCTCCTTCTCTACAAATAACAGATGTACCGCCAAACGCAACCAGCCTTGCGCTCTATGTTTTCGATTCAGACGTTATTTACGGCGAAAAGGAGCTAACGCACTGGCTTCTTTGGAATATCCCTGTTGATATTGGCGAATTTTCATCTGACAATCTTCCTGCGCAAGTGGTGCAGGGGACAAACGATATGGGTGCCGTGGGTTACAGCGGACCAATGCTTGCGCGTGAAATACACCACATACATTTTGTCGTTTTTGCACTGGATAGTACTCTCGATCTAGATTCGTCCTCGACAAGAGAATCTTTTGACCAAGCCGTAACCGCTAACTTCATTGATCACGCTGCTATAATTGGTATGTATCAAACGGTTTAGAATATCCTTCGGTTATGATAACTGAAGATAGTATAAATATTTCGCAGCTTTAACTCTGGTGCTCTTTAAACCATTCGCGTGGGCGGTTAAATTGCCACGGTTCGCGTGTGTTTGATTTGTGAACTGTCACATCTTTCCAAACATTACCGACAACATAAGGTTCGGATTCAAGCCATTCATAAAGTTCTTTTTCTGAAGGGTACTGAACAACAATCATCGAGCCTTTCATAGATCCGTCGTCGTGCAGTAAGGCTGCGCCGTAGAGCATGTTACCTGACAGTCTTAAAGATTCACCAAGGTCAATATGCGCCTCTCTGGCTTTAGCTCTTCTTTGCACAGCGCCTTCATCGGTACCATCAAGTCCAATAACAACAAATTGCATGGTCTAATCTTAGCAGATAAAACTACTTGCATACCGACAATTTTAAAGCTTTAATTTATACCGGTGCTAGCCTATTCGAAAAGTTATTCTATTCCACACGCCGTGCGAATATTTCCTCGGTTTCACGCATAAAAATCTCCGCGATCTTCGGCCCGACTCCATAAAATTCTTGCAGCCTTTTCGAAAATTCGTCCTCGTCAAAACTATTATCAAGCATAAGCTGCAGCGAACCGTCATATTCACGGATTAGCCGCTCCATACAAACCTTTAGTCCGTGCGCCGTAACGTGCTGGTAGCGCGTGTAGCCGCCTTTGTGCAAAACGCTAACAAGCTTATGATCAGATGCCTCAACGATCGCCCATGGGTTGTCTAGTTTTTTGGCAATGAGCAGCTTCCACGTATCCACCGCAACATCAGACTGTATTGGTTTGCCGAACAAATAACACAGCAAAAACCACTTGAACATATCTGTATCTCCCGACAGAATATCAAGATCAAAGTCGCTTGCATAATGCTGCTGGCGGGTTTTACGGGGCATTATTTTTATTATACTAATAAGCTAAAAGCTTGGTGTTAGAAAACTATCATCATATTTTAAAGAGTCCTTACAGACACATTATTGCGCTCAGCCTACAATCATCTAAACAACAATAAACGAAAAGGAGAATTTATGCCGCAAGATGACCCGCAGGACGATTTTTTAACAAACGACCCAGACGATACAAACCCAATGAACGATATCAAAGAGGATGAAGAATTGCCAGATGATGTCAGTGATGACACGCCGTTCTCAAAGCCGAGTGATGTCAAGGACACGCTGGACCCAACCTCGCAACAGTTCGACCCTGCATCAGACATTGATTCGCAGGAAGAATATGACGCCGGAGCTGATGTTGCTTCTGGCTCGACTGATAGCTAAGTTACGCTTGGCAATAAATTAAACTGCAGACCTAATCATGATAGAAAAATTACAGACGCTTAATAATAAAGCATTTAAAATTATAAAAGTAAATTAAAAGAAAGGTACTCTATGGCAGACGCTGTAAATCCAATAAATGACGACAATGATTTAAACCCGCTTCATGATGTAAATAAAGATCCGCAACTTAATGATGTTGGCGAAAAGCCAGCAGTAAACCCTTAAAGTACAGCATGTTTAGCCTGATCTAAAAGGTACGCTTTGTAACTTGCAAAGCGTACCTATTTTAATTGTTATATTAATTAGCAGATTCAAGATCGGCAACCGCTTTAGGATTGAAACCTTTAAAAATAAGCCATAGCCCTAGCGAAAGCTCAAATAGCGCCACAGGGAAGGCGGCCGCTCCTGATATTTTCGCGTGCTGTTCAACACCGCCAAACAATACCGTCAAATAGCTAACAATAAGTATCGGTGCGCCTATGATCCCGACCATTGCTAAGCCGCGTGGGATTAAACGTGATTTGAACAAAAGTATGCCTAAAATCAAGTCGCAGATCGCTGGCATAAAACTCTGGCTAAGCAAAAATGTGCGGTCATAAAGAGCAGAGAGCAAATGGCTGCTTGCAAGAGCGTCGGCTCCAACACCTGTTCTACGCAACACAACTACAGTTGACAGAAATGCCACGCCAATAAAAATCATACCTGATTCTAAAATGCGGGCAGCAACAAGCCCTAGCGCTGCGCTTTCGTTCTTTTTCTTAAGCATCGGGAACAAAACAACTGCTGTGGCAATGCCTGCCAAAGCCACTATAATTTCTAGCAATCCGCTGATAACCGCCCGAGTGTCCGGTCCAGAACTTAAAATATAATTCGCTCCTTTTACTTGGCTATAGAGAGCAAGCGTTGGGATAGATACGAATGTTAGTACGTAAAGCAAACCAGCGGTTAATGATATTTTTCTGTGCGTTTTCATGTTATTTCCTTCGTTTATTAACTTTATTTACTAACCTTACACCGTAAAGTTTACAGTGTAAAGCTGGTTTGATATAATACTGTGTATAACTATGAAGTGAGAGATGTTAATGAGCATAGATAATAAACGAAAACCAATGAATCGCACGCACTTAAGCAAAGAATTGATAGTAACTGCCGCTGTAAATTTGGCTGACGAAGGCGGGATCGAGGCGTTAAGCATGCGTAAAATCGGTAGTGTGTTTGGAGTAGAGGCAATGGCGCTTTATCATCACTTCGCAAGCAAGGAT
>JAQGGW010000003.1 GCA_028289135.1 Candidatus Saccharimonadota bacterium
TTGGCTGTTCTGGTGCGCGGTATTGCATTAATGCAAATTGAGCTTAAGACCGCTTGTCGTTCGCTGCGCAGTGAAATTGGCGCATGTGTGGGAAACGGCTTGTTAATCGGAGTGCTGGTGGCCTGTGTAGTTGTGCTGCTAAACCACGATATTAAAATTGCCTTGATTTTGGCAATGGCGATGATTATTAACATGGTTGTGGCAGCATTTTTCGGCACATTGGTGCCGCTTATTATGTCCAAGCTTGGCAAGGACCCAGCTGCCAGTGCCACCATTTTTATTACCACCGCCACTGACGTTTTAGGCTTTTTAGCATTTTTGGGTCTGGCCAGCGTAATTTTAAAGTAGCTTAGTTTTTGCGTTCCCAGATTTCGTAGTGAAACAAAATTCCGTTTTCTGTTTGGTCCGGCTGCTTATCGGCTAGTTTAAAATTTTCTTCAAACTCGGGGAAAAATATATCACTGTTAAAGTCGCCTTTGACGCGAGTTAGATAGAGGTGTGTTGCATAGGGCAAAGCTTCTTTAAAAATCTGGCCGCCGCCTGCAACCCAGACATCTTTTTTGTATGTTTCAAAAAACTGTTGCGCGTCGTGCACAATCCAAACACCGGGGATCGCTTCGGTATCACGGCGGGTAATGACAATGTTCTCGCCCTGGCCGTATGGCTTAAAACCATTCGACGCAAAAGTATTCCAGCCCATTACCACCGGGCCCTCTTTAATTTTGTCTTGGAAATACTTGAAATCACTTGGCAGTTTCCACGGCAATTTTTGGCCTATGGCAATGCCGTTTTTGTCATCAATGGCTGCAATTAATTTAACGTCAGGCACCTTGGAGCTCCTTGTTTTCATGCCGCAGCTGGCTGATTAAATAAAATGACCCGGTAATAATAAGCGTGTTGTCCGTGCAGCCCAGAAGCTGTTTGTATGCCAAGGAGCAGTCTAGCTCAGCGATTACGTTTTCAAATCCAGCTTTTGTTGCCTCCATGGCAAGCAAGCTTGGATCAATGCCCACCGATGGTATGTCCTGGGCCGAGGTAAATTTTGTCACAATTAGTGTGCTGGTTATTGGCAGCAAAAGCGGCAATACTTCGCTGAACTGTTTGTCTGCTTTTAGCCCCAAAAGTACGGAGACTTTTTGGCTGGGATATTTTTTTTGAAAACTGCTCACAAACGCCTGCATTTTCTGGCCGTTATGTGCCCCGTCCATGATGATTTTCTTACCGCCGATTACTACTTCATCCATCCGCCCCGGGACTTGCACCAGCATGCTCTGTGTTAACTGTTCATTGTTTAAAACTTCCAAACTGTCTCGGTTTTGTAAAAATTTATATGCTTCATACGCCAACTGCCAGTTGCGCTGCTGGAACTGCGGCAGCTCCGTAAAGCCAGGAACATCTAGTGCATTTTGTTCTAATACTTCTATTTTGGCACCGACTTTAGCGCACCAGTTTTTAAATACGTTTGTGATTTCGTTGGATTGGTTTAACATCAGCGCGTGATTATTGGCGTGGATTATTCCTGCTTTTTGAGCGGCAATTTCTGGCAAGGTAGGCCCTAGTATTTGCATGTGATCATAGCCAATGTCGGTAATAACGCAGAGTTTGTCGGCGCGGTCTGCAACATTAGTCCCGTCCAGCAGACCACCAAGACCCGTTTCAACAACAGCGTAGTCAACTTCATTTTTTGCAAAGTACCAGTACATAAATGCTACCAGAAGTTCAAAATAGGTTGGGTTAATGTTGGCCGTTTCAATCAGCGCCAAAAACTCGGTCAAAGACTCGGCAAAGTCATTTTCTGAAATAGGTTTAAGATTTATCTGCACCCGCTCGGCAACACTGTCTATGTGCGGCGAGATTGTAAGCCCAACTTTTTTGCCCGCCTCCACGAGTAGTGATGCTATGTAATAGGTCGTGGAGGTTTTGCCTGACGTGCCAGCAATATGAATAACTTTTAGCTTCTTTTCTGGGTTACCAACCGCTACCATCAGCGGATACATTCGCTCCAAGCTAATTGTCTTGCCGGTTAGCTCTTTGACAGCAGGAATATAGGCCGCCAATGCTGCTTCAATATCAGAAAAAGTCTTGAGCTCCATCATAACTACTTATTGTACAGATAAAATGTTAAAATACAGAGGTCATTTTATGTACCCGTAGCTCAGCTGGATAGAGCGCTAGGCTTCGAACCTAGAGGCCGGGGATTCGAGTTCCTCCGGGTACACCATACTTATGATAGAGATTAGCGCAGATAGAACCCTTGAAGCCATTCGCCGATGCCCCGGAGATTTACAGATCTGCGAAGTCTGGAGAGCTGCAGCAATATTACAGGAAGCTACATTAGATAACCAAAAAGCGCAGGACATACGCGCTGGACTAGCTAAGGTAGCCTGCGGAGAATGCAAAGCAACTTACTTGCCAGACTTCAGCTAATTTAAAAATTTTAAAGATCAGCCACTCAGCCAGTTTCCAGCTTTAGCTGTTAATAATACCCCGAGATGCGGTATTATTATAAAAAGCTTATGCATAGAACTCATCACAAATTACGAGCTAAAAAGTCAAATATCATTTCGCTGCAGATACCTTCGTGGGCGAGCCGATTATATATTGGTCTGGGCTTAATTTTAGTACCATGGACGGTTTACCTTGGCTCCAGCCTGCCAAGACATTATCTCTTAACCCACTGGGATATAAGCTGGACAGGTTTTGATATAGGCTTGGCTGTCGCTCTTATATGTACGGGCATTTTTGCCTACATTAAATCCGTCTGGCTTATTATTGCCGCTTCAACTGCCGGCAGCCTCCTATTAGTTGACGCATGGTTTGATGTAATGAGCGAAAAGTCCCCTTTTGTATTGCACCAATCAATTTTATTGGCGCTGGTATTTGAAATCCCCCTAGCGCTCATGAGTTATTATTTAGCGTTTCACACAATCAAGACCAACAAAAAATAAGAAAGGTGCCATGCGTATAACTGTTTTGGGAGCGTCTGGGAATATTGGTCAGCGAGTAACTAAGCTGCTGTTGGAGCATGGACATGAAGTGGTGGCGATGGTGCACAGCAAGGATTTGCCAGGTTTAGATTCTGCCAAACTACACGTCATTAAGGGTGATGTTCACAACCCAGGTGATATTAATAAGGCTATTTCAGGAAGCGACGCAGTCGTAAGTACGCTTGGATCGTGGGGCACAAAAACCAAAGATATAGTTGCCGCGGCTACCAAAAATCTTATACCTGCCATGCAAAAAGCTGGCATTAATCGGTTTGTATCAATTACTGGCAGCGGTGCCTGTTTGCCGGGCGAGGCAAAGCCAATATCGCTCGCCTTAACACGTCTTTTGCTAAAAACTCTTCAAAAGCCAGTACTTACTGACGCCGAAAAGCATTTAAGGCTTTTGAATGAGAGCAATTTAGACTGGACGGCACTGCGTTCACCCGTTATGACCAACAAAAGTTTGACAAGTTATGTTTTGAGATTAAAGCCATTTTCGCCGCTTGCGAACATTAGCCGCCAAGCAATTACGATAGCGCTAGTTGAAGTAATTGAAAAAAATACTTTTAGCAAACAGGCTCCATTTATATCGGCCAAGTAAACTTTTGTGTGCTAAACTTCTCCTTGCCGCTCCCGTAGTTCAGCTGGATAGAATGTTGGCTTCCGAAGCCAAAGATCGCTGGTTCGAATCCAGCCGGGGGCACCAAGCCCCAAAAAGCAGGCTTTTTGGGGACCCCAGTTGAAAGTTCATATTATTTTTAAATAATTTACACTTGGTTACAGTCATTTTCACTTTAAGACAGTAAACCTATGAAAAATTTTAAAGCGGTTGTATTTGATGTAGATGGGACGCTCACGGAAGATAATTCGTGGTATGCCTTTACGCGCAGCCTGGGGGCTTCGGAGGCCGAGCACCTGGCCATTTATGAGGGCCAGAGCAGCGGGCAGATTGGGCACGACGAGGCCAAGACAAAAATTCTCGCGCTTTGGCTTGCAACCGGCAAAGCAAGTAAAAAATTTATTGAAGAAACTTTTAGCAATATCCCTGTGCGCGAAGATGCATATCCATTAATAAAATGGCTCCAAGAAAATAAGTATCCAGTTTGCTTAATCACCGGCTCTTCAAGAATATATGCGGCTACTATTGCCGAAAAGCTTGGTGTTGAAGAATATTATGCCAATGCCAACTTATTTTTTGACGGGACTGGAATGCTAAAAGGTTTCCATTACGACGCTGACCAGGCAAAAATAAAGCTTGAACACCTGGCGGAATTTTGCAAAAAACACGGCATTGAACCCACCGACTGTATCGCGATCGGTGATGGCAACAACGACATCGGGCTTTTTAGAATCACCGGAAACGGCATCTTTGTAAAAAACGACAAAGCTTCACCCGAAGTTGAAAAAGCAGCCTGGAAATTGGTCAGTTCTCTGAGCGAAGTACGTTATTTACTGGAAAGCTAGAAGCGGAACTCAACTGACAATAATTACATTACTGGAGCTGGCGGAGCGGGTGCAGCTGGCATCACTGGTGTTGGGGCGCTCATAGCTGGAGCCTGGGGAGCTGGCATGTCGGCATAAGACGTGTGGCTCGCCATAAACTTATAAGACTTAATAGCAAACCAAAAGCTGTAAATTCCTAAAGTAACAATAACGAGCAGGATGTTAACAACCAAAAACTTTAATACTTCACCGTAAGTGGCGGTATATTTTACCTTGCGGCCGTTAATCAGCACGTTATCAGCCAACCACGTGTTCATATAGTTATACCCAATTGGCCAGCCAAATATAGGTATATAGGCAGTTACCAGGCTAATAATACTTGCCACAAAATAACCGCCCGGTGTCCCGGTAAATTCGAATTGCTTTAGATCCATAAAACTCCTCACATTATTGTTTATACTTATGGTTAGACTCTAACACACTTTAATACAGCCTGGATAGCGGCCGTTTTATTATTGCCTTTGACTGGTTAGCAAACTATTTTTTGTCTTCGTCGGGTTTGGGAGCCGGCAGGTTTTTGGTGTGAGGAAATTCGGCGGCGGTTTTGATGGTCTGCTGCAGTGTCTCAACGACGCGCTTGGCGTGGTCCAGACTCATCCCAACCCGTGAAACAGCCAGAGGCTGCCCGTTTTGGCCGGCATTTTGCATAAAGTTCATAACAACCCCGTATTGGTTAATCATAACCTGGAAGGTGTCGCTGTAGACAATCCGCGCGTCCATTGGCAAAAGCATAATGGCTGGCTGCTGGCCCAGGATCTCTTCCGACGCGCCCTGCTTTTCGTCGTAGCCGGCAAGGTCCCAAAGCTGGTCGGACTCTTCGTCACGGAGGTTAAAGTGCGTAATAAGCAGCTGCAAAATGTCTTCGCTAGGGCGGACTTCACCCTTTTCATAGGCCGTAAGGCGATCGTCTGTAATTTCTACAGCACCAGACACTTCCGCCAGGCTTTCTTGCATACGCGTCCTAATACGAGCTAGCTCGTCACCAAGGGGTTTAAATGGGGTTTCTCCTCGTTTCATCGTATTGTCTATAATAGAATTTTATGACTAAAAATGCAATCAAACGCGCTATACTAATGCTTATGGATATGCAGGAAAACGTCTCTCTAAGCGGTTATTCGACCATGCGTCTTGGTGGCAAATCTGACTATTTTGTTGAGGCTAGGACAAAAGAAGACCTTGTAGCTGCGGCGGAGTGGGCAGACGAGCATGCTGTGCCGCTTCGGGTAATTGGCGGCGGCAGTAACATCATCTGGCGCGACGAGGGCTTTAAAGGTCTTTTGGTGGCAAACAAAATCCCCGGCTTTGAGAAAATAAATGAAGACCACATAAGCGTAACCTACACATTTGGAGCAGGCGAAAACTGGGATGAAACAGTCAGAAAAACAGCTGAAATGGGGCTTTATGGGATTGAATGTTTGTCGGCGATCCCAGGAACCGTTGGTGCAACCCCCGTCCAGAACGTTGGAGCCTATGGCCAGGACATTTCGCAGACAATGGTGAGCCTTGAAGCTTATGATTGCGTTGAAAAAAAGTTTGTAACACTCCACGGCGGTGACTGTGATTTTGGATACCGGACTTCACGGTTTAAAGGCGCGGACAATGGCCGCTTTCTAATTAGCTCAGTCGCCCTAAAACTACAAAAAAATCCGCCGGCGGCATTGTGGTCGAATTCGCTTAAGGACTACCTTGAAACTCATAATATTACCGAGCGCGATCCAATGACTTTTCGTAATGCTATTATTGCCATCCGCGCCGCAAAGCTGCCCGACCCTGCAGTTGTTGCCAATACCGGATCATTTTTTGCGAACCCGATAATATCAGACGCTGAGCTTGCCAGGATCTGGGTTAATTTCCCCGACATGCCGGCCTGGGAAGTTGGCAAGGACAGTCAAAAACTATCGGCTGGCTGGATGATTGAAGCCGCTGGGTTTAAAGGATATAGCGATCCAGAAACTGGAATGGCCACCTGGAAAAACCATGCGCTCGTGATCGTGAACGAACATGCCGAAAGCACCGGAGACCTTATGAAGTTCCAACAAAAAATCAAAGACAAAGTCGAAGAGCTGTTTGGGGTTAGGCTAGAACAAGAACCGGAGCTTTTGCCTTAGTTTTACAATTGTAATTTTTGTTATATAATATTTAATATGCCCCAACATTCACTTTTGTATTTAGATCCACATAATGCTGAACATACACCCCTTATTGTTAATGGCCTTAATATGGGCAACGACTGGGATTCCGCTGAACTTGCAGCTGACTACATCGAGCAGGGTGTTAGTAACTTATGCAGGTGGAATGCTGAAGTAATAGTACTACAAGAGGCGAATGAACCTTTGGCTATGACTGCTTGGTATGCCACAAGAGGCCCCGAGCTCATTGGCTTGGCTAGCATCAACTATGTGTATACTGCTAAACAACAAAGAAGACTAGGTTATGGCGCTTTAGTGATTCATGCCGCCGAAGACCGAGCACGAGAGCGAGGCTTTCAGCATATATGGTTGTCCTCGGTTAGGTCGGCTGTCCCGTTTTATGAAGCACTTACTTATAGAGTCCCAGATGGTGAGACTTTAGGAAAAATGCTTACACGAATGACAAAAGATCTCACAGACTAACTAGGCAGCGGGAAGTCGGCCGCGAACTTAGTTATTTCGCTGTGCAGTCCGGCCAGCTTCTTATCGTCTTTATGGTTCTTGACTGCATCGTTGATCCAGTCGGCGACCATGACCATGTGCTCTTCTTTCATGCCGCGGGTTGTCAGTGCTGGCGTGCCTAGACGAATGCCGCTTGGGTCAAATGGTGAGCGCGGGTCAAACGGCACAGTGTTTTTGTTGACGGTAATTCCAGCAAGGCCCAAAGCCTTTTCGCCCTCTTTGCCGCTGATGTTTTTGTTGTTAAGGTCAATTACCATCAAGTGGTTATCGGTGCCGCCAGTAACGATATTAAAGCCTCTCTGCAGCAGTTCGGCGGCCAGCTTTTTGGAATTTTTAACTATCTGTTTGCCATATTCTTTAAATTCTGGCTGGAGAGCTTCGCCAAGGGCAACGGCGATGGCAGCAGTCTGGTGGTTATGCGGCCCGCCCTGCAAACCCGGAATTACTGCACGGTCAATGAGTGAGGGAATGTTTTCGACAGTTCGCTCTGGTTTCTTTAAAGGGTTAGAAGGGTTCCCGTTGGCCAAAATCATCGCTCCCCGCGGACCACGCAGCGTCTTATGAGTTGTTGTCATAATTACATCAACTATTCCTGCCGGACTTGGATGCTCCCCAGCAACAACCAATCCGCTAATGTGCGAAATGTCGGCCGCCAAAAAAGCACCTGATGCATCGGCGATCTCGCGCATTTTTTTCCAATCAATAATGCGCGGGTAGGCCGTGGTGCCGCTCATAATTAGCTTTGGTTTGTGCTCCATTGCAAGCTGCATAATTGCGTCGTAATCCATAAAGCCGTCTTTGTCGGTTGTATACTGCACAGAGTGGTAGTATGTGCCGCTAAAGTTCACTTTTAACCCATGCGTCATATGCCCGCCAAAATAAAGCGACATGCCCATGACAGTGTCGCCTGGGTCGACCAACGCAAAATATATGGCCTGGTTAGCCGGGCAGCCAGAGTGCGGCTGGACATTGGCAAAGCTTACGCCAAACAGTTCTTTGGCCAGGTCGCGCGCCAAATTTTCGACTTTGTCTACTACTTCACAGCCGCCATAGTAGCGCATACCAGGATAGCCTTCGGAATATTTGTCGGTTAAAATTGAGCCCGAGGCCTCACGGACCGCTACCGAAGAGTGGTTTTCGCTCGGAATCATTTCCAGCCCCTGGCTTTGGCGTGCCCGCTCTTCTTCGATAAGTTTCTTTATTTGTGCGGTAACATTTTTATCATTTGTCATACTTTTACCCGCTCTTTCCTAGTTTAACGCCCAGTTATTGTAAGGGTTTCGTACTTTAGTGCAGTTTGGCCAAACAATCGAGCACCGGATTCGGAGTGTATACAGAAATACATGTAGAAACGGAGCGGAGATTTTTGGCCGAAATGTGCAAAGTACGGAAGCCTGCTCAGTTATGTTGCGTTTCATTAGATCATGGGTGTATTGTAGTTGATGTAACGCAAAAAATAAAAAAATCCGGCAATATCGACAAAATATACCGTTCTTGATATAGTAAACAAGCTTATGAATACAACCAGCGAGAAAATTGGTCACTTAATTTACCAAGTACGGCAAGAAAAAGGCCTAACCCAGGCTGAATTTGCCAAACGGCTGAACACATCGCAGTCGGCAGTTAACCGTATTGAACACGGGCACCAAAACCTTAGCATGGATATGCTAGGCCGGATTAGCGATGTTTTAAACAAGCAGATTATTAGCCTAAACACCAACGCCGTTTCACTCCGGATTGAAGGCGGCCACAAACTAAGCGGTGAGATTTCGGTTAAAACCAGCAAGAACGCTGCCGTTGGCCTGATCTGCGCTTCGCTACTTAACAAAGGCACGACCAAACTTAAGTCCGTTGCCCGCATCGAAGAAGTTAACCGCCTGGTTGAAGTGCTTGAAAGCATTGGCGTAAAAGTCCGTTGGCTGCCCGGAAACGACCTGGAGATCAAACCGCCCGCCAAACTTAATCTTGAAAATATCAACGGTATAGCCGCACGCAAAACCCGCAGCGTTATCATGTTTGTCGGCGCGCTAATGCACGATTATAAAGAATTTAAGATCCCCTATGCCGGCGGCTGTGAACTTGGCAAACGAACGGTTTTGCCGCACATTTACGCGCTTGAAGAATTTGGAACGAACATCATCGCCAAAACCGGGCATTACAACATTACGTCCAAGCTCAAACTCCCAAAGCGCGATGTGGTTTTGTACGAATCCGGCGATACAACTACCGAAAACGCCTTGATGGCCGCGGCTGGATTTGAAGGCGAAACGGTTATTAAAATGGCAAGCGCTAACTATGCAATCCAGGACATGTGTTTCTTCTTGCAAAAGCTCGGCGTCAAAATTGACGGCATCGGCACGACAACTTTGCGCGTCCGCGGCCAAAAGCGCATGAAGAAAAACATTAGCTACGCTCCAAGCGAAGACCCGGTTGAGGCCATGACTTTTATTGCGGCCGCGATTGCGACCGACTCAACGATTACTATCAAGCGCGCGCCGATTGACTTCTTAGAACTTGAACTTTTAAAGCTAGAAAAAATGGGACTGCGCTATGACACAAGCGAAAAATACAAGGCTGAAAATAATAAAACCGACCTGGTTGACCTAACTATCCACGAACACAATGGCAAGCTGATTGCGCCGGAAGACAAGCTCTATGGCCGCCCTTTCCCTGGCCTAAACATCGACAACTTACCGTATTTTGTGCCGATTGTAGCTGTTGCCAAAGGCCGCAGCATGATCCACGACTGGGTTTACGAAGACCGCGCGCTGATGTTTACCGAAATGAAAAAGATTGGCGTTGACCTGGAGCTAGCCGACCCGCACCGGGTGTTTATTAACGGCCCAACCCGCTGGCGCGCCGCCGATTTAGTTTGCCCAAGCGGCATCCGCCCGGCAGTTATTATTTTAATCGGCATGCTGGCCGCAACCGGCACCTCCATGCTTCGCAATGTCTACACAATCAACCGCGGTTATGAAGACCTGGCCGAGCGTTTGAATTCCCTTGGTGCGCACATCGGCATCGTTCACGAAGTATAAATGCTCTAGTGGGCGGCTGGAGGGCCGGCGACTGATTCATTGTGCTCAATGTGCTTGCCGCCAGGCAGCTGGGTTGAAGCTACGAATGCTAACGCCATAAACACAACCGTATATAAAATTGCGGTTTGTGAAGCGGATGTTGTTGAAGTGTCGCTTAAAGATTTTATTTCCTGCTTTTCTGCCGGGTTAAGTGTCTGCACGGTTTGCAGCTTGCCGCCGAACTCAACTGCAGATGATTGCGCGGACACTTCCTGGGCAATTGATGCCCGCTGCGAACTTGGAATTACCGGACTATTCGAGATGCCGCTTGTTAGATGACCAGAGAGCGTTGTTAGCAGTACCGCGCCGACGATCGCCGAACCAAGTGAAGACCCGATTTGACGCATTGTGTTGTTAACACCCGATGCTTCACCCGCTTCGTTTACCGAAACGGCTGACAAAGTCAGGTTGCTTATCTGCGCCATGCCAAGGCCCATGCCGATACCGTATAGTGCCAAGCCTGGCAAAAGGCTAAGCGCGGATGAATGAACAGACATTGAAAAGCGGATCAAAATTAACGCGGCAACGTCTAGCACCAGCGCGACCTGGATAATACGCTTAGGCGTAAATTTCTTTGACAGCACAGCGCCCGAAAAAGGCGCGGCGACTAACAGGCCGACAGAAAGCGGCAGCAACCCGTAACCCGTATGCAGGGCGTCAAGGCCGTGTACGCTCTGAAGGAAAACTGGCACCGCAAACAACAAGCCAACCTGGCCAAGCGACATTATCATTGTGGTGACCGCGCCCGAAGTAAACTGTTTGTTTTTGAATAGTTTCATTGATACAAGCGGTGTTTTGTTTCGGCGTACCATGCTCTGTTCCCAGGCTACAAATAGGCTAAGCAGTACCACCGACAAGGCAAGCATTACTGGGACGATAGAAACCGAACCAAAGCTTATGGCGTGGCCGGCAACAGTAAAGATTTTTTGTGCGTGCAGCCAGCCGTACTGAGCGCCTTCAATAATGGCAAACACCCCGGCCAGCAGGCCGAATGAAGACAAGAGCACACCCACAAAGTCGATCGTTGGCTTTTCTTCAAGGTCGTGCGAGTCTTTGATAACAACAGAACCGATAAGCAGTAGTGCGGCCACAAAAACGTTAATCCTAAAGCCCCAGCGCCAGCTATAGTGGCTGGTCAAAAAACCGCCCACAACTGGTCCAATTGCTGAACCAACCGCTGCCATTCCTCCCCAAACACCAAGCGCAGTCGCGCGGTCATGGCCTTTATAAGTTGCAACTAAAAGCGACGATGTTGCCGGCAGCATAAGCGCCGCGCCGATACCTTCGATGATAGACTCGCCGATCAGCAACATACCGACAGAATGGCTAAGCGAAGCCAGCAATGAACCTGCAGCAAAAATAACCGCGCCTGCCATGAACAAGCGTTTACGGCCAAACAAGTCTCCCAAACGCCCGCCCGTAATCGTCAGGGCGGCAAGTGTTAGGGCATAGGCGGTAATAACCCACTGGATGGCCTGGATGTTGGTGTGAAGCTCACGGATGATTGTGCCAAGTGAAACGTTAAGCAGCGTCGTGTCGATAACGATAATCAAAACTGCCATGCCAAGTACAACCAGCGGCAGCCATTTTTTTAGTCCTGTTGGTGCGTGTGTTTCCGTGTTCATTTTATTTCTCCTTATTTTCTGCGATTGTGCTGTTTAGTTTTTTCAAAATACCCAAGAAAGTTTTAAGCTCTGTGTCATCAAGCGTGCCCATGGTCGACTCAAAACTGGCGAGGTAATTATGCCGCACCTGTTCCACCTGTTCTGTGCCTTTTTTAGACAGCAGAATGTGCACAATGCGGCGGTCCTGGGTGTCCTGTTCTCGTTTTACCAGACCAAATGTTGCGAGGCCGTCAACCAGCTGCGTCACTGCACCGCTAGAGATTCTTAGTTCAGCCGCGATCTCCTTTACCGTTAAAGACTTATGCTTTGAGATTAAAAACAAAAGCTGGCCCTGCGCTGGAGGCACATTTGGCCCAAGCGGCGCCGACACGGAGTGAAAAATTATCCGCTTTAGTTCTGCGAATTCTCCGGCGACTTCTTCGATTAGTTTGTTCTTTGTCATATTTACTGCCTTAATACTTTAGCTACTTAACATATTAGCAGCTAACATATTAATAGTCAACACGTTAAGTATTAATGGGGCAGGGAATTATGCCTCCCGAGTAGGATTTTGAGGACTTTTTCTATATAATACCTCTGTTCAAGCGGGATTCGTATAGCGGCTAATATATAAGTTTTCCAAACTTAGGAGGAGAGTTCGATTCTCTCATCCCGCACCAAGTCACGCACCCGTAGCTCAGCTGGATAGAGCAATGGGCTTCTATCCCACAGGTCGGGGGTTCGAATCCCTCCGGGTGTACCAATAAAAAAGTCTCACCGCTAGGTGGGGCTTTTTTATTGGCCGCGAGGGATTCAAACGCCTTGGCCAAAAAGGTCGGGGTGAAAAATGCCAGTGGCATTTTGCAAGGAAATCTTCACTTGGCAACTTGTTGCCAAAGCAGAAGTTTCGGGCTCGCCAAAGGCGAGTTGAATCCCTGATTGTTAACCTAAGAAGTTTATAAAAACGAAGTTTCTGGCCTGCTGAAAGCAGGTCGAATCCCTACAATATGTTCTAAAGACGGATGGCATCACTAGGAAAGCCTTTTTTCATGGCCTTAACAATTGCTTCTTGGAGCTGAGGAGTCCGGAAAGCGATTTTGGCAAAGGCTTTTTTGTCTATCCATTGGGGTTTATGGATATTCACAGTTAGTTTGTTAAGCTGTGCTTCTTCGGATGCATCATCGAGCGCAACATCGGCGTGCGGCGCGACTTCGCATAGGTATATATACTGCTCGTTGTACGGCGGCTGGTGGTATTCAACAAAAACTAGCTGCGCCGTAGTGATGCTAAGGCCTGTTTCTTCCATGATTTCGCGGACCAATGCGTCTTCGGGTGTTTCGCCTTCGGCCACACGGCCGCCGACCAATGTGTAGTATTGGCTGCCTTGTTTGTTACGGTACATAACTAAAACTTTGTCGTTTTCGATAATAATTGCGCGGCTTGCTTGTCCCATAGTGCCTGTATTATACGATGTTTTAGTATATCTTGGTGTATTTAGTTATTGTCCTGGGTTTAAAATCCCTGCCTGATGGCCACTGCCCGTCTTTTCATTGGTCCTGTTAAAAATTACCGTAAAAGTAGAGCCTTTTTTGGGAGCGGAACTTACCTTAATCTCGGCACCGTGCAGCATGACTAATTTTTTAACCCAATAAAGCCCCAGCCCGCTGCCGCCGGCAGTTGTGGTGAGCGGGTTGTTAATACGCGAAAATTTATAAAATAGTTTTGGAATGTCGCGCTTGCTTATCCCCACGCCGGTGTCTTTGACTGAAACTTTAATTTTTGTTTTGGTCTGCGTTAGCTTTATGGCAATCTTGCCCTTGTCTGGCGTATATTTGTTGGCATTGCTTAGGAGGTTTTCTAACACCATTCTAAGGTGTACAGGGTCCGCCGAGTAGATAGCCGACTCAACGTTGTGTATGTAGGTGACTTGCTGCTGGGCGGCATTAAACTTATCATTAAAATCCTTTATTATTTCATCGACAAGCAGCACAAGATCAACGTCTTCTTTTATAATCTTAACGGCGTTTGCTTCTGCCCGCGCTACCCGCAGCAGGTCATTAATAATATTCAGCTGGCGCTCGTTGTTTTCAAACGCAGTAGTTAGCATGACCAGCTGGTCTTCCGTTAGACTGCCGGCGTAGCCGCCCATGACCATACTTAAATATTGCTTCACGATTGTGGCGGGCGTTCTAAGCTCATGCGATGCAATCGAAATAAACTCATCCTTGGCATTTTCTAGCTCAACTTCACTGGTAATATCACGAAAAACTTCAATGGCGCCAATGGGGCTATTATTTAAAAGAATCGGTGAAACCGTAACGGCAACCGACATTTTTGTGCCGTCTTTTCTTAAGTACTTAACTTTGTCAAAAACTGGTTTGCCAGTTAAAAAAACTTCCAGGTTTGGCCGTTCCATGTTGGGGATCAAGTTGCCGCTTTCATCTTCGGCAACAATGGCTTCGGGGTACCATTTGCCGACAAGTTCGCGGGTGCTGTAACCCAGAAGCTGCAAGGCGATGTTGTTAATGCGTGAAATATTGCCGTGGTTGTCCGTTACAATCGCGCCTTCGCCGATGCTTAAAAACAGCGCTTCGGCTTCGGCCCGGCCGCGGCGTAACAGCGCAAGGCTAGCATCTTCGGTTAGCGTATCAATGCTCAGATGATTAGCGGGTTTTCTCATCAGACACCGGTTTACTTACGCCCAGTGACAGTAGATTACTGGTATAAGAAGACACCTCGTGATAGTCGTTAGTCAGCAGCGCGAAGGCAAGTTCGGTCCATTTGGTGAGCTTTGGCAGATGATTCTTTTTCAAAGATTCAGGGACGATGCCAAGATGCGTGTCAATCTGGCGGCGCAAAAACCGCTCGCCCGCTGGTCCTAAATATTCTTCACTAATCTCGACCGCTTGTGTATATATTGAATCTTGGGCCATAAACTAAACTTCTTCTATGAGTTTTAGTTTTTTAGCGCCGCGGGCAACAAGTCCGAATCCAAGGGCGTTTAGCGCCACCAAAACGTATACCAATATTAAAATTGGCGTTAGGTTTAAGCGGTTCAGCCGGGCGCTAAGCGTTATAAGAATCTGCGACGCGACTGACAGAATAATAATTGTCGCAATGCCGGTCGCCAACAGCCCCAGAGACTTTTTGTAGATGACACCGCGGATGTTTTGCTTGTATACAAAGAACTTAACGGCGGCCAAGATCCCCCGGCACCATATATACAAATACGGTATAGACAGCGTCGCGAGAATTATCCAGTTTGGCAAATAGTATCCTGTATCCCCTGCCGCGCTAAATGGTCGCGTGGTGATTAGCCAGGTATAAACGCTTGAAGCGATAATAATCCCCGGCAGCGTTAGTGGCGGCCAAGTTACCGGGCGGATTTTTCTAAGCGTGCTAATTAGCGCCGATGCGCCTTTGTTAATTGTCAGTAGGCCGGCAGCCGGTAAAATAATGTTAAAATAATTTCTTAAAATAGTTGCCGTACTCTGAAAATTAGGGTTTTTTACGGTAAAATAACTAAGAACCGCTCCAAATACCGCATTGGCTGGCAAACTAAAGGCAATAAATAAAAGCCCTCTTGAGACAAGCTTGAATGCAATACCTTCTTTGGTGTCTTTAATTACTTTTGAGTAGTCATGAATCCTGACAGAGCCATATAAAGCTGTCAGCCATATAACAACCAAAGGCACGACGATGGTTAGGGTAAGAAGACGGATTTGAGATTGGTCAATGTGATATTTTGCCGTCGCGCTTGGGTCAGCCGGCGAAAACATTACTATTGCTACGTACAGCAGCGTTAAAGCTAGGAAGAAATAGATAGTAAGTTTGTTGCGCTTCATCTCTTGTCCTTTTTACGGAGTATGCAGGCATTATTATAACCCATGTGTAAATAGTGCCCAGCATAATCTGCCTAAACTTAGGTTTATAACCATATTTTAGGCGTCGGTATACAGCCCGTTAGTTAGAGAGATGGTTTGTGTTATTTCACAGACGCTCTCATTGACATATCCTGTCTATTTTTTAATACTAGACTCATGCCAATAAACAGCTGCCAATTCTGTAAAGCAAACTTCTATGCAAAACCAAGTCATATAAAAAAGGGCTGGGGCAAATATTGCTCTAAATTGTGCCAGTCTTCGTCAAAAAAGACAGGAAATATGATAGACTGTTTTATTTGCAAAAAGCCGACATATAAAAATCTAAGAGATCAGCAAAGGTCAGTTAGCAGCAAATTTTTCTGTTCAAAATCTTGCCAAACCATTTGGAGAAACACTCAGTATTCTGGAGATAAACACAGTAACTGGACGGGAGGTAAGTCTTCGTATAGAGTTGCACTACTACGCAGCAGCTTAAAACAAGCTTGCGGCAAGTGCACGATTACTGACAAGCGCGTTCTCGCTGTTCATCATAAAGATAAAAATAGATGGAATAATGACCTTTCTAATCTGATGTGGTTATGTCATAATTGTCACTATCTTGTTCACCACGATAAGAGAGAGGCTGAAGGCTTTTTGGTGCCTGTAGCTTAGCGGTTTAAAGCGTCGGTTTGTGGTACCGAAGATCGAGGGTTCAAATCCCTTTAGGCACCCCATATAAAGAGTCGGTCACAATGACCGGCTTTTTTGTTATCATAACTTCATGCCCCACATCCACACAAAACCTGGCCAGCACGACCTAACAGCAAGCGCCTACATCGTCAGACTCGACAACGTGGATCCGTCGATCATGCTCCACATGCATAAAAAACTCAAAAAATATATGCAGTTTGGCGGGCATGTTGAGCTGCATGAAACTCCTTGGCAGACGATCATCCACGAAATAAAAGAAGAGGCTGGCTACAATATTTCACAGCTTAGTTTGCTTCAGCCCGCAAATTCGCTAGCCAAAGTTAGTAATTCGGTTATTCACCCATATCCGCTTGCCTTAGCGACTTTCAAGTATGGAGACTTGGACCATTATCATACCGATACTGCCTTTGCTTTTGTTACCAAGGAGGCGCCGCACCATAAAATTGAAGACGACGAGTCCAAGGACATCCGGCTATTCACCAAAAGAGAATTACTGAATGCGAAAAACGATCTTGTCCCGGAAAATGTGAAGGAAGTAGCCCTATATGTTTTGGACCACATATTAAAAAATTGGCAAAAAACTGATGCCAATGACTTTGCCAGTTAAAGCCTAGTCTACAAAACCGAGCTTGCTATAAACAGCGCTAAAAGTTTCATGGTCATAAAAACTGCTGCTGTATGAAGCCAGCAAGATTTTGCTGCTATGACCAGACACCAAGAACATGGCCGGGACTAAAAATAAATCGCCGTCGATTGTAGTTTGGTTGTAACCGTGTTCACGAACGGCCTGTAACCAGTAAGGTATCTTCGTAATGCTCCGGGCAGCCGCAATGACCGAATTTTCCACGCCGTATTTTTTATAAGTCACTTTTTGTTGGTCGGCAATAATCGAAAAAGGCGGTTTGCGGGCATGCCGTTTATAAATATTTTCTTTGACGTTTTCTGGAGTGGACTGGATAAATGCAATGACTTCGCAGTTATTCTTCTTCAAAAGCGGATACTCCATGGTCAGCCGGTGCAATGCCAGGTTGCACCATGGGCAGCCTGAGTAGCGCAGGAAAACGATCAGCGTGGATTTTGGACGCTGTTTACTGAGTGTGAACTTTTTGCCCATAACATCCTGCACGGTAAAGTCGGGTGCAGCCTGCCCGACCTTAAGAAGATGTTTCATATGCTTTTAGTATACTTGGCAAAAGAAGTTAACCCTATTTTCTGCTATAATATAGTTAAGAAAGAGGTTAAAAATGTTAAAAAAAGTGGCTCGTTTTTTCCGTGATTACAAGCAGTTTGGTTTCGTATTAATTGCAGTTTTAATTAGCTTGGGGCTCGACCTTGGTGGCAAAGACGTTATTGCGCACTGGATCCTAGCCATTACGGCCGCAATTAGCACTGTGCCGCTTTTATATGGCATGGTCCAAGACCTCCGCGACGGCAAATATGGGATTGATATTTTGGCGGCCACTGCCATTATCACCTCTGTTATTTTGCACGAATTCTGGACGGGCATTATTATTGTATTTATGTTAACCGGCGGCGAATCATTAGAAGATTACGCCGAAAAACGGGCTCGCATTGAGTTGGATTCGCTCCTAAGCCGGGCTCCGAAAGAAGCCCACGTGCTTCGCGGCCGTAAAGTAATCGACATCGCCATTTCGCAAGTCCATGTTGGCGACAAAGTTATTATCAAGCCCGGCGAGATCGTGCCGGTGGATGGCGTTATTTTAGAGGGCGAAAGCTCTTTGGACGAGTCAAGTTTAACAGGCGAAAGTTTGCCTGTCAGCAAAGCCGTTGGTGACCAGCTGCTGAGCGGCGCGCTAAACATTGAAGGTGCCATCACCATCCGCGCCAGCCATACCGCCGAAGACAGCCAGTACGAGCAGATTATTAAGCTCGTTAAAAGCGCTTCCAGCACCCAGTCGCCTTTTGTCCGTCTGACGGACCGCTACGCAATTCCCTTTACCGTCATCTCTTTCGCGATTGCCGGGACAGCTTGGGCCCTAAGCGGCCACGCCCTAAGATTCCTGGAAGTTATAGTTGTCGCCACTCCTTGCCCGCTGCTTTTGGCAGCGCCAATCGCACTTATTAGCGGCATGAGCCGGGCCGCAAAACACGGGATTATCATCAAGACCGGTTCGGCACTGGAACGCCTTGCCGAAGTAAAAACCATGGCATTCGACAAGACAGGTACGCTTACGCACGGTACCCCAGTTGTTGGTGAAGTTACAGCCCTCAAGCCGTTTTCTAAGGATGAAGTTTTAAGCAGCGCCGCTTCACTGGAGCAGTCATCCACGCACATTTTAGCCCAGGCAATCGTTGCTGCTGCGGAGAAAAAACGCTTGCACGTTGTGAAAGCAAAACAAATCCATGAGCATCATGGGCACGGGCTAAACGGCAAAGTCGGCAAACAGGATGTTATCGTCGGCAAGCTCCAGCACCTCAAAGAACATAAAGTAGAATTTCCTAAAGATTTTTCAAGCGACCTTAAAACCACTGTTACTTTTGTGGCTATTAGCGGCAAGCTGGCCGGCTACATAAGCTTTAGCGACGAAATCCGTGCCGAGAGCAAACCAATGCTAGACCGCCTGCGCCAGCTTGGTATCAAAAAGTTTTTGATGGTAACCGGCGACAACAAGTCCGCTGCGGTTAGCGTCGCTAAACAACTTTCGATTACTGACGTCATTAGCGAGGCATTGCCGGCCGACAAAGTCCGTGCGCTTGAAGAAGTTTCACCGCGCCCGGTCGCCTTTGTTGGAGACGGCGTTAATGACGCGCCCGTGCTGACTGCATCCGATGTTGGCATCGCGCTTGGCGCCCGTGGTTCTACAGCAGCTAGCGAATCGGCCGACGTGGTGATTATGCTCGACGATATTGGTAAGGTAACCAAGGCTGTAGAGATTGCCAAAAACACTTTCAGCATTGCCAAGCAGGCCATTTTGATTGGCATCGGGCTCAGCATTGTGCTCCAGCTGATTTTCTTTACCGGCAAATTTAAGCCAGTTATGGGCGCAATCTTGCAAGAAGGTGTTGATGTCTCGGTAATATTCATTGCCCTACGCGCCCACGGCAGCTTCAAAAAATCTAAAAGCGGAAAATAGCCAACATCCCCAACACAGAAAGCGGCACGGTAATATTGTCGGTTCCTAAGCCGCTGACGTTTTCTAATGCTGCAGTAACTAGCGGTATGGTGATGAGTGCCGGCAAAAGACGGTAAGTACTGCCAACGTTGTTTAGATCAATAGCAGCTAGCAGGATTATTAGTGAGATTAAGGCAAACGTAGCAGTTCCTAAAACTGACTTATTGTGCCCCAGAACTTTGTAAAACTTTTTGCTAAAACGCAGGCCAATTAAAGCCGCCAATCCATCACACAATGAAACGTGTAAAATGGCGATAGTAAACAGCCAAGGCGCAGGATGAATTAGCGCGCAGATGAGTATGCCGCCAGCAAACAGAAAATCGCCGTATGTCTTACGCTTGATGCTCAGGCCGGCTTTAAAAAAATGATAATGGCTGTTGATTAGACTCAGACAGATGACGCCAACGCTGCAAAATGCAATCCAGTTGTAACTTAGCCAAAACGGTAACGCGGCCGCGATGCTGCCAGCAAGAATATGTATGAATTTCCGGGCGGTTTCGCCTTCCAAGCGTTTTGTACGCCATAAATATTCAGAACTGAATAAAATCAGCAGAACGACTACAGTAGCTAAAATCGCATTAATCACTGAATGGCATTATACGCCCAGTTCAAGGTTTGAATATTATAAATTACACACGCTATACGCCGCGTGTTATAATTACTCTATGAATTTAACTTCACGAGAAATAGTTGCAATAATACTCTGGTGGGGAGAAGGATCTAAATCCCGAAGGGATATAAGATGGAAAAATACATGGAGTTATCCCGTAGAAATCACAAATACTAACCCGCTTATAATAAAAATATTTCTAGACTTTCTGCGCTATGATCTTAAAGTTGACGAAGATCGTATTCGCCTTCAACTACAAATCCACCTAGGAGATGACCAGGTTATATTGGAAGAGTTTTGGTCCGAACTTACCAATATTTCGTTGGATAAGTTCCAAAAAACAATTGTAAGACCTACCGGCAAGAAGATAGGCAAAAGTAAAGGAACATGCAAGATTAGGTTTGTAGATAAGGCCGTATATCAGAAATTAGATTTATTGCTTAAACAAGTGCTTATTGAAGTGCAACAGGATCCTAATCTACTTACAAGCTTATAAGAATAATCTACTGTTAATTCGCTGTTTAATCTGTTAATATACCGTGGATCGGGGTGTGGCGCAGCTGGCTAGCGCGGGCGGTTTGGGACCGTCAGGTCGTAGGTTCGAATCCTATCACCCCGACCATTTAAAAAGTCCATCATAAAAGATGGACTATTTAAATTGCAGGCAAGAATTGATAAACCCAGAATCAGAGAGTTAGCTAAGCTTGGGATGATGTAAATAGGCCGTTTTTTACAGAGACCGCTGGATAATTAACACCGGAAATTGTATAATTATAGGGATGAAATATATCTCTATCTTCTTTACGATTCTCTTCATCTGGATAGCAGTCATATTTATGGCTTTTACCCGCAACAACACCAACGAGATTTTTGACCTGTATCTTGCCGTGATGGCCAGCACCCTAACTTTGTTTTTAATTGGCTTTGCCAAGAAGTAGCATATGAGTACTAAAGCTAAAAAATCTACAACGCGGTCAACGCACGCTAAAACCATCGCCGCCATCAAGCGCAACCGCACGCGGCGCCTGGCTTCTTTGATTACCCGGTCGTATTATCTCCATAAGAAAAAACAAGACGAACAGCTTTATGGCCTGATATGTGAAGAGTTTATGTCCCTTGGCGGCGTCTATGTAAAGTTTCTCCAGGGCGTCCTGCTCCGCTCGCAAATTATGCGCAAATGGCACAATCCAGAAAAGCTGAATATTTTTGAAAACCTCGACAGCGAACCGATCGACATTATGAAGTTTTTGCAAAACGAACTGCCAAAAGATAAGCTTTCACAAATTGCCATGATCCAGCCTATGCCTTTTGCCGCCGGAAGTTTTGGCCAGGTTTATTACGGCCAGCTGCGGACCGGCGAACCAATTATCGTAAAGGTGCTTAGGCCAATGGTTCGCGAGCTGCTTAAATATGACCTAAAGCTGCTCACAACGTTTTCAAAAACCTTTATGGTTAAGCTTAATAAAAACATGAACATGCAGATTGGTGACGCGCTTAAAGACTTTAGTGCTGCGACCCTGCGCGAGACCGACTACAAACACGAAGCCGAGTTTGCTAACGAGCTGCATGAAGCCTACAAAGGCCACAACACGATTGTTATCCCAAAGACTTATCTAGATTTATGCACAAACAATATTATCGTCCAGGATTATGTTGATGGCATTTCGGTGGCGCAAATTATACGCATGCACGAACAAGGTGTTGACCCGGCCGTATACGTCAAAGAACAGCTTGGCTCCGACCTGATCACGCAGCTGCAAAATTTGGGGTATGAATCAGTAATGTCAGTATTTAGGCTTCGCCGCATCCAGGGCGACCCGCATCCTGGCAACATACGCTTGATGCGCAACAACAAAGTCGGCATGATTGATTTTGGCATTAGCGCCCAGGCGCCAGAGGACAAAAGCGGATTGTTCGGCCTGTTCGAAAGTTATGACAAAGTCTTTAAAGGGTCTCAAACAGCAATTGGCCTGTTCGAACACAGCATGCGGTTTTTTGTGAGCGACCTATACCGTTCATTAAAACGCCTCGGCGACTACATCGGCAAAAACGACGACCGTGATTATGTAAAAGACGTAAGTAAAATTGCCGGTGACGTTTTCCAGCAGGCAACCGGCAGCGACATTATTAATGCCGATTTTAAAAACGACTCAAGCGTGCTGGTGATTATTAACAAAATGGTCAACAAGGGCAACCGTTTTGGCCTGGTCATGAAGCTTGAGGCCACTGAAATTTTGCGTGCCACCCAGACGTTTACGTCTATGCTCGGCAGCCTAGGCCTCTACGCAAAAGTTATGCCTTCGGTAATAGATCATTCCGTCAAAGACATCCGCCGGCTATACCCCGAAGTTATCCAAGACAGCAAAGAAACCGTTAGTATTGGCGACGCGATCGAAACTGTGGCCAACTGGCTAGAGCGTGTTGCCGCCCGCGACCCGATGCTTTTTAGGCAGCTTTCTGATAAAATTCGTTTTAATAAGGTTGTCCCCGCAGTGGAACCAGAAGAGGAAGTTCAAACATCATGAAAGACTTTTTACTATTTATTAAATACCCGTACACCGCAGGAGTCATTGGCATTATTTGGCTTGGCAGCGCCGGTCTACTAGCCATAGATAGCCACCTGCCGCTGGTGCGCGTGGTGATTATAAATATGTTTATGAGCGTTATTATTGCTGGCTTTGGTTTCCGCGGCAAAAGCGAACTATAGACACTTCTTGGGCCGACCTAAGCATATTCCATCTGAATGACACTCTCTACGGGGAGCCTAAGGGCTCGCCCGTGGCGTTTGGCTGGCCGAAGCGGCCACAGTCACCCAGACGAAATATGCTTAGGTCGGCGCGAACGTGTTTTTTAAGCCAACGTGACTCGCCTGCATCTAAGTTTTAGCTAAATAATAATTCGGATTTGTTCGATTGATTTTGCGCGGTTTGTTTCGGGGTTGGTTTCGACTAAAACGGCATTAAACTGCATGGCGCCTTCTGTTTCCAGCACGTTACGGGTTTGGATCCCGTCGCGCCAGCGGGGAAGTACGCTTTCAAACTTTACTCCCAAGGAACTGTCCAAAGAGCCTACCATGCCGACATCGGTTATGTGAGCCGTGCCGCCTTTTAACACCCGCGCATCGGCCGTTGGCACATGCCAATGATCGCCAATAACGGCCGTAACGCGGCCGTCCAGATAGTGGCCAATTACCACTTTTTCGCTGCTAAAATCACCATGAAAATTAACAATAACAGTGGTAAAGTCGCTTATGCTTAACATGTTAAGTATGCCGTCAACAGAGGCAAGGGGATTGTCGGTTGGCTTGTCAGCGTCTTTGCCTACAATACTGCCCAGCAGGCTGATGAGCAACACTTTGCCCTGGCTAGTTTCGGCAATCTTGTAGCGCTTCCCTGCTGTGCCGTCTGGATAGTTTGCCGGTCGTGTTACGGCGTGTTCCTCGCCCTCAAGCAGCTCATGGGTTTCGTCCAAGTGCATTGTCCAGTTGCCGCCGGTGAAGGCCTGCACCCCTGCCCTTTTGAGCCTTTCGTAATCAGCAACAGTTAGGCCTTTGCCTTCCGAAACATTCTCGGCCTGGGCAATAACAAAATCTACATCTTTTTCATTAACAAGTCCGGGCAAAACTTTTTCAACTGTTTCGATCCCTGCTTCGCCCATTACGTCGCCAATATATAAAATTCTCATGCATTCAACCTATCTTTAAAATATTTTGGCAGCGGTATATCAAACTTCACTTCCGGCAGATCACCAACGGAATCACTGTCTTTCATGCCCTTATACTGGTCCATATATACTATATCTACACTGCCAAACTTTGCATCAACCCAATCAAGTCCAAGTATTTTTGCAACTGCTTGGATCGATGCTTCATCCGCGCCTTCGATTTCCATATACGGGTTTAGCCATGGCCACTCATCTAATACAACTTCGACATTATTTATTATCCAAGTTTCCCGTTTTGACTCCTGATAACTAAAATCAATAAGCCCAATAGCTTTAAAGATTGCGATCATATTGTCATAAGAGCCAACGGTCGTTTCTATTTCGCCCACGTAATTAGTTTTGTTTTTTGCTTTGAAAGTAACCGTAAATTTGTCGCCCTCATCGCGTACACGTAACCGTTTAGGATGGCCATTATTTTGAAAACGCCCATCGGGAAAATCAAAATGCACCCGGCGCATTATACGCATTGGATGTTCGCAAATAGCGCCAGCTTCTTTAAGCATGGCTCGCATTGCCTCGTGATTTGTATTTAAAAATTTGGCTTCAATTTCTTGCTGCATATTAAAACTCGTACTTCCAGCCCGGTTGGTGGGTAAAGTGTTTTGAGACGCAGTCAATAAGCGGCTCTTTGTTAATAATATGATCCAGCCCAAAGTGTGTTGCCCGGTGGCCGATTATCATAACCGTTTTGCCGTCAAAGTTTGCCTTTAAGTAATCTAAAAACGAGGCCATACGTTTCATACATTGGTTATAACTCTCGCCACTCGGGAAAGGTTCGCTTAGGCGCTTTGAGCGCTCTGTCTCAACCAATTCTTTATCCTTAAGCGTAAAGTCGCCGTAATCGCATTCGCGCAGCCTATTGTCTGGATAGACTGGTAAATTATGTTGGCTAGCGGCAGGAATAGCAGTCTTAACGGCTCGCTGCAAATCAGACGTAAAGATTATCTCTATGCCTCGGCTCTTGCAGCGCTCGACTATCTCAAGCGCATCTCTGTAACCCTTTTCCGACAGGTCAACATCATTCCAACCGCTCGCCCGTTTAGCTTCATTATCGGCGGTCGTGGCATGCGGCTCAAACCAAATAGTTATCATTAAGCTACTTTCTACTTCGCGAATTCGATGGCGCGGGTTTCGCGGATGACGTTTACCTTGATGGTGCCAGGGTACTGCATAGTACTTTCGATCTTGTTGGCAATGTCACGTGCCAGCTTGATGGCGCTAAGATCATCGATGTCTTGCGGACGGACGAATACTCGCACTTCACGGCCGGCAGAAATTGCGTAGGCCTTTTCGATACCCGGGAAAGCTAAGGCGACGTTTTCTAGATCACGCATGCGTTCGCCAAAGTTTTCGGCCGAGATGTTGCGGGCACCTGGGCGGGACGCGCTGATTGCGTCAACAACACGGACAATCAAGGCTTCTACTGAAGTTGCTTCAACATCATCGTGGTGCTGCTCGGCGGCCAAAGCGACTTCTTCTGGAGCGCCGTATTTGCGCAACATTTCACCAGAGATGTGGTGATGCTTGCCTTCCATCTTGTGTGTCAGAGCCTTGCCAAGGTCATGTACTAATGCGGCGTATTTAGCGGTCTTAACATTCGCGCCAAGCTGCTCGGCAATGACGCCGGCGATGTGAGCCATTTCGGTGGAATGCTTAAGCACGTTCTGACCGTAGCTGGTGCGGTATTTTAGCTCGCCAAGCAGCTGCAAAATTTCTTTCGGGATTCCAACCACGCCCACCTCACGGGCAGCGTCTTCAGCTGCGTGTAAAACTTCTTTTTGGACCTGGACTTGGGCTTTTTCAACAACTTCTTCGATTCGTCCTGGGTGAACACGGCCGTCCTTCAAAAGCATTTCAAGTGCGATCCGGGCGGTTTCGCGGCGGATTGGGTCAAAGCTGCTTAAGATAATCATGCCCGGCGTATCGTCTACCATAATGTCGACGCCTGTCGCACGCTGGAGCGCCTGGATGTTGCGGCCTTCTTTGCCGATAATGCGTCCTTTCATTTCTTCGTCTTCAAGCTTCACGGCCGTTACGGTGCGCTCAGAAGTTACCTCGCTAGCCATGCGTTCCATAGCTTCGGTGATGATGACAGCAGCTTGGTCTTCGGCAGTTTCTTTGGCTTCGTTTTGAAGCTTGTTAATCAATCCCAGCAAGTCGCCACGGATGTCGCGCTCGGTCATTTTCATAAGTTTGTCAGCGGCTTCTTCTTTTGTCAGCTTGGCGATCTTTTCTAGCTTGTCTTGCTGTTTTGTCCGGATGGCACGGATTTCGTCTTTAAGTTCCTCGGCTTCTGCTTCAGCCTTGCGCATATTTTCGGCGCGCTTGTCGAGAGTGTCCAGCTTTTTGTCGATAGATTCTTCTCGGCCCAGTAAACGGGCTTCAATTTCTTTAACTTCGCGGCGGCGGGTTTGTTCGTCTTTGCGTGCCTGTTCCGAAATTTCGGCTGCTTCGGCGCGGGCCTTACTTAAGCGTTCTTCGGCTTCTTTTTTGGCCTTTTTTAACTCTTTTTCCGCGGCCTCTTCAACAGAGCCCATCTTCTTTTTTGTATAAACTGTACTTCCACCAAAACCAGCACCGAGCCCGACCAATGTTAAAACAATGGTTAATGGCAACATATAACACCTCCCTACCGGCCCCAAGGTCCTGATATCAGGCGATCACTATCACTTCTTTAGCCTGAAAAATTTCGTCAGTAACCGATATAAAAAATTACGTTTAAGTTAGGATTTTTCCTTTTGTCTCACACAATCCTGTATTAAATATATCACAAAACACATACAAAAATAACTTATTGAAAATATATAAAAGCTTTATTTTCTAGGCGTTGTAATGTTTGCATCAGCTCCATAAAATGGCAAAACAGGAAGATGATTGTTTTTAGCCATGACTAGCTCCAGCCCATCTTTAACCCAGTGGTCGCCTTGGCTGCCAATGATAGGTATTTTTAAGCTATAACTTAGCGCGTTGGCAACGCTTATCCCAATCCTGAGGCCGGTAAAGGAACCGGGGCCTTCATAGACGACCACGCCCTCGATGTCCTGCCAGCTTTTGCCATGCTGTTTAAGCAGCGCTTGGATTTTTTTATGCAAAGTCTCTGCCAGCTGGCGGTGCGCCTCCCATTTTTCGTAGGCAATCTGTTTCTCGTCACTGTAAATGCCAATTTCAGACTCTGGCTTGTCGGTACGGATGGTTAAGATAATCATGAGATATCCTTAAACAAATAATTAAACTTTTCCGGATAGTTAACAGTTATGGCTCGCGCATCTTCACTATCTGCTTTGCGCTCAATAGTTACTTCAATATGTTCGATTGGCAAAACGCCACTTACAATGTCGCCCCATTCAACCGCAATTACGGCCTTGTTGTCATTAATTACTTCACTGAGTTCGCGCGCGAGTATCCCGGCCTCTTGCAGACGATAAAAATCATAGTGATGCAATAACAACCCGTTTCGGCATGCGTATACGCGCTCAACCATAAAGGTCGGGCTGTTTACGACATCCTTTGACCCCAGGCCTTTAGCTAGGCCTTTTACAAAAGTCGTCTTGCCCCCGCCAATATCGCTTTTTAGCAAAAATATTTCACCGCCCTTACACTTCTGCCCGAGCCGCTCGGCGGCCGCGAAGGTATCGGCGGAGTTGGAAGAATCGGTTTGCCACGTCACGTCGGTATTCATATATGGCATATGCTACCGCGGCAGCACCCACCCCGGCAAGCACAAGCGGATGTAAAGGTGCCGCGTCATTAAGATTCGCAGCATCTGCAGACGGTGTAGTGGTGCTAGCTCCGGCAACTTTGCCTGTCGTTTTCTTGGCAGCGGCCGTCTTTTTAGCAGTTGTTGTTTTGGCGGCAGTGCTGGTTGCAGCCGGGTCAGCCGGTACAATAGCGCTTGGCAAGTTCGCCGCGTTTGGGGTTGGCGTATCGGTCCATTGCCAGCTGTCACCAATAATGCTCCAGCTTTGGCCTTCGGGCGCGCTTTCATAGCCGGGTGTTTCACTGATGGTTGTGCCGTCCGGGCTTTGCAGCCGCGCTTGGCCTTCGGTATTTGAAAGCTGCAAGTTGGTGTCGACAATTGTAAAAGCGGTGTAGGATTTTGGCTGCAGGGTTTCTGACTTAAAGATATAGCCGCGGGAATATGACGTCCCGACCTGGACTTGGTAGCCGGACAAGCTAAAAACGGAATCGTTTGGGTTATACAGCTCAATAAATTCATCAGTGTCGTCGCTTTGCGGTGCGGCCGGGTTTGGCAGTAGCTCAGTTATTTCTGGCGCAACTAGCCCAAGGTTGTTTGCGGCCGTGGTGTCTGGAGTTGGAGCAACGGTCGTAACTTTTTGCGGCGCGTCGGTGGCAACGGGCGCACTCGGCGTACTGCTGGCGGCAATCTGGGTTTGGAGATCACAAGCATCAGTTGCCGACGGCGTAACACTAATCCATGGGTCGTTGGTGGTTTTGCTGACACCAGCTACCCACGCTCTTTGCAAAAAGCCGCTGGTTGATGTTGGCAGTGTCTGCACTCCTGTTGGGGTCGTGACGGCGGTTTTTGACCAAGCTACGCTGTCCAATATGTTTGACGGGCCGTTTTGCGTTACCTGGACCGTCCCGGCGGTTGAGCTAAAACCAAGCGACATCGCGTTAACCATCATTTTGTAACAAATCGTCATCGCCCCGTCGCTGACCATATAGTAGTTGTGTGATGCCAGCTTGCCGCTGAGCGGGATGTAGCGGCTACTGGTCAACTTTGTACTGTTCAGGTCGTAGTAGTTATAGTAGGCCAGCTGTACGGTGCTCATGTCGATGTCGGCGCCCGTGTTGTTATAAAGCGAAACAAACTGGCCGTTGCTACTAGTGATCTTAATTTGGCCAATCAAAATCGCCGCGCTTGGTGTGCTTTGGCTTAAAGCCCGCACGTGGCCAAACGAAAACAGTCCATAAGTGGCAATAATTGCAACAGCTGCAAGCGATAAAACCCTTCTTAGAAATCTCATTGATTTTTACTATACTGAGAGATTTTACAGATGCAATATTTTTGGATACTTTTTTGTTGTAGTTTTGTAAAATATATTATTTAGCATAAACGTATTGGCCGAGCTTTGTGCCGCCAAATATCGTATAATGCATAGCATGTTACAGCTTGCGAATGCACTGGATGGATTAGCGGTCATGAGCCTGCGCACTGGCGGAATGGTAGCGCGCGCCGAGCGGCCGATTATTAACCCCAATAACCTTAAGATTGAGGGCTGGTACTGCCGCGACCATTTTAGTAAAGAAGAATTGATACTGCTTATCAAAGATTTGCGCGACATTGTTCCGCAAGGTTTGGCGATAGACGACTATGAGGTCCTGAGCAAACCGGACGAGCTAATCCGGCTTAAAGACATCTTAGATCTTGATTTCCAGCTCATCGGCAAACCAACGATGACCAACAACGGCCGCAAACTTGGCAAAGTAAGCGACTTCGCCACCGACATGACATCGTTTTTTATAAAAAAACTCTACGTAAACCAGCCGGTGTACCGCACAATCAGCGGCGGCCAGCTAAACATTGACCGGACGCAAATTGTCGAGATTACCCCCAAGCAAATTGTGGTGCGCGATGTTGACCAAAAGGTGGGTTCGCCCGTAGCCGCTTTCTTAGGCGTCAGCTAAAACTTATAATCCGGGCTACTCTTCTGATAGCACTATTTTAATGTCGTCATAACCAAAACCTTGGCGCAACAGGTATTGTTTAAGTTTCATTTCGTCATTTTTATAGCGGCTTAGTTTACGCTTTTTCTCGATTACTTCGCGGAGCAAGGCTTGTTCTTGCTCGCTGTCTTTTGTAAGAGTCTCTGCAATGTCCTCGCGGCTAACGCCTTTTTTCATAAGTTCATTCTGAATAGCCCGGTCGCTTTTGCCGCCGCGACGGCGCATATCAATCAGCCACTTGGCGAATGTAATGTCGCTTAAATAGCCTCTGGCTTGGAAGTCCTCCACTAGGCCAATAATTTGTTCGGGTTCGGCTTTTTTACGGTATAAATAATCTTTTAGCTCGCGGGCTGAACGCGGCCGGTTGAGGATCCATTCCAGCGCCCTTCCCTTTAGCTTCCCATCGATGGACAATTGCTTTAAACGCTTAAGATCGGCATCATTAATTTCTTGGTTTATTTTAAGCTTTTCCGTCACAAGTTCGTTTAAACTTAAAGAAAACGAATATTTGCCGTCCACAAACAGGCTGGCCCGCTCTGGGTTTTTGACTTGTTGTTTTATGCTGGTGATCTTCATATATCTACCTCTGAGCTAAAATAATTGCGCCCATCGCTACGAACCACGCCCCTTCCACAAACAAACCCTTCGGTGTCTCAGACCACTGTATCCATTTATGAAAACGTCCGAATGTTCCATAAACTGGCTTTTGCGCTTTAATTTTTTCGAGATATAGATGATAGTAGGCCCACATTAAGTCCGGGATGGCTGCGGCGATCATACAGCCCCAAATTAGCCAGCGATGAGACGGAAATAAGATTCCTAAAACAATCATTATGACCACCGCAAAAATAAAGTCGCAAATGAGCATTGTCGTGAACCTTTTTCCAAATAACTTTTCGCCCGGTTTAAGGCTCCAGCCCCAATGCGGGACTGCGTCGCAAGCAAAATGGCTTAAAAAGCTTAGTGGGACGGCGAGTGCCGGCTCTTTTACAAGCAGCGCGATTACCGCCCCCGTCATGCCATGGTTTGTTCCGGTCATAATTTTTGTTTTAAGTAGCTTATGAGTTGACTATAGTAGCTATCTCCGTGCGGTACAAGTTTGTTTACATGGGTTAATTTGCCTTGCGTAGCCTTTTCTAGGTCATCAAGCGAAATCCATTTGACCTCAGCGACTTCACCATCGGCAAACTTGAACAGTTTATTCAAAACTAAGTTGAGCTCATAAGTAAACTGCCATTCATTTTCTATCGCGCCAGAGCCTTCATCTGTATAGTCAGCATGAAACACAAACATAGGCGACAGGTCATTTTCTTTAACACTAAGGCCAATCTCTTCAAAAGTTTCGCGTACTGCAGCTTGTCTGGGCGTTTCGTTAAGGTCAATATGCCCAGCTGCTGAAATATCCCAGTGGCTTGGCCAGGTCCTTTTGTCGCTTGCCCTCAGCTGCAACAAAACCTCTATCGTATTGTCCTTGTGACGCCAAAGCCAGACCTGTGATGCGGCGTGCAATTTGCCTCCATACGCCTCGGCTCTTGTGAGCCCAACGCCGGCGACAGGCTTACAATTTTCATCGTAAGCCTGCCACAGTTCTGCCGGTCCAGACATTTGTTTTAGGCCTTTTTAACTTCAACCGGCTTGTTCGCCTCAATGACCTTTTTAGCGATCTCTTCCATGACTTTTGGATTGTCGCGGAGGTACTGCTTTGATGCTTCACGGCCCTGGCCGATTTTTGCGTCATTGTAAGCAAACCAGGCGCCGCTTTTTTCAACGATTTCTTTAGCAACGGCCAAATCAAGCACGTCGCCTTCTTTTGAAATGCCTTCGTTATACATAATGTCGAACTCAGCTTCTCTAAAAGGCGGCGCAACCTTGTTTTTTACAACCTTAACGCGGGTACGGTTGCCAATGACGGCATCCCCCGCTTTAATTTGTGAAATCCGTCGGATATCCATACGGAGGCTGGCATAGAACTTAAGCGCGTTACCACCAGTGGTTGTCTCCGGGTTGCCAAACATAACACCAATCTTCATACGAAGCTGGTTAATGAAAATAACGGTGCTTTTGCTTTTAGAAATAATAGCGGTGAGCTTACGAAGCGCCTGGCTCATCAGACGTGCCTGGAGACCCATGTGGCTGTCGCCCATGTCGCCTTCGATTTCGGCCTGTGGAACAAGCGCCGCAACAGAGTCAACCACAATCAGGTCAACGGCGTTTGAACGGACTAAAGTTTCAACAATTTCAAGTGCTTGTTCGCCGTTGTCTGGCTGTGAAACAAGCAAGTTGTCTAGGTTAACACCAATTTTTTGAGCGTATACAGGATCAAGTGCGTGTTCGGCGTCAATGAATGCCGCTACACCACCGCGTTTTTGAACTTCGGCAATTGCGTGCAGTGTTAGAGTTGTCTTACCAGAAGATTCAGGTCCGTAGACCTCAATGATACGGCCTTTTGGAATGCCGCCGCCAAGAGCAAGGTCTAGGCTTAGTGCGCCAGTTGGAAAGGTTTCGACATTAGCGTGGGATGTTTCGCCCAGGCGCATAATTGTACCTTTACCAAATTGCTTCTCGATAGTTTCTACAGCCAGGCCAAGTGCCTTGCCTTTACCGTCGAGCTTAGCTTCTGGCTCGTCGTGATTTGATGTTGTTGATGCGTCAGCTTGTGCTTTTACCATCGCGATACCCCTTTATATATAAGTTATTTGTAGTACAGGATCTTTATAATCTTTTGGATAATAAAATTCCTGTGCAAGTAGTTATATTATACCGCGCCGTGCAAATGCAAGGCCATTCCAAAAAATTATTGTTGTAGTTTTTAAAATAGATGTCTTAGCATAAGCGTCATTACCGGATATCACATTTCAGTATCCTTAAGCATATGCATTAAAGATAATTTACTTTATAATCAAGTGTAAGTACTATGCGTATTTCTGATGCACTTGTGAAGGAGTTGTTGCTCGAGGGTAAAAAAATTACTGCTGAGCAAATTAAAGCCGCCCACGATACGGCTGGTAACGAAAAGCTATCCCTGCAAGAAGCGGTTTTAAAAGCAAATCTGATCAGTGAAAAAGACTTGACCAAGCTTTACGCCGCCAAAATCGATGTTCCTTATATAGAACTCAATTCCAAAGAAATTAAGCGCGAGCTTCTAAAGCTTATCCCCGAACGTATTGCCCGGCAGTATAATGTGGTGCTCTACGGTGTTGAGGCCGACGGCTCCAAGCTACTAGCCATGGATGACCCGGATGATATCCAAGCAGTTAACTTTTTGAAAAAAGAGCTCGGCAACGAGATCAAAGTCTCGATGGCCACCAAACAGGCTATTTTGCAGTCGCTTGACCAGTACCGAGGCAATATAAGTAGTGAGCTTACCAAAGTTATTTCGCCAGATGAAATTACCGACGAAGAAGACGAAGAAGTCAGCGAAGAAGACGTTGCCGAGGATTCACCGATTGCCCAAACCGTTAATTTGCTTATTGAATACGCCGTAAAAGCTGGGGCATCGGACGTTCATATTGAACCGCGCGAAGGCCACGTTTTGGTGCGCTACCGGGTGGACGGCATTTTAAAAGAAGCCAACAAGCTGCCCAAAAAAGTCATGAATGCCCTGGTGAGCCGTATCAAAATCTTGAGCAACCTCAAAATTGACGAAAAGCGCGCGCCCCAGGACGGCCGTTTTAAGATTGCCGCCAATGGCCAGGTCTATGCGCTGCGTGTCTCAACGCTGCCGATTGTAGACGGCGAAAAGGTGGTTATGCGTATTTTGAACGAATCCAGCAAAGCTTTAACGCTTGAGGAGCTGGGATACTGGGGCTATTCGCTAAATGTCGTTAATAAAGCCATCGTCCAGCCGCACGGTATGATCCTGGTCACGGGGCCGACCGGTTCTGGCAAATCAACTAGCCTGTTTAGCGTGCTGTCGCTGCTAAATAACCCGAGCGTTAACATCTCAACAGTCGAAGACCCGGTTGAATACCGCATCCCGGGAACCAACCAAACCCAGGTTAACCCTGTAGCTGGCATGACGTTCGTAAACGGCCTAAGAGCCCTCCTCCGCCAAGACCCGAACGTCATCATGGTTGGGGAAATCCGTGACGGCGAAACGGCTGACCTTGCTGTCCAGGCTGCCTTAACAGGACACCTTGTGTTTAGCACGCTTCACACCAACAATGCCGCCACATGTCTGCCGCGTTTGCTCGACATGGGCATTGAAGCGTTTTTGATTGCCAGCACTGTCCGCTGTGTAGTGGGCCAGCGCCTTGTCCGGCGCCTCTGTGTGGACTGCCGCGAGAGTATCCAGCCTGATGCCGTTATATTGAAGCGGCTTCAAGAAGCATTCCACCTAGACGAAGCTGGCGGTATGGGGCAAATCCATGAGCTTGAGAAGCAAGCGCTGGAAGGCGGGATTGGTAAAACAAACACCTCCACCGTTAGTAAAGCCAGCACGGCCGAGCTAAGTACCACCGAAAACAGCATTAACCGGATCTGGAAAGCCCATGATGGAGGCTGCGACGCCTGCAGCCACACCGGCTACAGAGGCCGGATGGGCATTTATGAAGTGCTCGGCAACACCCAGACTATCCAAAAACTGATTGTCGGCAACGCAACCAGCGATGTTATACAGGACGAATCCATAAAAGAAGGCATGATTACCATGCAGGTCGATGGGTTTATTAAGGCTTTGCGCGGGCAGACTTCGATTGAAGAAATTTTAAGAGTAACGAGTGAACGCTAATTATGACCTATTATTTTTGCCCATTTCTTTGTTGCCAGCTCCAGTCCGAGATCGTGGCTTTTTCGCAGTGTAGCGGGCTTAGCCCGCTAGCAGGCGAAAAAGAGACCATGTCAGTCGTCGTATTATCAGATACGCCTCCTTTGCGGGCTTCGCAGGCACCTCGAACTGGACTAAAAATAATAAGTCATAAAAAGGCTAGGTCATTTTAAATGCCTAAATTTACATATGCTGCAGTTAATAAAGCCGGTAAATCGATAACCGGAGCTGGCGAGTCTACCAGCCGCGACACCATGGCCGACACGCTTATCAAGCAAGGCCTGCGCCCGGTTACTATAAAAGTTGCAAGTGAAAAAAAGGGTTTTAGCTCAAAATTAAAAAACTTTGGAAACAAAGTAAAACTTAAGGACTTGGTTATCTTTAGCCGCCAGATGTCCACCATGATCTCGGCTGGCGTGCCGCTGACACGTGCGCTGTCGACCATGCAAACCCAGAGCACCAACAAATACTTCCAGACTGTCATTGCCGGCATCTCCCACGACGTCGAAGGCGGTATGTCGCTCGGGGAAGCTTTTGGCAAATATCCCACCGTTTTTTCTGAGATTTATATCAACATGATCAAAGCCGGTGAAGCCGGCGGTATTTTGGATGACATTATGAAACGTCTGGCCACCCAGGTGGAACAAGACTCAAGCATGCGCAAAAAAGTTAAAGGCGCCATGACCTACCCGATCGTCATCCTTACCGTCACTGTGATCGCATTCTTTGGAATCACGATGTTTGTCCTACCAAAAATCGGCAAAATTATCCTAGACCTCGGCGGCCCGAACGCCAAACTGCCAATCTACACTGTCGCGATGCTTAACATTAGTGCTTTTATGCAGAAAAAAGGCGTCTTTATTTTTGTATTTTTGGTCATTTTTGTTTTCTTTGGGATGAAATATATCAAAACGCCAAAGGGCAAATATAAGTTCCACTATGTTTTGCTAAAGATCCCTGTTCTTAAAGACATTATTATCAAAATTGCGGTTGCCCGTTTTGCCCGCACTTTTGCTTCGCTCATGACAGCTGGCGTTACAGTACTCGATGCGCTGGAAGTTACTGGCGGCGCCGTGGGCAATAAAGTCATCCAAAAAGAGCTGATTGAAGCCGCCAAAGAGGTAAAAAACGGTAAGCAGTTAAGTGAGCCGCTGAGCAAAAGCAAGAACTTCCCGCCGATTGTTTCACAGATGCTTGCCATCGGTGAAGAGACGGGACAGACCGATACAATTCTTGTGCGCGTCGCCGACTTCTACGAAGAAGAGGTTGCAACCGTCATCGACAGCCTGGCGTCTATTATTGAACCGATCATGATTATCATTTTGGGCGCCGGCGTCGGGCTGATTGCTGCCAGCGTTATGGGCCCAATCGCCTCCCTGTCTAAAAACATTGGTGGATAAATCTCACCGCTTTTTATCTTTCAAAAAGATCCGGGTTTATCCCGGTCTTTTTGCCGAAACGATAGAGACTGTAACTCAGTCAAAAAAGATATAGAATTAAGAAGTACTTGACCCTGGGGTCCCCATGAAACCTGTTTCATGGGGTATGGTTATGGGTCCGATCGCCTCCCTCTCCAAGAACATTGGTGGATAAAAAAAGGCTTTCCCAGAGAAAACTGTTGACTAGTGTGAGCTTATGCTTATAATCATGTGCAGATACTTACTGTCTACCCGGATAGTAGGTGGTCAAAGAAAATAATTAAAACTCAACCAAATCAAGGAGGGTGGGCCCTAGATGATTTCACTAAAAAATAAGCAATCTGGTTTTACAATCGTAGAACTCTTGATCGTAATTGTCGTTATCGGTATTTTGGCCGGTCTTGTCATTACGACCTTCAGCGGTATTCAACAAAAAGCTCGCGACACTGAACGCGAAACAGATATTAAGGCGCTACACGGCCAAATTGAAGCTTTCTGGGCACAGAAGGGTTATTACCCATCTTTGACAGACATGAACACGGCTTCATTCGTATCGACTAACCTCAAGGGCTTGGACGCAGGTGCGTTTAAGGATCCTAAAGGAAGCGTAAGCACTCTAGCAACTACGGCTGCTGCAAGCGTTTACTCATACGCCGTTACAAACACAGCTGGTACCACCTGCGAAGCAGATGACACCACTTGTTCCAAGTACGTTTTGACTGCTACCCTGGAAGGTACACTCAACGGTTCTGGCACGTTCGTCAAGAACAGCTTGAACAGCTAAGTTTAATACTATTCCCCAAGCGTGAACCCCTAAAAAGGTATTCACGCTTGGGGGTTTTTAAAATGTAAAAGGCATTATAAATGATTAATCTCAACAAAAAGCAAAGCGGTTTCACGATTGTGGAACTTTTGATCGTCATCGTTGTTATCGGTATTTTGGCAGGACTTGTCATCACAACCTTTAGCGGCATCCAGCAAAAAGCTCGCGACACTGAACGCGAAACAGATATTAAGGCATTGCATGGTCAAATTGAAGCATTCTGGGCACAGAAGGGTTATTACCCATCTTTGACAGACATGAACAGCCAGGCTGCTGGCGGGTTCGTAGCTACAAACCTCAAGGGCTTGGACGCGGACTCATTTAAAGATCCTAAGGGCTCTTCGAACGCATTAGTCACAGCACCGGCTGCAAATGCATACGCATATGCTGTTACTAACGCTGCTGGTACCACCTGCGAAGCAGATGACACCACATGCGCAAAGTACGTTTTGACTGCTACCTTGGAAGGTACGCTCAACGGATCTAGCACATTTGTTAAAAACAGCTTAAACTAAAGCGCGTTTTTCTTTAGTAAACGGGACTTCTTGATGGGGTCCCGTTTTAAATTTTATATACCCCTAACATAAGCAATTTGTTATACTAATAGCAATACTTTACGTGTGGTTACAGAAGGGCACCCTGAACCGATTAGATGAACACTCAGAAACTGTTATATAAGGATAAACCACTCTTTGGTTTGGACATTGGTGCCAACAGTATTAAAGTCATGCAATTAACCCATGAGGGCAAGCAAATAAGCGTTAGCGGCTATGGGGTTATCCGCTTTGAAGAGACTGCTACCGAAAACGGAGCCATAACCGACTACGAAGGTCTTGCCAAAGCGATGCTGGAGCTTTTTGATAAACATATCAACGGCAAGATTACTACCCGCCGTGTAGCTGCCACCATTCCAGCTTCGAACGCCTATTCACGTGTTATGACCCTGCCCGCTTCGCTTTCCCGTAAAGAGCTGGATGAGGCTGTAAAGTTTGAAGCCGAGCAATATATTCCTATCCCGCTTGACGATCTTTATATCGACTATTCCTTGGGCACCACGACGACAGACACGCGCGATGTCCTGGTGGTGGCCGTGCCTAAAAAAATTATTGATTCCTATACACGCTTCTTTGAACTTGTCGGCCTGGAAGTCTGTTCAATAGAAACTACAATTTCCGCCTCCAGCCGCTTGATTGCAGCTACCGACCGTACCGCTCAAACGCCTAGCATTTTGATAGACCTGGGCTCGGTCTCTGTGGATCTTAGTATTTATGACAAAATTTTGGTAGTAAACGGAACGGTTCCTGGCGGCGGCGATAACTTTTCGGAACAGATTAGAGACCGCCTGCAAGTCACATTGCCTGAAGCTAATACCATTAAGATTAACTACGGCCTCGGTAGAAGTAAAAAACAGGATGAGATCCGAGAAGCCCTGCGCGACCAGCTCGACCAGCTTGTCAAAGAAATCCGCCGGGTCGTGCGTTACTACGAAGAGCGTACCGAAGGAAAAAGTAGGATCGGCCAGATAATAACTATGGGCGGCGGCGCCAATATGCCAGGTTTGACAGACTTTTTAACCGATACTTTGCGCCTCCCAACCCGTATGTGTAACTTTTGGGGTAATTTTGACCTGCATAAGCTGCCTGTTCCAGATGAAGGCGACCGCTCAATATACGTAAGTGTGGCCGGCGCGGCGCTGCTTAATCCAAAGGAAATTTGGAAATGAGCACCCTAAACCTTATGCCGCCCGAGGCCAAGTCCTCAATTGCCTACGCCCGCCGCAACACACGCCTGGTACATTGGACCATTGGCTGTCTAGTCATAATTGTCGCTATGGCAGCAACTGTCGTCGTAGGCGGCTTTTATATCGACAACTCCAAGCAAAACCTTGCTTCTTCTATTAGTGCCACCCAAGACACCATCAAATCCCAAAAACTTGATAAGATCCAAGCTGAAGCACAAAACCTTTCAGGCGGGGTCAAGCTTATCGTGCAAGTATTGTCTAAAGAAATCCAATTTTCAAAACTCCTCCAGCAGCTCGGCGGCCTGATGCCAACTGGAGCAACACTGGGGAGCGTACAGCTTTCCAACAAAATTAACGGCGCGCTTGACCTGACAGCAAACGCAGTCGACTACGAATCCGCTACCCAGGTGCAAGTAAACCTTCAGGATCCAAAAAATAACCTGTTTGATAAGGTCGACACCATCAGCGTTACCTGTAACGACGCTAATGCCGCCGCAAGCACAAGCTCCGTGGATTCACGCTACAAATGCCAGATAATTATCCGTGCCCTGTTTAAAGCCGACGCGGCTGTTACATTGCTAGCTAGCCCGGCAGGAGCTGCAAAATGAGTCCAAAGCGCTTTTTCTTCGTAATGGTCGGCGTGTTTTCACTTAGTATTGTTGGTGGCGGGGCAATGCTTTATTTTGCTAATACAATGCTGCAAAAACGCTCAAGCAGTGTCGTCGACCTCAAACTGCAAAGCTCAGAAGTCGAGGCCCAGTTAACCGCATATCAAGCGGCCAAAAAAGACGTTCAGCAGTATTCGTATCTTAACGACATTATTGCCAGCGCTTTACCGCAGGACAAAGACCAAGCCCGCACCGTACGTGAAATTTTCTTGTTAGCCAACCAGTCTGGCATTGCCATAAAATCCGTCCAGTTCCCAAGCTCATCACTAGGGGCGGTTGTTGCGCCTGTTGCCGGAGCTACACCTGCGGCCACTCCCGCAACCCCCGTAGCTGCTCCAACACCAGCCATCACCCAGGCCAAGCCAGTTACCGGCTTAAACGGCGTATACTCGATAGAGACAATCGTAACGCCGTTTGCCGACGACAAGAACAACAAGGTTACCTATGCCCAGCTGATCAGCTTCCTGCAAAAGATCGAATCCAACCGCCGCGCCATGCAAGTAGCCAGCATCCAGCTTAACCCGCTCGGTCAAAACACTTCCGATTCCATATCTTTCACGCTAACCCTTAATATTTTTATAAGGCCATAAGGAGGGATAAATATGAAACTAGAACTTAAACCCCTACTCAAAAAACTCCAGCCATTTCTTAACTTTTTAAAGAAAGACTCGGTGGCAATATTTTTGGTTATTGTAGCGATTGTATTTGGCTTCTTAATCTGGCGGATCGGCAGCCTGGCCGGAGCCGAACCAAGCCAGGACGCACTAGACGAAAGTTTGCTTAAAGTTGTCCGGCCTAAAATCGACCAAGACAGCATTGCCAAAATCAAAGCCCTGCAGGCGCAAAACGTCGACATCCAGTCATATTTTGTTGACCGCAACAACCCATTCCAGGAATAAATTCTATCTCCCGCATTAATGCATTGGTGAGCTAGGGATTACTTACAGTAGTGCAGTTTGTTCGAAAAGCGAGTACCGAAGCGGAGATGTACGGAATGGTATATTGAGCATCGGAACACACTCTACCCCACAAAGCAGGCTTTGCGGGGACCCTTAGCTTTTCGGACAAAATGCGCACTGTATGTAAGCCCTACTTCTAAAAACCGCCGTGGGCAAGTTCTACGCGCTGCGCAGAACCAAGCCGGCCAATCCGCTCAATTGCCCGCTCGTGGCAGTTTATAACCGTCCGGCGGTAAAAATCTGGGTTTGGCGTGTTTGGGAAGGTAAAGTTTTCTTCCTCGCCGGCCGTTTCAATCGTCATGGTGCCGTAGTTGAAAAATGTCTGCAAAATTCCTTTTTTTGTCACCGATACATCTTCGACGTTGATCATATTCAAATGCCCGACTTTATGTGAAAACAAACCAAGCTGGCGCACTTCAATCACATTTTGATCTGTAATTAAAATCCGGCTTTGGTTGTAGATCCAGAGCGTAATAAAGGTGCCAACGGCAATTAGTCCGGCCATCAGAATAAATCCAAGCGTTACCATGACCTTTAGTTGCGAAGTAAAGCTAACATGTATACCTCTGGTAAGCGAAGGCAAAAACAGCGCAAAACCAAGCATCAGCAAAATAAGTATGGCACCTGTTAGAATAATAATCGCCCGCCCAAGCCAGTGGCGGCGGACATCGGCATAAAGTTGTTCTTTTTCGTCATCGGCCACCTCTGGATAAGCTTCCACTAATGGCCTCATTGGTTGTTGTTCAGGTTCCATGTATGTTTTTACCATTTATACGATTATTATATCAGACTAGCTTGGCCATTAGACGGCTTTTTACCAAGGTGTTTGTAGGCCTTTTTTGTGGCTTTGCGGCCCCGGGGCGTGCGTTCGATCAGGCCAATTTGCATCAAATATGGCTCATAAAAATCTTCGATCGTTGTGGCTTCATCACCTGTTAATGCCGCCAAGGTGTTAAGCCCCACCGGGTTTTCCCCATAATTATCAATCATATGGGTCAAAAGCTGCCTGTCGGCCGGATCCAGGCCAAGTTCATCAATATCCAACAGCTCCAGCGCCAGATGGGTTGTAGCAACGTCAATAATTCCATCGCCATTCACGTCGGCATAGTCACGCACCCGTTTTAGCAGGCGGTTGGCAATCCGGGGTGTCAGGCGGGCGCGGGTCGAAAGCAGCTGGGCGGCTTCTGGGGCAATTTTATTGTCCAGGATGTTGGCAGAACGCATTATAATCTGGCTAATCTCGTCCGGCGTATAAAACTCATGCCGGTGCATCATGCCAAAACGGTCTCTAAGCGGAGCGGCCAATGCGCCAGTGCGTGTAGTGGCGCCAATTAAAGTAAATTTCGGCACATCCAAACGCATACTGCGCGCACTAGGGCCTTTGCCGAGCATAATATCAATCTTGTAGTCTTCCATGGCGCTGTAGAGCACTTCCTCTACGCTACGGTGCAAACGGTGGATCTCGTCAATAAACAAAATGTCGCCGTCCTGGAGGTTGGTGAGCAAACTGGCCAGATCCCCTGCCTTTTCAATTGCGGGGCCTGATGTTATGCGGATCTGGGCGCCCATTTCGTTGGCAATCACGCTGGCCATGGTCGTCTTGCCTAGCCCGGGCGGGCCATAAAGCAAGATGTGATCAAGCTGTTCACCGCGCTTTTTAGCGGCATCAATCGCCAGTTTTAAGTTTTTCTTAAGGTGTTCCTGCCCAATATAGCTAGCAAAATCGCGCGGCCGCAGCGTAACTTCAAACTCAACCTCTTCGGGGTCTTCATTGTCTGTTGTTGTGGTGATAATTCGCTCAACCGCCATTTATGCCTCCATGCTCGCCGGATAATCAAGCGGCACTCTGTTTGAAACCACTTTTTGGTTTGGAAATTCTTTGGTCAATTTATCTATATCGTCCGGATCCATTTCCCAGCCAATAGAACCTAAGTTTTCTTTGAGGTGTTCTAAGCTAGTCGTTTTTGGGATGGTGATAACATTTTTCTGAGCCAGCACCCAGTTAAGTGCAACTTGGTAAGGCGTTTTATGATACTTTTCGGCCATTTTATGCAAGATTTCCGCATCTTCAAGCGCGCCTTTGGAAAGCGGGCCCCAAGCTACTATAAAAATATCATTTTCCTGGCAATATTCTAAAACGCCCTTTTCGACAATTTCGCGGTACTCAAGACTGTAATGCACTTGGTTGCAAACAATTTTATTCGTTGTGCATTCCTGTGCAGCCTTAAGGCGCGGTACGGTAAAGTTAGAAACGCCAATATGTTTTACTTTGCCATCGGCAACCAGTTTGTCCATGGCACGCATTGTTTCTTTTATATCAAGGCCTGGATCAGGAAAACGATGCAGAAGATAGAGGTCAAGGTATTCAGTGCCGAGTCGTTTAAGACTTTCCTCGCAAGAGTGGAGAACATTTTCATAACTTTGGTTAAAGCCTATTACCTTTGACGTAATAAAAAGTTTTGAACGATCATAGACCTTAATTGCTTCGGCAATTAGCTCTTCAGCGTGCCCTGCGCCGTACATTTCGGCGGTATCAATATGGGTTATCCCATGCTCAATAGCATTTTTTATTGCTTGGATTTGAGCCTCATCTTTGCTATAGTCAGGCTCCATCCGCCCACCCATTTCCCAAGTTCCAAGGCCATATACCGGCAAACTAAAACCACTTTTAAGTGTCTTCAAAGGTATTTTCATATGCCGCCCTTTAGCGCTTGTTTGACACGGTTTTCGGTACTTTGGCTTGGGTCAATATTTTTAAGCGCCAGCATGGCGTCAAGTTCGCTGTAGCCAAGACTCATCAGCGCCTGTGCGGCTTCGTCTTGGGTATCAATGCCGCCGCGCGTCACAATGTCTTCGGCAGAATCTGTCGAGATTAGTCCGACTTTGTCACGCAGCTCCACCACAATCTGTTCTGCCGCCCGCTTGCCAACGCCTTTTGCAGTTTGCAGCCGCTTTACGTCGCCGCTGGCAATAGCCGCCCGGACGTCATTGGCGCTGCCAATGTCGAGTACACTCATGGCAACTTTCGGGCCCACATTCTTTACACTTAACAGCTGCTCAAAAAGCTTTTTGTCGTCGAGTAGCAAAAAGCCAAACAAATCGTGCGCTTCTTCTTTAATATTTTCGTGTATATAAAACTTGGTCTTTTCGCCGGTTGTGACTCGGTCGAGGTTATTTAACGTTGTTAAAACGCCATAACCAACGCCGGCAATAAGCACCACGGCCTGCTGGCCGATTTTTTCTGAAACAATACCCTCTAAAGTCGCAATCATGTACGCTTATTATCCCATACTTCTTACCTTGAGAGAAATTGCCTGCTCAAGCTAAAAGATTTTGTAATATTTCCAGTGCTACACTGATAGCGTCATCGAATGAGTGATCGCAGTAGCCAATGCATCCGCCGCATCATCTGGCTGCGGTACTACTTTTAGCTTTAAAATTACGCGCACCATTTCCTGGATCTGCTTTTTTTCGGCCTTGCCGTAGCCTGTTAAGGCCTGTTTGATTTGCCCAGGTGTATATTCAGAAATCTTAAGCTTGGCCTGCATTGCGGTCAAAAGCACAACTCCCCTCGCTTGGCTGACAGTCATAGCTGTCGTGACGTTTTGGCTAAAAAAAAGTTTTTCAACAGCCATTTCACTCGGTTTCGTCTGAGCAATTATATCTGTTAATTCTTCATAAATTGTCAAAAGCCGCACAGCGTCATCTTCTTTAACTGGAGTACGTATGACACCGGCATCAACCAAGCTAATCTTGCCCTTAACCACGTCCACAATTCCAAACCCTAATATTCCTGTGCCCGGGTCAATGCCAATAATTCTCATAGTCGTTTTTGAATATTCTTTTTCAGCACTGTAAGTACGTAGCCAAGGATAACGGAAGCAACCGACCAAATTAACCAGTCCACATAAAACTGCCAGGTTTTAACTGCGCTTTTAAAAATGTTTAGTGCACCTGGGTCTGGTTGTATTGCCAAACAATCAACATTACCGATACTATTGCTTACCAGATGAGCCTTTATCGGCAGACCGGCATCCACACGAACGACATCGCTAGTATATTGTTGAGTATTTAAATTTATACCCAAACATATACCTCCCGATATACCGAGGCCATTATCTGGCGCGACGGGTTGAATTGGAGAAAAGTCATTAGAAAAGTTAAAAAAGAAGAGAGTAATCCCTAGCCCCAAAATAACAGATATTATTACTAATTTACGCATGACTTCACTATAACAGTTTCTACTTTGGAAATTATACAGCGATGTCGAAGTTGGTGTGGGTTGCTGTAACGTCTTGGAGTTCGTCTAATGAGTCCATTAAACGTTCAATTTTGCCAGCAGTTTCAGTGTCGGTGATTTCAATCGTGTTGGTTGGTTCATAAGACAGTTCGGCATCGATTACTTCCAGCCCGGCTGCTTTTAACGCGTCGCGGACTTTCGCCAGTTCTTTTTGGTCAGTGTAGATAATAGACTCTTCGCCTGCTTCCTGGACGTCCTCAGCCCCTGCGTCCAGTGCGCTAAGCATTAAGTCATCACCAGTGCCTTTTACACGGATAATTCCACGGTGGGCAAACTGGAAGGCCACGGCGCCTTTTTCGGCGATGCTGCCGCCGTGTTTTGAAAACGCAAACTTAACTTCTGGATAGGTTCGGTTTAGGTTGTCGGTTGCGCACTCCACCAAAATCGCCACGCCGCCCGGGCCGTAGCCTTCATACATGACTTCCATAAGCTGGGCAGCGCCTTTGTCGGACACGCGCTTTATGGCGCGCTCGATGTTTGCCAGCGGCATGTTGGCAGCCTTAGCCTTTTCGATTGCCATGGCAAGGCTCGCGTTCATGGTTGGGTCGGTGCCGCCGCGGGCTGCAACCGCGATTTGATTGCCGATGCGTGTAAATACCGCGCCGCGTTTTGCGTCCGTTAAGCCTTTGGCTCTTTTAATCGTTGACCACTTGGAGTGTCCGCTCATAATTCTCCTTATGTGCGCGCCTTTGTATGCGGCATATTTTGGGCGGATAGCTCCGGGCTTGGCTGCTACGTACTTTCCTGTACGTTTCCGCCGAAGTCCTCGCTCTCCATCCCAAACTATGCTCGCCCACAAAACCGCTTAACATCTAATTCTGTAGGATCGTTTCAGGATTTACATCTGTTATAGTATCACTTTTGCGATTTTTACGCCAGAGCACGATCAGAACCAATACCATTGCCGCGTACATAATAATCATACCCATAAGGCTCACTGTGACAGAGATTTTCATATGCGGAACCCTAGCAAACATCGTCGCCATTTCTAGCAGATAAGTCAGCACCCAACGCGCCGGGAACGCCAGCCAGCCGGCAATTGGCGCAATAAACATCCCGGCCAGCCCGGCGATAAAGCTCAGCAGCATTGCCAGCGGAATTAGCGGCACGACCAAAATGTTGGCCGGCAGCGCGATAAAGCTGGAAGTCTTAAAAATATATAAAATAATCGGCACCGTCATAATCTGTGCCGAAAGTGTTTCCATAATAAGCTCACCAATAATCCCTCGCGGCTCCCCGCTAAACAAGCGGTGGCGGACAAGCGGCCCCAAAATTAAAACGCCAAAGAATGCGAGGAATGACAAATACCAGCCGATGTCCGACCATATATAAAGCGGATTCCACAGCGCTGTTAAAGCAGCCGCAAACAGAATTAACAGCAGCGGTTTTATTGTCCGGCCATAATACCAAGCGCCCAAACTTAAAGAGCTAATTATTGCCGCGCGGACGATCGACGCGCTTAGGCCTGTTACTAATAAAAATCCAAGGATTAATGCTTGCGATCCGACAAAAGTTTGGAACTTTGACCAACGTCCAAAAATTTTCTTGCCAGCGCGCATCATAATTGTCAGGTTATAGCCCGACACCGCGATGATATGACTCAGCCCAACGGCGGCCAAGATTGTCGTAATGGTCGCTGGCAGTGTGTTGCGCTGCCCAATCAAAAGCCCGAGCGCAAAGGATGCCAAAGGTTCCGGTAAAGTGTTTTGCAACCCCACCGTAAAGTGCCGCGTGATGCTATAGGCAACCGAATGCGACTGCCCGGTTATATTAAAATTTGAGTAGCTTAAATACGCCACAACCGAGCCGCGCGCCGGATAAAACTTGCCCGTAACCGTAATGTGATCACCTCTAAAGACCATGTTTTCGCCAAAACCAGACACGCCAATTTTGCCAACAATATTTTTCTGATACGGCTCCTCCAAATGCAGGTTGCCAACATCAAAACTCAGCTGCGAGTTTTTGCCATACACCCCGTCTGTTAAAACCGTCCCTGTTACTGTCACGCTACGTTTGCTAAGGCCCGCAAGCTCACGAACATGTGCCATATACACCCCGCCGCGACACCAACCAAGCGTAAATCCAAAAATTATAACTGCGTACAAAGAAAACAGCCGGGCCCTGCGGAAGCTTAGCAGTACCAAAGCCGCTAAGATCCATATGTAAACAAAAGAAAGCGCTGGCGCAAACCGCGCCCAGCCAAGCCCCAACAAAACCGTGCCAAACAATACTGTTAATCTGGTCGTGCGCCGGTATGTTCTCTGAGCTTTCATTACAGAGATAATAAAACCTTGAGGCTATAATCCAAAGCATGAGCAAAACAAATTATTTATAACTTCGAACTAATAAGACCAGACAGCAGCCCAATCAACTTCCAGATGTCCGTCTTGCGTGCACGTCGAAGGCGTCACTTGGTCGCACGTTGTCTTGGTTTCAGTCTGCAACTGCCAGCGTTCAGGCCCTGCCCATACAAAGCTTGTCGAACTGCCCACCTGTACGCCATCAAGATAATATTTTCTTTGGCCCGGCGACCATTCCTGGGTGTATGTATGCCACTGGGTGCGGTTCGCGCCGATTCCACTAATGGCTGTTTGATGCGAAGCACCGCCGCCGTCACAATAATGCGCAAAAGCACTAACTGTCGTATTGCCAAGAGCTCCTTCAGGATAGTCACTTTCGGCGCATGAGCCATTGGAGTTACTGCTCGGCCAAAGCAACCAGGCCTGGTAAAACTCACTTAGGTTTGAGGTTGTAGTCCTAAAGCGGATTTCATAACGGCCATATGTCTGGTATTCACTGCCGCCAGGCAAAACTGGAGAAGGGCTAGCTCCGGCAGGTACACCATCAACGTTATGCAGCCAAAAATCCAATACCCCATTATGAACACTTAGCACCTGGTCTGAACGATACTTCCGGCTTTGGTAGGTATCTTTATAGCAAGAAGGGTACGACTTCCACGGTGTCCCGCTTGCCCCCGTATAGTTAATAGTTGTTGTGCAGGTGGAGTTTCCCCAGGATCCTAATGCAGCATCTTTCGTGAAATTCTCATTAACTATTTGGTGCCACGTATGTCCACTGCTTGAAACATCACCCGACGGTGCGCATTGCCCACTTGGGCAGGTCACGGTTGGGGCTGGAGTGGGTACCGGCGTTGGAATTGGGGCTGGAGTGGGTGTAGGAGTTGGGGTAGGCGTAGTTGAAGGCGCGGGCGTAGTCGTCGTGCCTCCCGGCTGTGAACCAGATCCAGTTGCCGGAGTTGGCGTAGTCGTAGTTTCTTTTTTCTCTGCAACCGAACCAGTTGAAGGTTTTGGAGGCGTATTTGCCGTATCTGCCGGTATACCATTTATACCCGATTGCTGCTGTGTAATAACCGACATTACACTTCCGGTGACACCGCTCATTGATGAAATTAAATGTTTACCAAATAGCGGATATACCAGAGCTGAGGTAATTACTATTAATACAAGAGCCGTGGCCCCTAATGAGAATAACCTCAGATGATTACTAACTATTTTTAAATACTTTTTCATTTTTATTTTTGTTGTTACAACATATATTATACATTATAATTGCAAGACTTTAAATATCGCGCATAACTAAAAAGCTTAAGATTGACTTTTTTATCAAAAAAACAGATAATAACCCCTGTATTTCGTATATGGCTAGTCCATTTGCGGGCCCGTAGCTCAGCTGGTTAGAGTGAGAACTGCCAGCGGCAGTTCGGAAACGAATCTTCCGATGAAAACTTGTTTTCAATCGCGAAGTTCGGGGGTCGCGGAACGTGACCCTGCCTTTTAACGAAATACAATGTACTTTTCCATTAAATCCACTATATGTGGGCCCGTAGCTCAGCTGGTTAGAGCACCTGCCTTTTAAGCAGGGTGTCGTGAGTTCAAGTCTCACCGGGCCCTCCACGAAAAAAGACTTATAGCAAGATAGGTCTTTTTTCGTGAGTAAGAACCGCAAATTACAAATATATATCGGGCAGCTGCTCTACTTTTGATATACTTATGCCATGCTTTTAAAAATCTATCAAACTGGACAGCCAGTCCTTAGAAATAATTCAAATAAAGTTAGTATAGATAAGCTTAATAAAAAGGAAACTCAGCAGCTTATTGATTTAATGATTGAAACGCTAAGAGACTCACCGGGTGTAGGTCTAGCTGCTCCGCAAGTTGGAGAACCATTAAGAATATTAATCGTCGAAGACTTGGCCAAATATCATGAGCAAATACCCATTGATGTTCTTAAGTCCCAAGAGCGTAAACCTGTGAAGCTAAAAGTATTTGTTAACCCTGAATTAGAAGTTATTGAGCAGGAAGAAGCATTATTTTTTGAAGGCTGCTTAAGCGTAGACGGCTATGTTGCAGCTGTGCCTAGAGCTAAAACAGTAAAAATAGATGCCGTCGACCGGTACGGTAAACCTATTAGCTATACTGCAAAGGGTTGGTTTGCGAGGATCTTACAGCATGAATACGATCACTTAAATGGCACTCTGATGATTGATCGAATGAAAACTAATAGCTTTATGAACCAAAAGAATTTCAATAGTTTATGGCGTAAGGCTCTGCCAAGTAAAATAAAGAAAGAATTTGGCAACCAGTAGCTTTTTACTATTATGTATCTGTTAAATTTTACTACTAACACTGAGATGATTTTTGTTTATTAAGATTAAACTACCGGTTAACGGTCGACATGTCAGGATAGCGCTGGCCAATTGCAAAACCTTTGGGCGCTACTTCATCAATTGCACCCAGCTCATCTTCGGTTAACGAAATTTCGGTAGCGGCAATGTTATCTTCTAAATAATTTATATGTTTGGTGCCAGGAATAGGCACAATATCTTCGCCCTGGGCCAACACCCATGCCAAAGCCAACTGTGCCGCCGTTACGCCTTTTTCGTGGGCAATTTCTTGAATTTTGGCCACCACGTCTAAATTCTTGTGAAAGTTTTCGCCCAAGAAACGCGGCCAGCGCCGGCGGCTGTCGTCTGGTTCCAGGTCATCAATAGTTTTAATCTGCCCAGTTAAAAACCCACGGCCCAGCGGGCTGTAGGCCACAAAGCCAATTCCAAGCTCACGCACCAGCTCCAGCAATTCGTCTTCCGGCTCTCGTGACCACAAACTGTATTCGGTTTGCAGGGCTGTAATAGTATGGACTTTTGCTGCCCGGCGGATTGTCTCGGGAGCAGCCTCGCTCATGCCGATATATCGTACCTTTCCTTCTTTAACCAAATCCGCCATAGCCTGGATTGTTTCCTCGATCGGTACGTTTGGATCAACCCGGTGTTGGTAATACAGGTCAATATGGTCAACTCCCAAACGCTTCAGACTATCTTCGCATGATTTCTTTACGTATTCCGGTTTTCCGTTAACCCCCAAAAATGACCCATCTTGCCCGCGTTCGTTCCCAAACTTAGTCGCCAACACAACCTCATTACGCCGGTCTTTAATTGCCTTGCCGACCAACATTTCATTTGTAAACGGCCCGTACATATCGGCAGTGTCCAAGAAGTTAATACCGTGATCCAGCGCGTAAGCAATGGTTTCGAGCGCCGACTTTTCGTCCCGCCCACCATAAAACTCACTCATGCCCATACAGCCAAGCCCTATTTCTGATACCAATAGATCGCCCAGTTTTCGTTGCTTCATTCTAAATTCCCCTTACCCTTATATAATACCTTTTCCTTGTTTTTAAGGAGGCACGATATCGTACACGGACTGCTACAATAGGACCATGAACATCTCTGTTTTGCAGTGGAATATTTGGTACAAAGAAGACGTTAGAAAAATTGTCGAATTTTTAAAAGAAAATCCAGCGGATATTATCTGTTTGCAAGAACTTCCAATAAACTATGCGACATCGGTAGTTAAAGATAGCCCAGAATATATAGCCCGCGAACTTGGTTATAACTTTTTTTATAAAGATCTGCCTATAGAAGACACTGACGGTCTACACAGAACTCTAGCAAATGGTATTTTTAGTAAGTTTCCAATAAAAAGTTCACGGTTTGCATGGACGAAGGAGTCAACCGGAAAGCTAGGGTATGATGATGAGTCCAGGGCATATGTAGAAGTCGTGCTGGATATTAATGGCAATGACATTACAGTGGGCACAACGCACATGTCATACACGCACGATTTTGCACCAAACGAGAGCAAAAAGAAAGAAACCGACATGCTGCTTAAAGAACTTAAACAAAAATCAGAAGCATACATATTCGCCGCCGACCTAAACGCCCTGCCCGGTTCCTACACCATAGATTCCATTTCTAACCTCATGCAAAACGCTAGCCCAAGCCTTGACCAAAAAACCTGGACCACCAAACCATTCAGCTACAACGGCTTTGAAGCAAACTCGCTCGGTTGGCGGCTTGATTATATTTTTACGACCAAAGATATTAAGCTCATCGAGAGTAAAATCTTGCATACTGAATACTCCGACCACTTGCCTGTTTTTGCTTACTTAGAAGTAAACTGAATTTATTGACAGGTACGCACCAAGTGCTAAGCTTACAACAAATGAAACAACCAAAATCCTCAGCAAACTACGTCGTTGGGCCAAATCTTCAAAAATTATTTATCTGGCTCGCCATCGCAAGCTTTTTATCCGCGATCGCAGTGAATGTTTATATTATTGCGCAGCAGTTGCATTACTTTAATCACCTTAGCAACCTGATTCTTCAAACCAGTTTCTATACCGTCGGTCCTGCTGTGATGTTTTTTATCGCCTATTTAACCTCAGGCAAAGATCGAAACACCCGTGCATCTATGTTTGAAAATTTTTTACTTGTAAGCATAGGTGGCTTTATTTTTGGAGTTTTGAGTGTGTTGCATACATTTACAATACAAAGTTGGCTGAATCATAATAATACAAGCTATGCGATTTCTGCCCGGTATAGTCTTATCCCTACCTTTTTGACATTATTTTTCTATACTTTAATCATTATAAAATTTAGATCCAGCCCTAAAAAATCAGTCTAATGTTTGCCCTTTTTGTGATGGTCATCTTTGTGGTGCTTTGGAATAGTCAGCGCCAGAACTAAAAGGCTTGAGACAATCCCAACGACAACAATCAGCTCATAATACTGGGCAATCAGCGGCCAGCCTGTGCTTGCGGTCAGGGTGTTTTGGAAGGAGCCGCTTAAAAACGGATATACAATTGTCAGGCCAACAAGTGCCGAGCAAAGCGCCGGAACTACGGCCATAATAAGCAATGGTTTTTTGATGCGTTTACGAAGTAATATGGCGCTAATAATAGCCGGAAACAGCATCACAGCCGCCTGGGCAACATTGGTAGAAACCTGCAGCTTGCCTCCCAAAGAGTGCGCCAAAAGGTCGGTGTCCTTACCTGCGGCCGCTACCAAGACACTCCCCGCGCAGACAGCAAAGAAAACAACCGCCGTGTTGGTACGAAGCAGCAGCTGAAGAGCAACTACAATGGCAATAATGACAATAAGCGCGTAGATCATACTAACCCTATTCTAGCATGAGCGGGATCAGAGATTTATGTGTGAACCCACCGAAAGCCCAGCGCTCTTGGCGACATGGGCATTTACCTCGATTACAAAAAATGTATTATCGGCGCAATATTCATTTGGATACGTCTCGGGTTTTAAGCCTTCTTCTAGCTTAACTACATTGCCACGTACATCAAGCCAAGCAATGTCCAGGTCAAAATGCATGTTCTTCATCCATATGCATTGACGGCCAATATTATCAAAAACAAACAGCATTCCGTGGCTGGACGGCATTGAAGGCCGGTCCGACAAACCATGTTCGCGCGCCGCCTCGGTATCAACTTTTTCCAAGCTCAAAACGCATTGTTTTTTGCCGATCGGCGTCGATTTGCCACCGTTGGTAACTGTCTCATACTTAATACAAACATCCGTGCTGGCATTTTTATCAAACACCAGCTGGCGGGCGATTAAAATAACGCCCGCACCCAGCATTAGTATCAAAATCAACGCGGAGGTATTTCGCGGCTTCATTTCACCCAGGCCGTTCCACAGCTTTCGTATCATTGCCTTAGTATAGCGCAGCAAGAACTGCATAAAACGCTTTAGCCGTGAAAGCTATGTTCAACAAACTCAACAATTTTGGCGGCCACATCAATGCCGGTTGCACTCTCCAAAGCTTTGAAACCTGGCGACGAATTAACTTCAATCACCAGCGGCCCGCGCTTGGACCGTAAAATATCCACACCGCCAATCTTAAGCCCCATGGCGTCGCATGCTTTTACCGCCAATTCTTCTTCTTTGGCTGTGGCTTCAATTGCGTCTGCGTTGCCTCCAAGATAAACGTTTGAACGGAATTCCCCTTCTTTTGCCTGGCGCTTTATCGCTCCCGCCACCTCTCCATCAATCACAAAAATCCTGATGTCGCTTCCTGCCGACTCTTCTATAAATTCTTGGGCATAAAACGCTCTTTTTAAACTTTTTAATTCACCCACCAAGCTGTCCAGCTCGGCCATATTTTTTACAAGCCAAACGCCATCCCCCTGAGTGCCCGTGAGCGCTTTAATCACGAATGGGAAAGCCAGATCATCTTTATTATTCAAATCCAGCGTCTGCGGAATCGGAACACCTGCGCTCTGAAGTTTATGCGATGCGGCGGCTTTATCGTGCGAAAGTTCTATGCCATTGGACGAAGTCGTCGAAAAAGTTCCGATTGCCTCAAAAGCTTTTAACGTTGTTACGCCGTCTATCGGGGAGCCGGACATTACGCGCGGGATAATTGCGTCAAAATCTGCAAGCGAACGGCCGTGGTATATAACATCCGGCTTTTCATTTACAGAAGAGGGCTGGCACTCAGTATAAACAATCAGTTCGGCCGAATGCCCACGCTTAATGGCGGTATCAATAATTCTTTGATTACTATAGCTAGTCGTTCTAGCAAGCAGCGCAATTTTCATTTTATTTTCCGTTTGATTCTTTAGAAATATTATTTGGGCAGATTGAATGACTTTTTTATGTCACTGACTAAAAGTTGGGTTTTAATGCTTAAGTCGTCGTCTTTGGCCATAATTTTGCCAAACTTTGTAACTTTGATAATACGCCTGCCTGTACCAATCAGATCGCCTTTTTTGTACCTGCACAAAACCAGTACCATATCTTCGCCTTTTAGATCACTTACAGAGTAGGCGGGCTTTACAAATTCGAGCTTGCCGTCTTTGTAGAGGTAAATACCCGGATGGATTGTTTCTTTTAGTTCAAAGTCCACTTCAAGCGGGTTGTTAAAAATCATAAACGACACCGGCTTTTTATAGCGGCCGGCACTTGGAAGTTTGTCAGTGTCTGTTACTTCGTAATCAAAGTTACCCAGCTCCAAAGCGTGCAACAGCAAGAACGGGATCTTGCCTTCGTTCAGCTGCATATCACTAATAAGGTGCGAATAACCGGTGTGGCGGGCGTTGATTTCAATGGCATAGACTTCGTTTTCTGGTGTTACGATCAGGTCAATCCCAAAGATGCCCTTATAGCCGTGGCTGGCAAGCTCCGAACCGACTACCGAAGCGATCTCGCGCGACTGGTGCTGCACAATGTCTGGATATTCCACGCCAACTTCACCGCCGCACCACTTTGTCGTGCCTTCGAGCTTTGGATTGCAAAGATATTTGCTGGTCACGAGCTGGCGCTGGATGCCGCCACTAAAAATACCGTACTTGGTAATGCAAACCTGGATGCTTGATGTCTGTCCGGCAACGTAGCGCGAGACAACGACCGAGCGGCCCTGGGAGAATTTCTTAAGCAGCTTAACGGCGTCTACAAATTCATCATAATTGTGGACGATGTAAGTCCCGCGTGAACCAAATGATTCTTCGTCCTGAAGCACCATCGAAGTGCCAAGCTCTTCGCGGAGTTCGCGGTAGGATGCAGCCTTGTCGAGTTCGGAAATATACTTAATTTCGTATTCTGGCATTCGGATCAGGTCGGCAAATTCGTCGCGGAAATAACGCTTGTTTTCGTAGGCGTGCGCGATGGTTGGCGAGTTCATGAGCAGCGCCAGCGGGTTTACTTTATAAGGCGGATCAACTGGCGAATACAGCAAATACTTGCGCTTTGGCTCGCTTTTAGTTAGTTCAACAAACTTCTTTAGCTTAACCAGGCGGGACACACCTTCAATGGCATTAGTTTCCATGCCAAGATCACTAATGCTGCCTTTGAGCGGCAGTTCGTAGAGCCATTCCTGGCGCTCGCCAGTTACAATTTTAAAATCATCAAAAAACTGGTCGTGCAGCAAGAAAGTAAAGGGGTCGTCGTGAATTGCCCCGACCTGTGTCGAGCGGTTGTACTGGATCGCGTTTGAGAGTTTATGCATTGGTTTACCAGTCTTTCCGTTACGTTACAGAGCCTATCATTTAATTATACCACATTATGTGTTATAAAGCAATAGTTTTTAGGTGTTATATCAAGAGTTTCAGGCAGGGTCAAAGGTCAAGTTTTTGGTTATCAAACAACTGATAACTCTTCCTTTATAACACCTGTGAGCAGTTATGTACACTGTTTAATTAACTGTGGCCGTTAGGGTTGTTTATTTCTGGGCTTTTAGGACTCTTAGGTAAACTAGCGCCAGCACAGCCGCAAGAACCAATATTAGGCATATTACTAGGGTAATAAAGCCTTGCTGGCTAGCCTGTACATCTGATTTTGAGCCCAGTTTTGAGCGAAGCTTACGCATAATTAGCCCTAACTATCACGCATATGCTTAGCTTTGTAAAGCGTGAAAAGTGCTGTGCCAAAGGATTATTTGCGGCCAAAAAGGCCGTGCTTGTGTTCGGAGGCGATTTCAAACTGTTCGAGGAGCTCTCTTTGGGTCTTATTAATGTCGCGCGGGGTTTCAACATTAATGGTCAGGATATGCGCGCCTCTTGTACCGGTGCGAAGGTGCGGAACGCCGTGGTTAGACAGCTTAAAGTCAGTGCCGCTCTGCGTCCCCGCTGGGATTTTCATTTTAATGTCGCCATCCACTGTAGCTACGTCGATTTCGTCGCCCAGTGTGGCTTGGACCATAGAGATAGTCTGCTCGGATAAAATCAGGTCGCCTTCGCGCGTAAAGTGCTTGTGCGGCTTGACCTTGATGTTTACGTATAAATCACCGCGCGGACCGTTGGCAATTGCTTCTCCGTGCTCACGCAGGCGGATGGTAGCGCCGTCGTCAATGCCAGCTGGGACTTTGAGCGTTACTTCCTGGTTTTTGTGCTCGGTGCCTTTGCCTTTGCAGACGCTACAGACCATTTCCGGGACTTTGCCGGTGCCGTGGCAGGTTGGGCAGACGCTGGCTTGCTGGATATTGCCAAAAATAGTCCGGGTAACGCTCATCACCTGGCCGGAACCTTTACAGGTGCCGCAAGCTTTTAGCTCATGGCCTGGCTCGGCCGTGGTGCCTTTGCAGTGTTCGCATGGGATGTCCATGACCATGTTCAGCTCGGTTTCGGTGCCAAAAACAGCGTCTTCGAACGTAATAACCATCTCGGTCTCAACGTCACGGCCTCTGCGGGCACGTGTGCCGCGCTGCTGGCCGCCAAAAAAGCTGCTAAAGATGTCGCCAAATCCAAGGTCGCCAAAGTCAAAGTTAACGTTTTGGCCGCCCTGGCCTCCAAAGCCAGCAAACGGATCACCGCCGCCGCCACTGCCGCCGACACCGGCATGGCCAAACTGGTCGTAGCGCTGGCGTTTTTTGTCGTCTTTTAGGACTTCGTAGGCCTCATTAATTTCTTTAAATTTGGTCTCGTCGCCGCCGCGATCGGGGTGGTGTTCGATAGCCGCTTTGCGGTAAGCTTTTTTAAGCTCATCGGCACTTGCCGACTTATTAACACCGAGTACTTCGTAATAATCACGCTTATCCATTATGTCTATTTTAGCACTTTCGGCCCATGAGTGCCAACATGAGCGTTATACTTTTTCATAAAAACGCGCCCTGGTTATAGGACGCGTTTTTGCCCGCATGCTAGCTTTTAACTTAGATAGCTGAATTGTGACCACGGCCGCTAACAGCGCGGTAGATGCCAAGCGCGATGCAAGCGCCAACGACTGCTACGACAACGCTGTAGAGGTTAAATCCTGTGACGCCGTTTTTACCAAACAAGCCCATAATCATGCCGCCGATAAAAGCGCCGATGATACCCACGATAATGTTCCCGAGTGCGCCCTGGTTTGCGTCGGTTCCCATAATCATTGAACCAATCCAACCTGCTAAAGCACCTAGCACGATCCAAGCGATAATTCCCATTGTGTTATTCTCCTTACTTTTTACTACTTCACAAGTATCGCAATTGGCGGCTTTTTCAGATATGAGATATCTCACGCGCTAGGTGTAGAATTTCTCGGTTGGCCGTTTCGACCCCTGTAAAATTTAATGTTATAAAAAGGTGTTATACTGGATTGTACGATATGAAGTTTACGCGCCGCGACTCCGCAACCTTCTTCACTTCTTCTCTCCTGATTGGAATTCTGACCGACATGTTAATCCGCCAACGCATCTTTGGCCTGAACTTTTTTGTATGGACTGTTGCCTGGACCGGCATTATGCTGCTGGCTGCAATTATGAAGCGGCACATTTCGCGGCGGTTTCTTTTGTTTAGCGGTTTTGCGCTTTTAAATTCATTTTTGGTTTATGTCCGGATTGAGCCGGTGGTGCAGGCCTGGTCGGTCGTTATTACTTTAGTTTCGCTGACTCTTATGACAGGCGCATTGTTTGCCGAAAACTTTTTAAATCTTGGGATTACTAACCGGGCTATCGAATTTATTTCGAGCATACCTGGTGTTATAAAGTCTGACGCAAAGCTTATGTATAGGCTGCTCAACAACCGGTCTGAGAGCCATAAAAAGACTAGGATAAATGTTGGCATTATTGTGGCCGTAATTCTTGGGCTAATTTTTATCGGTTTGTTTTCTGGGTCGGACGCAGTTTTTAGGCATCAGTTTAGTTTTATCGGTACGTTTTTTAGTAGCATCGGCAACTGGCTTTCGCACTACAACCTCGCCCGGGTTTTCTCGATTATTTTCTGGTCTGGGGTTGCTGGCGCTGGTCTTTTGACCTTAGCCGGCAAAGACTCGCCCGCCAAAGAGCTTGTTATGCCTGCCAAAAAGTACTTCTCGCGTAATGATACCGTCATAATTTTGAGCACGCTGACCGCAGTTTTTGGCTTCTTTATTCTTATCCAGATCAAATATTTGTTTGCCGGCGGGACACTGCCAGACGGTTTGACCTATGCCAACTACGCCCGCCGCGGTTACGGTGAACTGCTGCTGGCTACGATGTTGGCATCAGCCGTTATCTACGCCGCCATCGCTTTTACCCGCGAAAAAGCCCACACCTTGACCGCCCGCATTTTGTCGAATGTGCTGGTTGTTTTAAACGGCATCGTGGTGCTATCGGCCTGGAAACGGCTGAGTTTATATGAAAGCGCCTACGGCTGGACGATGACACGCTTTATTGCCCGTCTTGGCCTGATCTGCATTTTGCTTGGTTCGATTTTGCTACTGTTTTGGGTTAACAAAAAGATTTCTGCCCGGCGTTTGTTTGGTTTTAGCTGGTACGCGGTTGCTGGGGTCTTGATGATTGCAGCGCTATTGAATCCGGTTGGCATTATCACCCAGAAAAACATATCCGAGCGCCCGCAGCGCGAAACTAAGCTAGATACTGAATTTATCAGGGGTCTTTCTGCAGACAGCTATCCCGCCCTATGTAAGTACGCGGCCACACTTAAAAACAAATACCCCGGCGAATATAATTCACTTCAAAACCTTGCGCCAAATGTTAACCAATTTGTTGTCAGCAAAGGCCTGTCCGCCCACCGTACAACCGCCAAAGCTTACATAGACAAATACAGTAACTGCCTAGAATAATTTGAAAATTATTATTTTAGATGATTTCGGTAACTGCAGCTAACCCTGCTAATATTTTAACTCTAGCTTTTTCAATATCTTCTTTATTATTATCTGCTATCAAAATGCCTTCCTCGAGTTCGACTTCAAATTCATCCCCATTGTCCCAGAAAAGAACGATTCTATGATCTGGTATTACTTGGTCATCCAAACTAATAAGCCCAATAAAATCAATAACGTGTACTACTGAATCGACTGCAGGATCGTATGAATATTTTAAGCGTGATGAGCCCGATACTATTTCTAGGTCAGCTGCATCTTCAGGCGATTCCGGTATATAGTCTGCCCCATCAAAAGCTATATCGACAACATCGCGTATTGCCTCCATCGCTTGGGGGGGAATAGGTATGCAGTATCCGTCTGACATTACTACTTTTCTTTATCGTCTTTTTCGTTGACAACTTCACCTTCTACTGGCTCTTCTTTATCGTCCTTCTTTTCGCTTTCTCCGTCATCGGTTTCAACAGATGCTTCGGCGCTAGCAGACGCGCTCGATGAATTTTCGTACATCTTGGCGCCAATCGGCATGATCTTTTCGCTGAGTTCTTTGCTGGCGGCTTCCAAAGCTTCTTTGTCGGCAGATTCGTCGGCAGTTATTTTTTTAGCGGCTTCAATTGCTTCGTCCAAAGTTTTAGCGTCTTCTTCCGAAATTTTGTCCTTATTGTCGGACTTCATTTTCTCGGCTTGGTAGACTGCGCTGTCAAGAGTGTTGCGCGCATCAACAGATTCACGCTTTTTCTTGTCTTCTTCGGCATGCGCTTCAGCATCTTTTGCCATTTTTTCAACTTCGTCTTTGCTAAGGCCAGAACTTCCCTGGATGGTAATGCTCTGCTCTTTGCCGGAACCCTTGTCCTTGGCGGTTACATTTAGGATTCCGTTGGCGTCGAGGTTAAAGGTCACTTCAATCTGCGGCACACCGCGCGGTGCGGCTGGAATGCCATCTAATACAAAGCGGCCTAATGATTTGTTGTCAGTGGCAAATTCGCGCTCGCCCTGCAAAACATGGATTTCCACCTGGTTTTGGTTGTCAGCTGCGGTCGAGAAAGTCTCACTCTTAGAAGTAGGGATGGTCGTGTTTCGCTCAATTAGCTTGGTGCTGACGGAACCCATAGTTTCGATTCCGAGAGAAAGTGGGGTTACATCAAGAAGCAAAACATCCTTAACATCGCCCTGCAAAACACCGCCCTGGATAGCTGCGCCAACGGCGACAACTTCGTCTGGGTTCACGCCCTTCATCGGGTCTTTGCCAAAAATTTTCTTAACCTGGTCTTGGACGGCTGGCATACGTGTCATACCGCCAACCAAAACTACGGCGTCAATGTCGCTTGCCTTTAGGCCTGCGTCCTTCAAAGCTTTTTCGCATGGGCCTGCTGTTTTTGTAATCAAATCACCAACCAGGCTTTCGAGCTTGGCGCGGGTAAGCTTGTGCTCGAAGTGCTTTGGACCATCGGCGTCCGCAGTCAAGAATGGCAGGTTGATGTTAATTTCATTCGCTGTCGAAAGCTCAATCTTGGCCTTTTCTGCTTCGTCGCGGAGGCGCTGCATAGCTGGCTTGTCTTCGGTAATATCGATGCCGTGCTCTTTTTTAAATTCGTCAGCAAAATAGTTAACTAAAACACGGTCAAAGTCGGCACCGCCAAGGTGTGTATCGCCGTTGGTGCTCTTTACTTCAAAGACCCCGTCGCCAAGTTCCAAAATTGAAACGTCAAAGGTTCCACCTCCAAGGTCGTAAACAGCAATCTTTTCGTCTTTGCTACTACCTTTATCCAAACCGTAAGCCAAAGCAGCTGCGGTTGGTTCGTTGATAATACGCTTTACTTCCAAGCCCGCGATTTTACCAGCGTCTTTGGTTGCCTGGCGCTGTGAGTCGTCAAAGTACGCAGGAACAGTAATTACCGCTTCGGTAACTGGCTGGCCCAAGAAACCCTCGGCGTCTGCCTTGAGCTTGCTTAAGATCATGGCAGAAACTTCTTCGGGGCTGTATTCTTTGTCGCCCATCTTAACTTTTACAGAGTTGCCGCTCTTAATAATCTCGTAGCCCATCAGCTTAAGGTCGCGCTGGACTTCTTTGTCGCTAAAGTTGCGGCCAATCAGGCGCTTTACTTCATAAATCGTGTTTTTGCTGTTAGTAACTTGCTGGCGGCGGGCAAGCTGCCCGACCAAACGTTCGCCGTTTTTGTTAACAGCTACAACGCTCGGCGTTGTGCGTGCGCCTTCTGAGTTTGTGATAATTTCAGCTTTACCAGACTGCATAACAGCCATAGCCGAGTTAGTTGTTCCAAGGTCGATTCCGATAATTTTACCCATTTTTTAATTCTCCTTTTGTCTCCGGGCGGTGCCGGAGTTTTTTATAACTGGTTAAGAGTCGTATTGTTAGCACTGCTAGCAATAGAGTGCTAAAACAATGATACCACAAATAAAATTGGCACTCAAGTACCTAGAGTGCCAATTTATTTTATTCACATATTATTGTTTCTATAAAACCTATAAATTTTCTAAATTGTGAGGCTACGTCCTGTTTTGTTCCTTCTGCGGCAACAGCTAAATACTCAGGCTCATTTATAATAATTCCAATATGGAATAAGTCTCCTCTTAAGATATCCTCACCATCCTTAACTTCATCTGCCTCAAAAAGATCCAGTAGTCTGTGCATAGATGTAACCCACGTTAAATCTATAGTTCGCAAGAATAACTCTGGTTCCATTTCTGCCATAAAAATTTGCTATCAGGTCGTTACCTTGACCATCGCGTGGCGCAAAACTTCGTCACCTAGGGTGTAGCCGGATTGTAGTTCTTCGCTCACTACTTCTTGGTCGCCTTCGCCTTCTTCCATTGCGACGGCTTCGTGGAGGTTTGGGTCAAATAGTTCACCAACAGTTTTAATCCGCTGGACACCAATTTTGGCAAGAGCATCTTCAAACTGCTTAACAACTCCTTGGATTCCCTTAATATAGTCGTTTTTCTCAAGGTCCTTTGGCACGTGCTTGAGCGCTCGTTCAAAGTTGTCGATGGTCGGCAAAAGTTCACGCACAACAGCAGATTTATAAAAACCAGACATTTTGGCTTTTTCTTCTTCTGAGCGTCTTCGGACATTCATAGCATCAGCACGTTCACGCTGCAAAGCATCTGTTAAATCAGCAATTTGCTGCTCCAAAACCTGCACTTCTTCGCTTTTTTGACTGATGTCACCTGGCTGTTTTTTACTCATTACAGCGCCTCCCCTATTTCTCTATCCATATCGCGTAGTGCCCATGCTTCAGAGTCTAATTGTGCCCTGCGTGCCTCACCCCGAGCCAATATAATTTCAACCATGCTTGCATTAATTCCTAGTTCGGCGGCTCTAATCATAAATTGTTCCGGCGTTATATACTTTTTAGTACCTTCTAATAAGTCTGATGCCACACCAACAAGTAAAGCATGTTCAGGGTGTACTACCGGACCATTTTCATTACTCATATAGAGCCTCCTCAAGAGATTTGCCAGCATGCGTTACAAGGCTCATAACGTCGCGGTAGCTTTGGCGCGTTGGGCCAAGAATGCCAATGTAGCTGCGGTCGCTGTAGGGGCTGCGGAATTTGGAAATAATAAGCGTACAGCCACTGTTGCGGCCAATCGGGTTCTCGCGTCCAATATAAACGCTCAGTGGGTCGTTTGGAGCGGCTTCGCGGAGCCATGGCTCAAGGTTGTCGAGCAGCTGGGCAACTTCTTGGACTTGGCCGGGGTGCATAAATTCTGGCTGGCCAAATAGGTTAGAAAGCCCCGACATATAGAGCTGGTTGCCAAGAGTAGCCAAACCCAGGTTGCCCGTTAGGTTTACAAGCGTATCAACGGCGTTCCGGATGGTGCGTTCTGGCAAACCGCCATCAGCCACACGGGTAGCTAGCGCGCGTTCTGCACGGCGCTCGTCTGGAACTTCCGTAGCTTCGGCAAGGTGGTTAACATAATAGCGGTAGCCTTTGTCGGTGGGGACGCGGCCAGCGCTGGTGTGCGGCTGGCTAATAAAGCCGTGGCGCTCAAGCTCGGCCATTTCGGCACGAATGGTGGCACTAGAGACATGAAACAGCTTCGCGAGCAGGCTGGACCCCACAGGGCTAGCAACTTCGGCGTATTCTTCGACAATTGCCAGCAGCAAACTTTTTTGGCGTTCGGTCATGATAATGGTTATTATAGACTTTTAGCACTCGAGAATCAAGAGTGCCAGTTTAATTTCCGAATTCTATATAGCCGTCACCACCTGCCGCTGTATCGCCCTTAACAATCGTCACATGCGCCGGGTTGGTGATTTTACCATTTTCAGCTTCCACAATAATCCGCTGGCTATCAGCGGTAGACTGGTAAACTGCTGCAGGAATAAAGGCCGCTACAGCTAGCAGCCCTGTTAAAACAAAGGCGATAATAATAAACCGGTTCCGCTGCACAACATCTTCGTAATGCATTTCAAAATTTCCAGTAATAACAGCCGGCCGGTCAACATGGGCCTGATATTTGTCGGTGCGCTTACGTAAGCGTCTTAATGTAGCCATAAGCTGTATTATCCCACATTAGTACTATAACGACTATGCTGCAGCTAAGAAGAGCTGTACATCGACCAAAAGCTGTTCGGCATGATCGCGGCCGAGCTGCTGTTTTTCGCCGTCAAGCTCGCGGCCATTGGCAATTTCGTCAACCGCTTGGGCGGCTTCGTGGATTTCGTGGTTAATAACAAACTGGTAATAATCCTTTTTAAGCGCATCACTAATTTCGAGTACCGCGCTTTCTAGACGGCGCCTTAGCTCGGCCGTATCCACATCACCGCGGCGGCGGATTCTTTGCATCCATTTTTCAAAGCTAGGTGGGAGTAAAAATACACAGAGTGTATCCGGCTTATACATGTGATAGGTGGCAACTCCTTTATTCTCAATTTCGCTAATTGCAATCTTGCCGGTTTTCATGGTGTCTTCGAGCCGGGTTATGTTTACGCCAGAAACCTGCTGTTGGTGAATGATAGCGGCTTCAAGGTATTTGCCTTCTTTGAGCCCTGTTAAAAATTCTTCTTCATTAATAAACCAGTACTCCGCGCCGTCGCGCTCCATGACATTGTCATTCTTGCGTTTTTTGCGGGTAGTATCGGATACGACATAGTGGTAGCGGTCAGTCTGGGTAAGCAGCTTAATAAGCGTATTGCGACCGGCTGCAGTTGGACCAGCCAGGATCACAAGGTGAAGGTTGGCAAGCAGCTCAAGCGTTTTTTCACTTGGGCGATAGTCCTTTAATATATCCTCAAAATCACTCAAATAATGCAATAAAGGTTTTTGTGTTGAAGTTTCCATATTAACCCTTATTTATAACAGATTTACTCCTGTAATACTAGTGTTTATGCTATTCTGGGAATATGAAACAAGCACCAGACTTTTCTTTGCCTGACCAAGACGGCGCTATGCACAGCCTAAAAGATTACACCGGGAAATGGCTGGTGGTGTATTTTTACCCCAAAGACGATACGCCTGGATGTACCAAAGAAGCCTGCAATTTCCGTGACGCGCGTGATGCCATTGCCGAGTATGGCAACGCCGAAGTTGTGGGGATTAGCAAAGACAATGTCCGCTCACACAAAAAATTTGCCGACAAACACAAGCTAAACTTTACGCTTTTAAGCGACCAAGACCACACCACCATCCAAGCATTTGGCGCATGGCAGCCAAAGAAGTTTATGGGCCGCGAATTTATGGGCATAATGCGCAACACCTACCTTATTAATCCAGAAGGCAAAATCGCAAAGTCATACGAAAGTGTCACTCCAGAAAGCCATGCCGGCGAAATAATCAGCGATCTTAAAGAGTTGCAAGCAGCCTAAAGCTCGATTTTGGTCAGCAGGTCAATAGCCACTTCGCGCGCACGTTCTTGGTAAGCAGGATCTTTTTCTTTGCCGTAGGCAATATTTTGGAACTCTTTGATCGCCATATTTAGGTCGTCATTAACTAAAAAGTTATAGCTCGGTTCACTCAACGCCAATTCTATCGATTCTTTGGCTTCAATCAGGCGTTTTTTTACTTCGCCGTCATAGTTATTCTCTGCGCGGCGCATCCACTCGGTGTAGTTGGGCGGCAGGATATATATTGGCACGATGCTATGAAATCCAAGGTTATTAAAAAGATTAAGCAAACTTGCAATTAAAGCCAGCGTGCAAAAACCCTCTTTAGGATAAGCGGTGGCTTTTGTGCCATAAAACTCAAATGTTTGGCTAACATAATATTGGACAAATTCGCCGTTTTCCAGCTCTGCCCAAAGCTTGTCGTAGTCGGTCCGGAAGTTGTAGTCGACACCGTCTTTTTCTTGCCTGCGCGGCTCACGCGTCACATCGCTCAGCACATATGGGATACCGCTGCTTTCCATGAGAGTTGTTTTGCCGGCACCAGTCGCGCCAACGGTCGCAATCAACTCCAGCTGCGCCAAATGCGCCTTTACCTCCGGGCTACAAGTGTAACGCGCGCTAAGCTCCCAAGCTTTTTGTATAAATGTTTGTTTATCCATTACCCTAATTATACCAATTTAGTCGCGTTTTAGCATGACAGTAAATGCATCCGCAGGTATATCTACCTTCCCAAACCTCTTCATCCGCTCCTTACCCTTCTTCTGCTTGGCCAAAACTTTTTTCTTTCGTGAGACGTCTCCACCGTAAAGCCCAGTCGTAACGTCTTTTCTAAAGGCAGAAATGTCCGCGCGGGCAATAAATCTGCCGCCAATGCCGGCCTGTAGCGCCACCTGGAAGTTTTGGCGCGGAATGACTTCTTTTAGCTTTTCAACAGTTTCGCGGCCCAAGCGGTCGGCTTCGGTTTTGTGCGCCATAACGCTCAGCGCGTCCACCCGGTCACCGGCCACATAAAAGTCGACCCGCACTAACTGTTCGGCGCGGTAATCGTCCAGCTCATAGTTAAATGAACCGTAGCCGCTAGTGATGCTCTTAAGCTGGTCATAAAAATCGGTCAATAGGTTGGCCAGCGGCGCTTCAAAGCTCACCAGCGCCAACTGCGCGTCGACATAGCTAACGTTTTTCTGGAAGCCGCGGCTGTTAATAATCAGCTGGATCACCGCACCAACATAATCTTTTGGCGCGACGATTTCGCCTTTGATCCACGGCTCACGTATCTCGGCGATGCGGGCAACGTCTGGCAGATCGGCGGCGGATTTGATAATTGTTTCTTCGCCGTTTAACAGATGGATATGATAATCGGTCGACGGGTTGGTAATGATAATATCGAGTGAATATTCACGTTCCAAACGCTCCTTAACGATGTCCATGTGGAGGAGGCCCAAAAAGCCAACGCGGAAGCCAAAACCCAAAACTGGTGAACTTTCGGGTTCGTACACCAAAGCCGAATCGCTAAGCGATAGCTTTTCGATTGCGTCTTTTAGGACGTTGTAGTTTTCGTTGCTGTCCGGGAACAGGCCTGCGTACACAAATGGCCGGACGTCTTTGTAGCCTGGCAAGGCCTGGGTTGCAGGAGATTTGGAAAGCGTGACAGTGTCGCCGACTTTTGCTTCGCGGGTGCTTTTGAGGTTGGTTACAACGTAGCCAATTTCGCCGGCGTGGAGTTCTTTGGACGGTGACAAGTTAGGATTTAGGCTGCCGACTTCAAGCGCCAAGCCGTTCGAGTCAGCCGAGATCATATGGATATGGTCGCCCTTTGCAATCGTGCCGTCAAAAACACGGACATACAAAATAACCCCGCGGTAATCGTCATAGTAGCTGTCAAAAATTAGCGCCCTGGTTGAAGCGTCGAGGGTGCCCCGCGGTGACGGCACCAGCTTAACAACCGACTCCAGCACCGTATCGACGCCCATGCCGGTTTTGGCACTAATGAGTAAAATATCTTCTTTTTTGCAGCCCAGCAGGCTGATTACTTCGGCACTGACCCGCTCCACGTCAGCTGCCGGCAGATCGATTTTATTTAAAACTGGGATAATCGTCAGCTCGGCCGCCATCGCCAAATATACATTAGCAAGCGTCTGTGCCTGGATGCCCTGGCTGGCGTCCACCACCAAAATTGCGCCCTCGCAGGCCTCGAGGCTCCGCGAGACTTCGTAGCTAAAGTCAACGTGTCCTGGAGTGTCTATCAGGTTTAGCTCATAATCTTTGTATTTCATGCGCACAGGAGCCAATTTGATGGTAATCCCGCGCTCGCGCTCCAAATCCATTTTGTCGAGCAGCTGGGCCTTCATGTCACGCTTTAAAATGGTACCCGTAAGCTCCAACAAACGGTCAGCCAGGGTTGATTTGCCGTGGTCAATATGCGCGATAATACAGAAGTTCCGGATGTGGTCTTGATTCATTAAACATATTATAACAGAGGTAGGAGCTTTTTTAAAGTGGTTAAGCCCCTTGCTTGTCTAACTGCTACCACTCTATGCGGACGGGTTTCAAAACTATCCGCACCGCACTGCGCAGCTTGGCAACAACCGGAATAGCTTCTTCCAGGCTAAACAAAGATGAAAGCCCCAAGTGTACACTCATCGTAACCAGTGTAATAATCCCAAGCTTAAAACCAAGCGTAATCAAACCTTTATCGGCCTTATGAAGCGGGAAAATCTGCACCATAATATATGTCGCCACCACCGAGAAACCCGTTACAGAAAAAATCCGCCACAGGCCGCCCCAAAAGCGGATATCAAACAGCTTGTGATCTTTTATAAGCATAATCGTAAACAGTACCGCGACTTCGCTGATAGCCACAATCGTCTGTGCGAGCGCCAGGCCAGAGATTCCGTAATGAGTTGGCTTTGACAGCTGCCATGCCAAAAAGATGTTGAGCGCAATCGCGAAAATAGAAACTCCAAGCGGTGTCCAAGTGTCTTTTTGGGCGTAAAAATAACGTGAAATAATGGCGTAGATAATCCTAAAGAATATTGCGCCGCACAAAAATCCAAAAATGCCGGTAATCTCGTTGGAACCGCGCGTAAAGATCAGCCGGGCCAAGTAGCCGCGGCCAAAGAAACAGATGACGACCATTGGTATGGTAATCCAGATCATTGCGCGAAGAATCTTTAAGAAGTCTTGCCTAAAAAGATCCGGCCGACCTTGGCTGAGCCTAGCGGTCAGGCGCGGAAACGCCGCGGTAGCAATGGTGGTGCCGATTAGCTGTATAGGTACTGTATGCAGCGTGTAGGCGTTCTCGTAATAACTAATGCTGCCAGCTCCCAAACGGCTCCCAAAGTTTGTCTCGACAATGGAGTTGATGGAATCTATACCCTGGTCAATCGACCGCGGCGGAAGCTGACGCAAAACTTTTCTAAAATCAGGGTTTTTAAAGTTAATTCTAATTTTAAATAGAAAATCCAAGCCGCCAAGGCCAAACAAAACAATCAAAAGCTGCAGAATTGCTCCAATCAGCGCGCCGATGCCAAGGCCCACAATGCCGATGTTGTCGCGGAATATAAAAATACTAATGATGACAGCAAGGTTATAAAACAGCGGCGCGATGGCGTAAAAGAAAAACCGGCCGAATGTTTGCTGGACGGCGGTTAAGATCCCAGAGATGGTAAACAAAAACGGGTTAAATGACACCAAACGCATAATGACTACCGCGTTATGCTTTTGGTCAGGGGTTAAGCCAGGCGCCACCAGGTGGACCAGCGGCTCGGCGAATATCAAAATAATAATGCCGACGATACCCATAACAATAGCCAGCATGTTCAGCAGGCTGGTCGCCAGCTCCCAAGCGCCTTTATTGTCGTTTTTTTCTAGATGGTCCGCAAGAACTGGGATAAAGGCTACACCCAAAGCGCCAGCTGCGATAGTAAAGAAGAAGAAGTCGGGGATCTTAAAGGCGGCAAAAAAGGCGTCCGTACTCTGGCCGCCAAACTGGGAAAAGTTGGCGTTGACCAGCTTAACTTTTAAAAATCCAAGGATCTGCCCAGATAACGCGGCAACGATTAACAGGGCGGCAGCGTTACCAAGCGAGATTTTTTTGTTGGCCTTATCAAAGAATCGGTTCTTCATGCTACTACACAGTATACCCCGGGATCGCTCAGGATTGCGCGCGTTTTTTGAAGCGGAAAAGTGCCGCCACAAATACGGCAGCAGCGAGCACCGCCGAGCCGGCAATTGGCCACATTTGCTCTGCTGTTGAAGCCGTTTTTTCAACCTCAGGCATTGTTATATCTTCGGTCGTCTTAAACGTATATGGATGTCCGCCGCTAGCTATAAGCTTAAGAGTAATGTCATAGGTGCCAGCATTTTGAAACGTATACAAAGCAGCCGCCGAATGAACACCAACAGTGGCCGGAATATTTGCAACTTGGGCGCCGTTTTTATGGTTAATTACCAGGCTAGCTTTTGCCCCTGTCATAACAAAATCTTTTTCTAACAAATAATGAAACACCGTTGGCGTGCCAACTGTCGGGTCATCATCGGGTACGTAGTGCAAAATTGAGTCAACCTTGCCGGTTGTGTCCTGAACTAACCCATGGGCCAAAACGGTGGACGGCATTAATACAAACAAAACCGCGGCAAAACCAAAAAGTAGTTTTAGTTGGTTTTTCAAATAAATAAAATACTTAATCTGTATCACGCTAATGTTTATGATACCAAACCTAGAGACCCTACCCTAGTACAAGGCCGCGGCTTTTGGCATGTGAGTCTCTTTTAAGATCGAAAGGACTTCATCTGCTTCAACGGTTTCTTTTTCTAGCAAAGCATCTTTGAGGGCTTTTAGTGACTTCAGGTTTGCCTTAATTACTTCGCGGGCGCGGGTAGCGGCTTCGGAGATCAATGCTTCAACTTCATCGTCAATAACTTTGGCGGTTTCGTCTGAATAGTCGCGTTCGTGCACCATGCGTTCGATCATCATGCCTTCTTCAACGTGGAAAACTTGGTTGCGAAGCTTTTTACCCATTCCCTGGTTTACGACCATGTCGCGCGCCAAAGCAGCTGCGCTCGGCAGGTCTGATCCTGCGCCGGTGGTTACGCGTTCTGGGCCATAGATAACTTCCTCGGCAATACGTCCGCCAAGCATCCGCGCCAGCACGTCTTTGAACTCAATAATGCTGTGGTAGCTTTTATCTTCGGCTGGGATAGACCAAGTAACGCCGCCGGTTCCGCCGCGCGGAATGATAGTAACCTTGTGGATCGGATCGCTGTCCGGCAAAACATGGCCCACAACAGCGTGGCCAGCTTCATGGAAGGCTGTCATTTCCTTCTCTTTGTCGGACATAATCTTGCTCTTACGCTCTGGGCCGATGGCGACCTTTTCAAACGCGGAAGTTACATCGGCTTGGGAAATTTCATGACGGTTTTCGCGGGCGGCCAGAATTGCTGCTTCGTTGGTGATGTTGCCAAGGTCAGCGCCGCTGCTGCCAGCGGTTTTTGCAGCCAATGCATCAAGGTCAACGTTTTTAGCGAGCGGCTTTTTGGCAAAGTGGATTTTTAAAATCGCTTCGCGGTCCTTGCGGTCAGGAAGGCCGATGTTTACGCGGCGGTCAAAACGGCCCGGACGGAGAAGCGCCGGGTCCAAAACATCAGAGCGATTTGTGGCAGCCAGAACAATCACGTTGGTGCCTTGTTCAAAGCCGTCCATTTCAACCAAAATCTGGTTAAGAGTCTGTTCGCGCTCGTCGTGCCCGCCGCCCATACCGCTTCCACGGCGGCGTCCGACAGCGTCAATTTCATCAACAAATATAATGCATGGTGAATTCTTTTTGGCTTTAGCAAACAAATCACGCACGCGTGATGCGCCAACGCCCACGAACATTTCCACAAACTCCGAACCAGAAATGCTAAAGAATGGCGTGTTAGCTTCGCCAGCCACTGCGCGGGCAAGCATTGTTTTACCAGTACCTGGAGGGCCGACAAGCAAAACGCCCTTTGGAATCTTGGCGCCGACTGATTCAAACTTTTTAGGAAACTTTAAAAACTCAACAACTTCTTGGAGGTCTTGCTTGGCTTCGTCCGACCCAGCAATGTCCTTAAACGTTACCTTGTCTTTTTCGTTGCCGTAAAGCCGTGCCTTGCTCTTGCCAAAGCTCATCGCCTGGTTGCCCTGGCCTTGTGCCCCGCGGAGAACAAAGAAGAATAATGCACCAAACAGAATAATCGGCAAAATAATTGTAACTGCAGCATTTGCCCAGAGGCTGCCGGCTTCAGATGCTTTTTTATACTCAACCACTACCTTGCTTTGGTCTAGCCCGTCATCTTTAACCAAACTTTCGTTTGGATCCTTTTGGCTGCTAATGGTCGCTTTGTCCTGGTTTTTTTCTGTAATCTGTAAATCCGTACCGCTAACTACGATTTTTGAGTATTTGCCAGCATTGGCATCCTGCACCACCTGGCTTAAAGCCACATTCTTGAGCGTGCTAGGCTGGTTATAGCCCGCGTAAATTACGGCGCCAATTAATAATAAGATGGCGATAAATCCAAAATTCTTTAGCCCCTTGCGGCGCTTGCTATTCTTCCCGGTCGGTTTAAACGGTTTGTTGTCCATATTTTCCCTTAACTAAGTGCTCTTTATTATACAGATACAATTGGCACTCGTACAGGCTTATTGCTACTAAGTTATCCCTGTTACTTCGATGTAACCAATTTGGCGTGCTTTTTACCGAAGGCTATCGCAAAGTTTTTATCAAGCACCAGCGTCGTATCCGGCCGGGCGGTTTTTAGAGCCGTCGTAGCTTTTTCTAAGTTTTTTTTGCTAAATTCACGCTTGCCGTTAACCCGCAGCCACTCGCCAACCAGCTCGCGCGCCACGGCGTGCGGCAGCATCGCCACGTCATATCTTCTGAGCGTTTTTGTGCTTGGCTGGACATGCAAGATGGTGTGCAGGCGCTTGTCGATGGCTTCGTTTAATTCTGCCTGGCGGCGGGTAATACGTTTTAGTTCTTCAAATTTGTCTGGCGCCAGTTCGCGGATGCGCGGCAAAATCATGTGTCTTATATAGTTGCGCCTAAAATTGAGGTCAGCGTTGGTAGTATCTTCATTCCACTGCAAATTATTGGCATTGGCATAATCTATAAGGTGTTGTTTTGGTAGATGCAGCAGCGGCCGTATAATTCCGTCTACCGACTTTAGTGAACTCATCCCTTTCCGCCCTGTGCCTCGTAAAATGTTGTGTGTAGCTGTTTCGAGCACATCGTCCATATGGTGAGCGGTAATAATGCCATCTGCGTTAGTGTCTTTTTGGATACTGCGTAAAAATTTATAACGGGCCTGGCGCGCAGCATCTTCACTTGTCCCAGCCCCCAAATTACCTTCGTTATATACAAACGGCATTTTATACGCCCGCGCCGCCTTTTCGACCAGCCGTCTGTCGATGCGTGAATTTTCCCGGATCCCATGGTCAAAGTGTGCAACCGTAATTGTAATGCCCGGATATTGGTACAACATATCCAGCAGCGCCATCGAATCCACCCCGCCGCTAATTGCCGCAACGTAGTGCCCAGGAGCAATCTTGATGGTTTTTACGATATTCATTGTTATTATTCTAGCAGTATGACTGTAAACGACGAGACAAAAAGGCCAAAAATTGGCGTAGGATTAATCCTTATCAAAAACGGCACCCACGTTTTGCTGGCACAAAGAATAGGCAAACACGGCGCCGGTGAATATGGCGGCTTGGGCGGACACATGGAATACGGCGAAAAAGCCGAAGAAACCCTGATGCGTGAAGTGCGTGAAGAAGCTGGGCCGGAGCTTAAGATCACAAAACCTAGGATTATTAGCATCACCAACGTGACCAAATACGCGCCCAAACATTACGTGGACATCGGTATGACGGCAAATTGGATCAGTGGCGAACCAATTTTAATGGAGCCAGAAAAGTTTGCCTCGTGGGACTGGTATCCGCTTAATGACCTGCCGGAGCCATTGTTTGAGTTCATAAAAATTTATATAAATGAGCTTGGCAGCAAACATCCGCTGATTGACCTCTAAAAATCAGGCTGGCCAAGATGTGGATTATGCTATAATTTAGCCTTACATGGGCTTATTGCTAACGCTTATTGAGGTTATTATTTTTATCGGGATGTCCGCTATTTGCAGCGGGCTAAACTTGTCGTTGATGTCGCTGGACGTGTCTGACCTAGAACGCCGCGCCCGCTACGGCAACAAACAGGCCAAAAAAGTCCTGCCGCTCCGCCGCAATAGCCATCTTTCGCTGGCCAGCATTTTGCTTACAAACGTCGCTGTTATTTCTGCCACTTCACTGGTTTTAGAGCATCGTTTTAACGGCCTGATTGCCGGTGTTGCCAGCACACTTTTAATCGTTGTCTTTGGCGAAATCTTGCCGCAAGCGCTGTTTTTAAAACAAGCGCTAAAAATCACTGCCCGTTTTTCGAGCACGCTAAAGTGGATGAATATCGTTACCTACCCAATCTCAAAACCGCTACAGCTGCTGCTCGACAAGTTGTTTGGCCCCGAGCACACCCGCTTGCACTCCCGCCGTGAGCTGGGCATGATCATTGCCGACCACCTGGACAACGACAAAAGCGAGCTCGACGACGACGAAGCCGAAATTATGCGCGGCGCGCTGAGCCTCAGCGACAAAAGGGTGCGCGACATTACGACCGACATAAACGATGTCTATTGGATGACGCCCGACACCGTAATTGATGCTGCCAAAATTGATGAAATTAAAGAAGAAAACTGGAGTCGCATTCCGATTTTTGACAAAGAACGAACCAAAACTTACGGCATTTTACTCATGAAAGACCTGGTGGACATAGACTTTGACGAACGCAGCTACCGGATAGACGAGCTGCCGCTCAAATCAACCAACATTGTCGGCGGCATGACCGCGCTGGATACCATGTTCCGCAAATTCATCAGCGCCCGCACGCACCTAATGCCGGTCGAAAAGAACGACCAGATCATCGGCATCGTCACAATCGAAGACCTAATAGAAGAAATCATCGGCCACGAAATCGAAGACGAATCCGACCAAACCCGCGACGCCTAAAATAAAAAGTCTCAACCGAAGTTAAGACTTTTTAATGGTAGCGATGACAAGATTCGAACTTCGAGACCTGAAGAGTGCCAGTGGCACTCTGAGTTCACATTGTATGGGGTATGTCTGGCAACAAAACGACTTATCCTGCATGATTTTACTTATTGGAAGATGCTAGGGGCACAAAAAACCCACTAAAGGCGAAGGCTTAAAGTGGGCTTAATTATCTATGGTAGCGATGACAAGATTCGAACTTGTGACCCCAGGCTTATGAGTCCTGTGCTCTAACCAACTGAGCTACATCGCCATGATGAACTGGTGAATTATAACAGAATTCGTATCTGTTAGCCAGCAGCTTGACATGTGTTTTTTCTTACAATGTAAACATATAATTTACAATAAACTTTAAAGCGATTAGTTTAGGCGATACTTTTCATACACTAAAGAGGTTAAAATAGCTTCATGGCGGGATTTTCGGATATTGTTATTGTGTATAACCCCAACAGCACTGGCGATAGTAAAGCCATGGCTTTTGAGCTGCGGAAAACACTGCGAAAACAGCTGGCAGATATTCCAATTGAATGCGTCCCAACAGAATTTGCAGGGCATGCCCGCGAACTTGCCTGCCAAGTTGCAAAGGACAAAAAGCATCCGCTGATTGTTTCGTCCAGCGGCGACGGCGGCTACAATGAAGTCGTTAACGGCATTATGGACGCCGGCAAAACAAGTGCCGTTAGCGCCGTGCTGCCTGCCGGCAATGCCAACGACCACAGCCGCACCATGCAAAAACACCCGCTGGCAGATGAGATTATAAAAGGCAAAATAACGCATTTGGACCTTATTAAAGTCACGGTAAATTCTGGTAAAAACATAAAATTCTATCACGCGCATTCTTACGCCGGCCTTGGCCTTACCCCTGTTATCGGGGCCGAGTTAAACCGTCATGACCTTAACCGGTTCAACGAAATCCTGCTTAGCCTTAAGACTTTTAGCAAATTCAAGCCGTTTAAAATCCGCCACCGCGGAAAATTGCTTAAACTCGACAGCCTGCTGTTTGGCAACATTAACCAAATGGCCAAAGTTCTTACCATTTCGCCCACTAACCGGCCGCAAGACGGCCTGTTTGAAGTTGTCACTTTCCCAAGCAGCACCAAAAGAAACTTAATTAAAAAACTGGTCAAAGCCGCGGTTTCAAACCTGAGCACAACCAAACGCTTTAGCTCCTACAAATTTGAAGTACCCAAAAAAATCCCAATGCAGCTGGACGGTGAAATTATAGAAATTCCGGCCGGCAGCAGCGTCCAAATAGAATCCGCGCATAAGGTTTTGGCTACCGTTATATGACAAATATGTTTACTTCGCTAAAGACTTTTTTTAAAGTCCAAGAACGCGACCAACGCTACGTCAAAGTCCTGATCGGCTCGGCGATTGTTTTTATTTTGTGCTGCATCCAGGTAAAAAATAAATTCTTGTTTAACGGTGCGGAACGTCCTGTTTTTGAATTTTTTAATAATTTGCCGCAGGCTCTCCATGGCCCGATGATTATCGTTACCCAATTCGGCAGCCTGTTTGGCCTTATTTTTTGGCTGGCTGTTGCCTTGAGGTTCATTAACAAACGTGCGGCTTTTACATTGCTGCTAACGGCTGTTACCGCCTGGCTTTTGGATGATTTAGTTAAAACAATGGTTTCCCGTGACCGACCGCTTTTGCTCCTGAATGGCGTCCACATATTTTCTGGGCAGACTTTTAGCGGCTTTGGCTTCCCTTCAGGCCACTCAACCTTCGTTGCTGCCTGCGCGGTTTTTTTGTATTATCAGCTTGAGCCAAAATACCGTAAATACCTGATTGCTGCCATCTTGCTCGTTGGAATTAGCCGCATGTTCTTAGGCGCCCATTTTCCTTCCGACGTCTTGGGCGGCTGGGCGCTTGGTTCATTCGTGGCAGCTACAAGCTCTCTAATTTTTGGCATGTCAAAAACTCCCCCAGCAAATACCAAGGCATAAGAGTGCTACAATCCTATAAATGGACGACGAAGTTGTAGATATTGTGGACGAATCCGGCAAAGTGCTGCGCCAAGAGTTAAAAGTGGACGCGCACAAACATGGCTGGCTGCACAAATGCGTCATTGGTTATCTTAAATATGGTGACGACTGGGCCTTGGTACGACAAGCGGCCGACCGCCAAGACGCAGGACAACTTGTCGCTCCTGTCGGCGGGCACGTAAAAGCGGGTGAGGCAAACATAGACGGCCTACTGCGTGAAGCTATGGAAGAAATTGGTACAAGCAACGTTACATACAAACACATTGGTACTATACGTTTTCACCGCCAAGTGATCGGCCGTGATGAAAACCATCTGTTTTATATCTACGAAATTTCAACCCCCGATACCATAAACCTCGGTGCCGAAGCGGTAGCAATTGAGCGTTTCACAAAAGCAAACCTCAAAAAAGCATTGCTAAATGAACCGCAAAACTTTGGCGACGCCTTTTATTTTAATCTTGAGAAGTTCTACCCCGAATATCTACCTGCTACCTATAAAAAACGCTGGGCTTAACTTGCCGAAGGCCGCTTCCCTGTTTTAAGCTAAATTAAAAGCCTCATCTGATCAAGACGAGGCTTTTTTTAATTATAAAATTTTATAACTGGGCAATATCGTTGTCGATGGCCGCAAATTGGCTATCGCTGGTTGGTAAAAATTCGTAGGCTAGTTTATCGATTAATGACATTTTATTTTTTCGCTTTCTTAACTTTTTTAGTTTCATATTTTTGTTAATTTCTTTTTTATTTGATCTTAACACTACGTAGTATACATAATGCTTGTGCTTTTGTCAAGTATATTTATCGAAAGTTACTAAGAACTTAGTTTTATACTAGTAAGCTTTAGGGGATGCGCACTTTAAGACTTTGCTACCAATAATGCCCCACTTCTTAGCAAGAACCGGTCCACCCGTACAAGTATTAGCCGCGTCTTGCGCTAGTTGCTTATTTAGATCTGCTAATTCAGTGTTGAGCCCAATTGACCGAGCTCTAAGTTCATCTGATCTAGAATGTGCTTTTTCAAGTCCCGTGAATAAGGCCCCGAGTTTTTTAGTTGCAGCATCTGCCTCTTTTAGAGCATCAGTATCCATGCTTTCTCTACGAAGCGGGTTTACGCTCTGTTCGTCCATAATACTTTGAGAAGCTGCGGTTTCGGCAAAACCCATTGTTGTGTCAATATAAACGCCTTCTAAATTGGCGATTCTGTCTCGCGCTTCTTTCTCAGAAGTTACACAGTCTACCAAGAATGGACACACAATGCCCGTAGTAGGGCATAAAGTTGCTGGATTATTTTCTAAAGTGGGCATTGATAACTCCTTATATTATTTAAATAATAACATATTAATGATTTTAAAGCAATTATTGTTTAGTTACCTCTGTTTAAGGACAAGTATTGCATTGCTTTATACGCTTGATCGTGCTTTACTATGTGTACAGGTACTAATCTGTTCACACGGAGTTCAAAGATACGGTTCGCCTTGATTGTTCTATACAAGAAAGACACGGGCAGTTCGAGAGGTTCAAGAGACGGAGAAGTGGTCGACCTGAAGTGTTAACAATCAAGGAAAATTTATACATGTACAAACTATTTGTAGGCGGCCTCCCATTCTCGACAACTGATGACGAGATGAAGGATGTGTTCGCTGCTCACGGTACTGTTGCATCAGCTGTTGTGGTCAAAGACCGCGATACTGGCCGCAGTAAGGGCTTTGGCTTCGTCGAATTCGAAAACGATGAAGAAGGCAAAGCTGCTGAGAAGGCTCTTAATGGATCCGACATGGGTGGCCGTTCAATTACGGTCAACGAAGCTCGTCCAAAAGAAGACCGACCTCGCCGCGATTTTGGTGGTGACAACAACCGCCGCAGCTGGTAATTTATTACCGGTTTAAAGGGCCCCTCTTAGGAGGGGCTTTTTTATTTGGCCGTTTGCCGAGGATGCTATACTACTACAGCTTAATTAAGTGAGGGTAAAGCAGTTGAAGCATAGGCCATTGGTATTTTTGGACATCGAGACCACAGGGGGGAGCCCGCGATTTTCACGCATTACCGAAATTGGCGCCTTGCGGGTAGAAGATGGCAAAATTGTTAAAACTTTTAAGCAGCTTATTAACCCCGAAGAACGCGTGCCTAGTTTTATTACCAACCTCACGGGGATTACCGACGAAATGCTGTGGGATGCGCCGCTTTTTAAGGGCATTGCGGACGAGCTGGAAGTGTTTTTGGATGATGCGCTGTTTATTGCGCACAATGTTAGCTTTGACTACAACTTTATAAAAATGGAATTTGAGCGGATGGGACTGGCGTTTAATATGGACAGGGCCTGCAGCGCGCGCTTGAGCCGCCGGTTATACCCCGAACACAAAAGCCACGCGTTGGACAGGCTGATTGAACGCATGAACATTGACGTTACCAACCGCCACCGCGCCTATGACGACGCTGAAGTAATCTGGAAGTTTTTTCAGGTGGAGCTTAAAAAGCGCGAGCTGGAGCTGTATAGCGCCGTGAATAAAGTCACTACCTACGCCCGTCCGCAAAAAGTACCTATAACCGGTTGAGTACGCCAAGGCCAGTCGGCCCATCGTAGCCGTTTCCGCTTAGGCATAAATAAGTTTTACAGCTTCCGTTATGCCCCGACACAATGTCGCGGACCATACTGGCATTAGAGTAAAACCAAGCTGGCTGGTTGCTTAAACGGCCACTAGCAGCCAACATGCCGGCTACCAAAGGAGCGGCCAGGCTTGTGCCGCCAACCTTAAACCAACCGCTCCGGCCTTCGTCTGGGTAGCTGTCATAAACTGCGGCGCCAGTAGCAGGATCGGCATCGGCGGCTACATCAGCAATGCTGCGTTTCTTGCAGCTTGTATCGTGCTGCCAAGTGGGTTTGGATTCGTATTTGCTGCAGCCGCTTCCAGCATCCAGCCAGGCGGTTTCGCTCGTTACTACTGCGCCGTTCATGTGCAAGTCGGTACCTCCGACTGCGACAACATATGGTGATGCCGCAGGATAACTTGTCCCATAGCCACTGTCGCCAGAACTAGCAACCATAACAACGCCGGCATGATTATAATGCCCGTCCGCAGAGGTTTCGGAAGCCGTTTCTGGCCCGCCATATGAATTGGAGACAACTTTTGCATGCAGGCTGGCTGCTTGGTCAACCGCCTGCCCCAGATCTGCCATGCTAGACGAAGCTGCTTCTATAAAATCTATCCTACAGTGCGGGCATAAACCGTGCACCGACTCCACGTCCATACTGGCCTCAACCGCCCAGCCGCTATCTGCTGCCGGGAAGGAGCTTCCACCGCGTTCGTCATACTTTTTAAAACAGCTGGACTGGCTTTCTGATGTACAGGACGGCAACGTAGCAATTCCAAATGTACGGCTGTAGGTATTTAGATCATCGGCAATGTGCGGGGCATCATAGGCCACGACAACCGCCACTACTACGCTTGCCGACCCCTTAACACCGTAGGCGTTTTTAAAGTCTGCCGGTCCATAGCCAACAGGCGTGCTGGATATTAACGGCTTGTTTTTGCTGTCGGTTACAATCTGGGCATTGCAGCGCGCACTACCTGCGGCGGCTCTTTTCGAACAGGCCTTTTTGGTTTGTGATGCGGCCTGTACATTAGCCGGTGCCATGCCAAATAAGACGCCCACCACAAGCGTTAAAATAATCCATTTTTTCATCGGATTTCCTCGTAAAATTACCTAACCAGTGGACATAGTTTTATACCGCCCAGTTTTTGATGTCAACAAAATATTGGCTAAGTAGTAATTAATACACTAAATTTTAAGCATCTTGCTCGGCATAAAGCGACTGCGAAACGCGTTGTATTTTTGGTCGTAGGGTTACCTGCCTAAGAACCTTGATGTCCTTAAACTCATTCTTAAAAGCTTGCGGCGTAATGTAGCGGAACATCATAGTGGTCAGCGCTTTTTCTTGTTTGAACGTCATTGGTTTAAAGCTAAGCTCGGCCTGGTAGTGGCCTTTTTTAATTTTTGTCATTGTTACCACTTTAGCTTTAAGTGTCAGCCGGCGTTTAACATCAGGGCCAATACTGACCTCGACATTTTTTTGCCTGATATTTTGTTTACTGGTTATTTCGGCTCCGCGCATACTAATGCTTTTTAGCTGCACTGCGCGGCGTTTGTTGTCGATGAGCAAAATTGGCAGTTCGGTTCGGAGCTGGTGGGAACTGCGGGATTTTTCGTCGTGGAAATTAACAAAAAACAATACCGAGCCAACAAAGAATAAGTTAATTAGGTTCCAGAGCATTGATACGCCGGCCGTACTATGCAGAAGCTGCTGCAGGCTTTTACCCTCGCGCATAAACCAATAAAGCGGCGAAGCCAGCGCGCCAAACAGCGTGAACGCGAATAGGAAAAGTAAAAACCTGTAAGCGCTGGATTCCTTTTTTAGGCCGCGGATTTTAAGCGAAACTTTAAACTTTTTCTGGACGTTTATGATGCCTTTGGTAGCCATAATGTTGGCGTAGATATTGGCTATATTAAACTGCTCGGTATAAAGCGGGTGGAAAGTGCGTCGGGAAAACAGGTATGTTACCGCGTAGGAAATAATTACAAACGGCAGCGCAACCGCTGTGTACTGCAAAACCGGGATCGTCGCCAAGTTATGCTGCAGCGGCAAAAGCGCCAGCAGTAAAGCAGGCAACAAAATATAAAAAAGCCGTTGCAGTCCGTTTAGAAAAGCAGCCGTCGAGTTGATGTAGCAAATCCGCTGCATAATGCTCAAGCCCCGTGCGCGCAGAGGCGAGTCGGCAGAACGGAACAAAAGCCCCAGTGAACCAGCGCCCCAACGCACGCGCTGTTTGTGGTATTCATTTAGATCTTCAGCCGCGATTCCGTGCGCCAAAATTTCGCTGACAAACAGCGAATTCCAACCTTTGGCGTGCAGCCGAAGCGAAGTGTGGATATCTTCTGTCGCCGTACCGGTCGCAAAGCCGCCGATTTGGTCAATGGCCGAACGGCGCAGCATGGAGCCGCTGCCGCAAAAAAACGCCGCATTAAATGCATTTTTTGCCGGCTGGATCGACTCATAAAACATGCTCTGTTCATTCCAATAATTGCGCTGGCGGGTACGCCTAAATTGGATGCTGTCGCGGTTATAAAAAGTCTGGGGTGTCTGCACAAAGGCCAGATTTTCGTCCCTAAAATAGCCAAGTGTGCGTTCGATAAAATTAGCCTGCGGTACATGGTCGCAGTCCAAAAATACCATAAAATCCGCATCCGAATGTTTGATGCCGTTGTTCATGTTGCCTGCCTTGGCGTGCGTGTTTTCCGTTCGACCCACATGTTTGCCGCCAGCCTTAAGAGTTAGTTTGCGGATGTTTTCACGGTTGCCATCGTTTAGCACATAGACATTTCTGACACCATAAACGTTAAGCGCGCCGAGCAATGTCATTTTTACGATTTCCTCGGGTTCGTTGTAGGTAGTTATAAAAATATCAACCGTCGCGCCTTTTATCGGCGGCTGCCATACCGGATCCAAAATCCGCCGTGTCGTAAAGATAAAAGAAATAGTAAAAGCAATGCTATAAAGTTCGGCCGAAAGTAAAACGTAACTATACCAAACATGCCAAGATGAAACGGTCGTAAACCGCCAGACTAAATATGAAGTAGCCATCAAAAGATACAGCGGCAAAACGGCTTTTAGCACCCGCGAACTGATACCGCCGGTTTCGACCTCATTAAAAACATTTGACCGGTAAATAAGCGTGCGGTTACTTGGCGTTTCATAATGCGAAACGGTCATTTTTTGGGCAATGTCAAAAACATCCGCACTATTTACCCCTTTAGACCAGCGTTTAAAACCCCTCATATGTATATGATGTAATGCCTATGATTTATAATTAAAATTATTGTTAATAATACCTATTTCGTATCTGTTTGTAAGGTGTAGCGAAAAGTAACGGTCACAGCGCGGCTTATACATCGTACCCTCCCATAGACAATAGAGTAATATCTTTTGCTGCTAAGTAGCGTGAGAATTCTAACTGAGTGGCCGTAATGCTTGGTAATATAGTGAAATTATCTAAATAGGAGAATATAAGATGACTAAATTTGGACCAAAGGCCAGCGAAAAAGTCGGAAAAGCGATGCATGAAATGAAAGAAGGTACGCTAAAAAGCGGTAGTAATGGCGAGAAAGTTACTAGTAAAAAACAAGCCGTTGCCATAGGCCTTTCTGAAGCCCGCCGCGAAGGCGGCAAAGTACCAAAAAAATAGCCTTAAGAAAAACTGATGCCTACTAAAGGCTTCATCTCATTTGGATCAACCATATAAACACGGTGGATCTGAATAGAATTATTAATCATTTTAAAAGCACGCGTCGGACGGATTAGAATAAAGTTTTTACGAAGATCAATATCTTCAATATAACCGCTTACTTTTTTAGGACCATGTTCGTTTAGGTGTGAACGGCCATGAGCATCGCGCCAAAACGTATCAATGGGCCACGGCTCGTCAATTAGGACCCGTATGCTAACTTTAAGCCCTCGGTATTTTTCTTTTACTTGCAGCTCTGCTAAAAGAACCTGATTATCCGTATAGACGGCCACCTGCAGAGCCTGTGTTTTTTGCAGATGCGCATTTACGCTTGCCTTGGCTATAATGGCCTGTTGCTCTGGCGGTATATCGTTTGGCGTTACATAAACATTGTTATGTGCTCCGACAGCTGCAATATTCTGCAGTGCCAAAATTTCATCACGCTCCGCCTGCTGCTTTAAACCTGCTGCAACCGACTGGTTGGCTACGGCCGAAACAAACTCCTGCATCAGCCCCATGCCATAAGTAACCAGTTCCGTCTTAGCAATCTTCTTCTTAAACATATACCCCATTATAACCTCTTCAAACTTCTAATGTCTTCTTAAAACATTCAGCAATTGTGTGAGTGCAGCACAGTAGTGCAGTTTGTTCGGAACCCGAGTACCGAAGCGGAGATGTACGGAATGGTACATTGAGCATCGGAACGGAGGGTTCCGGGCAAAATGTGCACTGTGCTGTGCTCTACCTTACTCGAGTCATCAAACGTAGGTTGGCGAGGTAGTGGTCCGGGTCAACGCTCGGGTGAGTCTGCAAATAAGCCATATGCTTATCAACAAAAGACACTAAATGGTCTGGGTGAGCATCAGCGTTGGCGCTGTAGCTGTCGATGGTTGAATAGCCAATGTCGGTGGCCATGTTTTTTAAAGCTTCCTGAATCTTCGCACCCTCTTCAGACGTGTACAAATCCGGTCGTTTCTTTGCGGTTGGCATACTAAAACCTTTACTTGTAAATTCTAATGGCTTATTAAAAAACCACCTCTTAATGCCCTTATTATACTCCTTTAACAGATAAAAACCTAATCCAGGACTTCACTTTAAAAACGTACTTTGCATAAAAAGTCACGTATAATAAACATATGATCCTGATAAAATACAGATGGTCGAAACATTATGAATCCGCCGAGGAAGAACTAGTTGATATTCTGGCAAGCAAAAAAATAGTCGCCGAACGCTGGCACGCCGAGGAGTATGAAGAATTCAAACCTCACAAACACCCAGCCGATAAACAGCTATGGTGCACGGAAGGCTCGATTGTTTTTAAAGTTAATGACAAAGAAATAACCTTGCAAACTGGGGATGCGTTGGACCTTCCGGCAAATACAGTTCACGAAGCCAAAGCTGGCTTTAGCGGTTGCGTTTGCTACGAATACCCGCGGATTGCCGACAACCCATCAGTAGAAGCTTAATAACCCGAATAATCGCCAACCAAAACCCGAATAGGTATTTCACTTCGCTGTTTATATAATAGCTCCATGGCAAAATCACAAAAACAATTATCAGTCTCCCCGTTTGCAAAGTTACGGGTAAAAACCGCCCGGGCAGTCCGCTCTGCTTCGTTATCATCGCAGCCAAGATTTAATAAAGTATTGCTGTCAAAAAGCGGCACAAAACTTGCGACCAAGATGAGCCCAATTGCGGCTGCCTTGCAGTTTGAAAGTGCTCTTGGCAATGTGCCAGCTTATATGAAAATTATTAAAAGCAGCGGCTGGAAAGACAATAAAAAACTGCCTTTAGAAGAACGTTTAAAGCTTTTGCCAGAAACTGACAAAAAAGGCTATATTAATGCCAACACGACGGCCGAGCGTTGCCGGAATGGCATAATCCCAATGCAAGGCGCGGAAATAGACGAAAGCAGCGGTTCTTCTGGAATTCCTTATAACTGGATCCGGGGAAGCGAAGAGCTCGAAGAAATGCGCCGAACACTCAGCCGGCTTGCAACATTTATGTATGGCCCTAACATTGCCACAATCAACGGCTTTTCGATGGGCGCCTGGGCAACCGGAACAAACGTCAGCATGTCGCTGGTGCGTAACGGGCTTTTAAAATCCACGGGTCCTGATGCCGAAAAAATGATGAGTGTTTTTGAAATCCTCGGCAAAGACCGTACTTATGTCATTACTGGTTACCCGCCATTTTTGTTAGAACTTATAGAATTTGGCATTAAGCAAAATTTCCCATGGCACGAATATAAGCTGATCGGCATTGTTGGCGGCGAGGCAATGAGCGAAACTTTACGTTCGCGTCTTCTCGAATATTTTAAAACTATTACATCTGCTTATGGTGCCAGCGACCTCGACATTGGAGTAGCCTGTGAGTTTCCACTGAGCACATGGATACGCCAACAAGCCGGTAAAAACCCCGAGCTTGCCGAAAAACTATTTGGCCCAACGCGCCGTTTGCCGATGCTATTCCAGTATGACCCGCTGGACTATTTTGTGGAACAAAACGACGCCGGAGAACTGGTCGTGACAGTCAACCGTCCAAGCGCGCTGTCGCCGCGGCTGCGTTATAACGTGCATGACATTGGCGGCAAACTGGACTTTGATAGCGTCATCAAAATTTGTGAATCGTTTGGATTAAACCCCTTCAAAGACGCGCCGCTGCCATATGCCGGCCAGCACCCGCGTTTGCCGTTTTTGTTTATTGGCGGACGAAGCGACAGCACAATGTCATATTTGGGCGCAAATATTTACCCCGAAGATGTTGAACAGGCGGTGTTTGGAGACGCCCCAGAATCTGAAAAAGGTATTATCAAAAACTTTGCCATGGAGCTGGTTGAAAATAAAGAAGGCCAGCCACAGCCATTTGTCCATATTGAGCTAAATGAAGGTAAAAATTTGGGCGATATAAATGTAGGTGATCTTTCTGAGCGAATTGTAGAAAGACTAAAACAAAACAGCCGCGACTTTAAAGCGTCCGTAGCCGAAGATCCAAAAGCCGCCGATATTGCAGTTAAAGCCTACCCAGAAAACACCGGGCCGTTTGAAGGCATGAACAAACGTATTAAGCGTAAATACATAATAGAAAAGGCAAAATAATGGATACCGCTCTAGAATCTGTGGCTGGCGTAAACCCTGATCACTTGGGTCTACTTAATGCCAGCCTGCGCGCGCCATCGGCGCATAACGCACAGCCCTGGAAAATAAAGCCGCTTCCTGATGGCAAAACTTATGAGCTGCATTATGACCACAACGACTACCTGCCCGATGATCCAGATGACCGCGACGCATACCTAACAATGGGCGCGTTTGTTGAAACCATAGTGCTGGAAGCACCCAACTTTAATTTGGCTGTAACTGTCACTCCAAAATTAAGCCGGACTGGCGATGACCTATTTGTAGCCGAAGTCAGCTTTAGCCCGCTTGCACCGGGCGGCCAGACAGACCCGCTTAGCGCGTGGGTTAGTAAGCGCTCCACCAACCGCAACCACTATACAAAAGATGCATTGACTCCCGAACTTGAGACTTCTCTTAAAGACCTTGGGAATGCCTTGGTTGAACCAAAAATATTAAAAGACGTGCTAACTGAAGCAAGTATGAAATCCTGGGCCAACCCGCGGTTCGTACACGACCTAAAAGTCTGGTACCGCAGCGACAAGCATGCTGGCGATGGCTATACTTCACCACAGATGCATTTAAGCCCTGTCGTTACCGCGGCTTTAAAGTTTGCTTTTTGGCGTGGTAATTTAAAGTCTAAATTCATGGAACGCATCTATTCAACCCGTGATGTTGCAATGTTTACGGCTGCACCAAAAGCCGCCGTGCTGTCAGCTACAGATATGAGCCCCGCTGCTTTATTTGACGCTGGACGCCGTTTGTTCCGGTCGTGGGTGACCATCATAGCAGCAGGCTATGTCTACCATCCGTTTTCTATCGCTATCGATGAAAAATCTACCGCCCCGCAAGTCGCCAAACTTTCTAACACCCCTGTGCCAGTCGCTCTTTACCGCATCGGCAAGTCCAACAAACCGCCGCGAGCAATGTCTAACCGCAAACCGCTCAAAGATGTTTTGTTATCATAGCCTGCAGGATTAGTAGCCCGAGAAGTAGTCGCTAATTATTTGGCTGGCGTGCACGCCGTGGTGGCGCAGAAGTTCGCGGTATGACTCCACCAATCCATTTGGCCCGGAAATATAAAACAAACGTTCTGAGAAATCAGGCACGTGTCCAGCTAATTGTTTTAAGCTCAGTCTGCCTGATGTTATGGGAACAAACTTAAGCCCGGGCGTTGAAGTAAATATATCAGTGTAAGCAAGCTCAGCGGCGTCGGAAACCAAATAAAACAAAACGATATCGCGCTGCTCACGGGTGTCGGTTAAATATTTCGCCATGCTCCTAAATGGCGTAACGCCGACGCCTCCAGCGATAAAAACTAATTTTTTAGACGAATCTGTGGGCAGAGTAAAGTTACCGGCAAGCTGGCCGGCAGCAATTTTGTCACCCGGTTTCATATTAAAAAGCGCGCGCTTAAAATTGCTAGGCGGCGCGTAAAATTTGACTCCCATATGCACATCCGGTTCGGTTGGCGACGAAGCGATCGTAAAGCTGCGCCGGTTGCCACGCCCGTCACTTTTCATGTTCGGCATCGTCCATTCCATATACTGCCCAGGCTCAAAACTAAATCGATGATCGGGCTTGAAAACATAGTCATAAACCCTAGGCGAAATTTCATTTTTGGCCTTAAGCGTTAAGTTTAGCTTGAACTTTGGGTTTAGAATAAAGGCAAATATATTGCCGACCGCCAGCACCATGTGCGGGCTGGTCGAGAGTATTCCAAAGCGAAGCTGCGCGCTAAAAAGCGCACCCACCAGAAGGCCGTAAAGCAGCTGGTAGTATTCATGAACGGGCATGGTGGCTGGTTCGGTTAACATAACGCTTGCTAGGAATATTAACGGGCCGGAAAGTACCGCGTTTTTTAGCAGTGTCACCAGTGGTAAGGAGCCTACCACGCCAACCAGTACTAGCATTGCAATACTAGCCGCAACAAATGTTAAAGCCAGCTTAAAACCACGTATTTTTCGTAATATTAATAGCCCGAAAATCACCACGAAAGGCAGCATGGTTGGGTTGCCGATCCACCAGGTCACCGACATAAGCCCAGTGAGGCTCAAAAAAAGCGCGCCAGCAACCGCCGGGTTAAAAATATGCTTATGGTGATATGAAATGAGAAACTTTGAGACAACAGCAACTGCCCCCGCTAACGCCACATATGATAAACGCGCAACCGTTGTCGATGGCGGCAAGATGCAGGCCAGGATTAGGGCAGTAATTAAATATGACTCGCTGTTTGTTACGGCGCCGTAAAGTTTTTCTAGCAGTTTGTTGGTCAGGTAACTAACTGCTACTAAAACAACCGCAACCAAAACAATCCCGAGGCCGGACAACGACAATACGCCCATAAAGCCAAAAAAGCTGGCCAAAACCAAAAGCAAAATAAGCCCATAGAGCAGCAGGCGGTACATAGTGATGCTGTTTAACAGCTGGTCAACACGCTTAATAATAAAACTCATATGCTACACATTTTCCGGATTAAAAAACGTTGCCGGAAAGTTGGAAGAATAAACCAGTGAACCGTCTGTTTTAAGCATGGCATAATCAAAATTATAACGCTTATGCAGACCTTGTACGTCCACAAAATACAGCGCGGTCGTAAGAGCGTCAGCCAGCATAGTGTTTTTAGCCACCACCCACACGGCAGCGATGTGCTGCGGCGAACTTAAATTTTTAGGGTTTAAAATGTGGCTGTACCCTGCCCAGGCGCGGCGGTTGCCGGCCGATCCACAGATTGCCTGGCCGTTAATGGTCGCGATGCCAATGGCTTCTGTCGTGTCATTAGGATTTTCTAAAGCCACCTCCACCGCGCCGTTTTTTGCCAATATATCACCGCCAGCGTTAATAATAAAACCATCGCAAACTGCAGTGAGCAGCTCACCCAAAATGTCTACCAAATAGCCTTTGCCGAGTGCGCCAAAGTCTAGTAAAAAGGGCTTTTTTAAGTTTAAAACTGGAAAATTATAATTCATAGCTTCGTCCCATGAGGGCGGCGAAGTAACTTTTTTAGGCCTAAAAGAATAGCTGGCGTCGTAGCCAGCGTCACTTAACGCTTGGCCAATTAGCGGCGTCATTAAACCTTGGCTTATTTGGTAAAGCTCCTCGTACATGTCCATCATCGGCTTGGCGTCTGCCGGCAAAGTATATTTTCCGGCCGTCTGCGACATTTTAGTAACTAAAGAATCAGTGCGGAAGCGGGAGTAGTTTTTATCAAATGTTTCAATACGCTGAAGTATCATTTTTTCTATTTTTTTCTCAGACTCTGCGGTGTCAAAAAATTCCACAGTCCACTGCGTGCCAATCGCTTCAAAGCTAAGCGTAAAATTGTTAGGCTTTGGCTTGGTTTTCGATTTGGCTAATGGCATCGTTAAAACCTTGCGATGTTAATGAAGAGCCCGAAACGCGTGAAAGTTTGATGCTGGCAATGCTTTTGCCGACAACGAATGACTTATAGTTTTGGACAAATTCGGTCGCGTATTCCTTGGACTCGCGGCTTATGGCCGAAGCGGCTGCCGAAGTGTCTGTCACAATGCCGTCTTTAAGAGTGACGGTTACCTTAATATTTTCTGTATTTTCAGGGGTAGCGTAGTCGGCTGTGGCGGTGTAAGTGCCGTCTTTAAAGCTCGAGGTAGATGTGTCCGTAGTTGGTGTAGTAGTGGTAGTTGTGTCGGTGGCGGCAGGAGTTGGCGTGGTCGTGTCGGTTGCGGAGCTTGATGATAAGCTTGTGCGGGCCACTGTATTGTCAGAGGCGGTCGATGATTTTTTGTGAGTCAAAATAACACCTGTAACAATAAAGACCACAACCAAAAGCACGCTGAGCGTAACGATCAAATCCTTTTTTTTATTCTGCTCCACTCGGACACCCCTTTTATTACTGATTTAGTTACCAGTATAACTGATGCGGGCTGAAGTGAAGCTGAGAACGTTTATTATTTTTTGAAATAAAAGGCTTGTATTTAGTAAATTGTGGGATTATATTGGATTTGAATCAATTTAAAAATAAAGTGTAGAAAATATGGTTACTTACGCCCCTGCGGCAAATGTTTTAGAAAGTGATATGTGGACACGTGTTGCTTATTATGCAGCACCTGTACAGAATGCCCTTAGACGTATTGGTGGTTTCGCATCTGGCAATGGTATGACGTTAGAAGAGACATTAGTAGATGAGACGTTACCAAGTACTATGCATCTTCACGAAGATATAGGAGATACTGGAGCAACCGTAGATATAGAATTTTTGCCAGAGCATGTTTATGGAGTTGTGGCGAAGCCTGGTGTAAAAATCGAAAATCCGGAGTTAACTGCCGAAACAATTATAAGAAAAGTTGTAATAGCGGCCGAACTAGTGGGCATAACCTTCTTGCCAACCTGCACTCCGGAAGCACAAGATCATGCTGAAACCATACTCAAGCCAATTAGGGAAAAGCGTTTGGAAGCCGAACGTATAGAGGCTGAGGCTTTAGAAGCCGTTAGCACCACTGCCGCGGCATAAGTTCTCTCTAAATTAGCAGCCAGTAATTATGATGTTTGTGTTAGAGCTATTGTTGTTTGTGGCGTTGCCGCTCGAGGCATTTCCGCCGGTTGTGTTTCCATTTGTGCTGGCATCGCCTGTGGTTGAAGACTGATTTGTATTATTAGTTACCGTTATGTTGTTATTGCTTTGACAGGTGGTATTAGTATTTGTAGTTGTGGTAGTTGTATTACCGCCTGATGGTGGTGTGATAACTGGGCTAGCAGACGTTAGTTTGTTATTTATTAACGAAACGGTATTGCTCTTTAATAACGCAAGTGCTGGAAAACTTACAAATATTGAACCGATAAGTAATAAGGCCGAGAGCACCGCTGCAGCACCAAATTTTGACATAGGCTTTGCGTCTGCTTTTTCGCGAGCCAGGATGAGTGCTGTTTTGTATGGTGCGTATTGGCGATAGTATGCAATGAGTCTTTTGGATTCTTCAAACATAACTACAAATGCCGGGATATAGATAATAATTAAAATTCCAACAAGAGTGTGGCTCCACGCCAGGGCCGTACCAATATAGGGAACATGCCACATAACTTTACCTTGTACTTGCCCGCCTACAACGGGCATGTCAGCGCTTGGATTGGCATCGCCTTTAGTTATAAAAGACGGAATTATTCCGCCAAGTTTATACATTTTGATAATACGATGAGAAATTGTAGAACCTTTATGAAGCGAGTTGGCGTAAGTAATTACATCCCCAATCTTTAACGTAGATATTGGGACGCTATGAACTAGCACGAGTGAACCTGGGTTAATATTTGGTTTCATACTTCCAGTTGGTACGGTGAGGGCCTTCCAGCCCGTCACCGACCAATTGAAGAGTACGATCATCGCGAAGCAAGCTACCGCGACCGTTACACTAAAACCAATGATGATTCTATGAATCAATTTCATTAGTTATTTTTTTCTTAGCTCTGGGTTACTTCTGTACCAGTAAATTCAACACTAAATGGTGAAACAGTTTTGCCACCTTGGCCAGTAGCACTGCTTGAAAGTGTTGCAGTTTCTGAACAGGTAAATACACTACCAGCAGTTAAAGCATTCGCAGATATTGCTGCAGATCCGCCGTTCCATTGAGCTAGTGTATATGAAACATCACCACCACCACAGTTAATAGTTAGTGTGATATCTGATGCCGATATAGCAGAACCACTAAAGTCACCGGGAACATGAGCACTAACATTTAAATCTGATTGACCTGTATTTTTAAGATAAAAAGTAAATGGAGAACTTGGAACGCCCGGCTTTAATGTTGCAGTCATACCAGTTACGCTATTATCGTTATAGACTTCTGAAACACTACCAATTTGTAGGTGTGCTGTTGCAGAGCTTAATGTATTTGGCGATAGTGCTACTGTATTTGAAGTTAATGCCGCAAATGTGATTCCTGTCACAAGACCTGCAGTAACACCCATAACGCCTACTGCGCGCGCAATCGGACTAAACTTTGATAATCTACCCATAACCCACCCCCTTATTTAATTTGTACTTCAACCCAGGCAGCCGAAGGGCTGCCTCAAGAAACTCCCACACCTCTATTCTCGCAATATAGATGTGTACCATTACATTATATAACGCTTGCGGTTATCCTGACCTGCCTCACAGAAACCATGTAAGATTTCTTACTTTTGTTTAACGGGTTATTTTGCCGCGATGACGCTGATTTCGATGCTGGCGCCGAGCGGGAGTTCTTTGACGCAGATTGCTTCGCGTGCTGGCATAAATGATTTGAAATAGGTTGGGTATTCTTCGTTGATTTGCGGCATCTGGCCCATGTCTGTCACGTAGATTGTTACCTTTACGATGTCATCCAGCGTTGCTCCGGCTTCGCTCAATATTGCGCTGATGTTTTGCATGATTTGGCTCAGTTTTTCTTTTGGAAAGCCCTCAACCAATTTTCCTTCCACTGTATTATGGACTTGGCCGCTGACAAAAATAAACCCGTTGCTTACAACTGCCTGCGACAATATTGCGTCAGCCTTTGGTGCATTGCTGGCTATAATCTGCTGTTTCATTTTAAGATCCTGACTTTTTTAAAGTTTTTGCCCGGAAGGCCTTCAATGTTCACATCTTCCCATTCAAATTCGGCGGCGGCCAGCTGTTTTGGTGTTAAAATGATTTCACTAAATTCCTCACCCTTAGGTTCAAGCGCACCAACCGCAACCCAAAACTTACCATATGATTTTTTCGTACTGCCGGTTGTAATACAACCCTTAAAATACATTGGACTGCTTGGAATCATAGTTGGATCATATATATAGCGTTCCATGGTTTTAGTCCGCTCTATGCTTTGGTGAATCAGCTCAGCTTTTTCCCGCCACAATGGATCATCTGCTTGACCAGGGCTAAGACGTACATTTAGTTCGGTCGCATGTCTCTGATGTTCATTAAGTTCAGGCAACTTCCCTCCAAGCTCCTGCATGACCTTGGCCTTTGCCTCTTCAAGCTCCGCTAAATATTCATCTTCGTTTTCATAATCATCACCGTATCTTTTATAGATTACATGTACACCACTTGGGATATATTGTTGTAGCCATGTTAGCATTGCTTGAAACGTTTCCGAATATTGATCTGTTTCTTCTTTTGGTAAATTATTCATGTTTTGTAAAACTACATCTTCTGAATAAAACTCAAACTCGACCCCATATTCGTAAACACTTGCAACCGATTTCACCCAACGTAATAAATAAATTGTTGCAAACAGTTCGGCCCAATCAATTTCTGGTGCCTCATCAAAATGCCATAGCTTATTACCACCAAAAATTAGATTAAATTTTATCGGCTTCTTTTGTTCTACTGACAACTTTATAGCTTTTTTAGCAACTGCGATGGCATCTTCATCTGCTTTCAATTTGCGGAATTTTTTTGACATTACTTTCGCATAAATGGCATCTTCAAGAGAGCTACTACCAATGTCTTCTATAATAATTGGCTCTTTGAGTGTTTGAAGCGTTAATTCGATGTGTTCTTGCGCAGTCATAGTGTGTGGAGATGCGAGGCAGACATGAACCTACCGTTGCAGCCCTTCCGGACTGCCACCTATTCTCGGTCACCGCATCTGTTATATTGTATCACTCTTCATATCTGATAGTTATACTTAACAGCTTGTCGGCTATTTTCCAGCCATCCCATATCCGCCATCTACTGTGATGACTTGTCCAGTTATAAAAGCAGCTTTATCACTAGCAAGAAAGATCATAACCTCAGCAACCTCTTCTGGTTGAGCCGCTCGTTCTAGTAAGGCATTTTTTACTTGGGTATGCACGGCTTCAGTCCATGCGTTACTCATGTGGGTCATTGTAAACCCAGGGGCCACAGCATTCACGGCAACATACGGAGCAAACTCCTTAGCAAGTACGGCGGTTAGGTTATTTACAGCGGCCTTACTGGCAGAGTAGGCTGGGATACGAGCTGATGACGTGTTTTCAATCCCCCGCATTGAAGAGACATTTACGATACGGCCAGTTTTGGCCTTAAGCATATAAGGAGCTACTGCCTGAATGAAGTGAACCGTGCCAAGTACATTTACTTTAAAGACCTCAATCCAATGTTCATCAGAAGATTTTAAGAATGGTTCAGCTGCTGCCATGCCAGCACAATTAATTAAAGCGTCTATCCTTCCTACTTTTTCTATTATTTCCTTAACAACAGCTTCAACTGCTAGTTTGTCGGCAACATCGCAAAGCACGTAATCACACTTTAATTCCTGGCTTAAAGCTTTTAGCTCATCAGTCATAACGCGACCATGCAAAATAACTTTTGCACCTTGTTCAAATGCTAAACGTGCAGCGGCAGCACCCATACCAACTCGAGATGAACCTGTAATTAAAACAGTCTTATCTTTCATACTATTTACTCCAGCCGTTCATTTCTAGAATGTACTTACGCTCGTTATCATACGCGAAGCGCACCTCCATGAGCTGTATATGCGCCATATAGTCCCGGATAATTTTCTCAATGTCCATAAAAAGTTCCTTGTTTGCTGTCATTGTAAACTGTTAACGGACACTTTTCCATGCGAATTTATATGGCTTTGACGAAACCGTTTTGAAATTTACTATTCAACAACTATGTAGTTGCAGGTGGCTGATTCAAGTAAGCTTCAGCTCCAAGTTCTCTTAAGCTGACGTCTTTACCTAGTACTGGGCTTAAAAGTTCATTTAGCTCATAAGCTTCGTAGGCGGCTCTCATGCCTGGGTCGGTAGCCATCAATACTCGGCCAGCAAATAAACCTGCATTAAATGCACCAGCCGGACCTTGAAATACAGCAAGCGGCTTACCTTCAGGCATGCCAATCATTGAGCCCAAGGCCCTGTTCATCACATCTGGATTATCAGTAATTGAAACTCCCAATACTGGTAATGCCGTCTCTGATGCAACCATACCTGGTAAAGCGGCAGATCCACCAGCACCTGCAATTATTAGTCTTAAGCCGCGCTCTGCTGCTGTTGCGGCATACTCAGCCATTAGGTGTGGCGTTCTGTGTGCAGAAATAACTCTGTCTTCGTAATGAATGCCGTATTCCATCCCTAATGTCCGCAGTGCACGACCTGCGTGTCGCATTACTTTTAAATCACTGTCCGAACCCATAATTATTCCAACTCGTAATTGTTCGCCTGTTGCCATGCTAAATACTTAATTCCCTTCTCGCTAAATTAGCTCTTTCTGAAACTTCTTCCCTTGATGCGCCGAGCACAGTTATATGGCCGACTTTGCGCGCTGGACGAGGAGCTTTGCCATAAAAATGCGGGTGCGTATCTGGCAAAGCTAGGACTCGGTCAAGTCCTTCGCGTGCTAGAGGTTCATCGCGGGTGCCTAAAATATTGATCATTGCCGCTGCTGGCGCGCGCATACCTACAGGCCCAAGTCGCATGCCGGTAATAGCACGGATGTGCTGCTCAAACTGCGAAGTAACATTGGCCTCGATGGTGTGATGTCCAGAGTTATGGACGCGCGGTGCAATTTCGTTAATCATAACCTCGTCCCCACGCAGGAACATTTCTATCGCAAAGATGCCTGCACCGTGGAATATTTTCATTGCTTCGTGAGCTATTTCCTCTGTCCGCAGGGCAACCTTTGGGCTGATGTCTGCAGGTGCTACAACGGTATGGCAGATGCTGTCTTTGTGCACCGTTTCAACCGTTGGATACATGGCTATATTCCCGGCAATATCCCGTCCTAATACTACCGATAATTCCTTATCAAAATCTATAATTCTTTCTGCGTAAACATCACCCCAATCACTTCCTAATGCTTCATTCGCAACAACAAGATCGCCCGTATACACATGGTTTTTTCTGCCATCAAATCCATCAGTTCTTTTCTTAAGGATAACCGCGCCGCCAAGCGCCTCGCGTGCATCCTCTGCCAGCTCTGAGTTTGTTTTCCACGCTGGCAAGCTGGACAAATCGACCATAGGAGCAACAGGCAAACCGGCCAGTCTAAGTTCGGATTTTTGCCTATACTTATCCATTATTTTCAGAAGACTAAATGGAGAAGGCTCAACATTAAAGCCCAGCTCTTCCAGCTCGCAAAGAGTTCGCGCCCCAATATGTTCCACTTCCCAAGTAACAACATCTACTTGGCCCGCAAGCTCCCTAATTGCATCTGGATCTTTTATGTTGCCGTCAATTTGTCGTGCCCCGGCGTGTGTTGCCGGACAATTTGGAGCAGCTTCAAGCACTGTTACTTGAAAACCTAGCGGACGTGCGGCTTCAGTAAGCATTTGTCCCAGCTGGCCACCACCTACAATTCCAATACGCTCTACCATGGCGCTATCGCCATGGTAGCGTCCTCAAATACCATACAGTGCGGCAAAAGACCTGCACGTACTAAATGTGGAAAATCTCTATTGTTCTTTGCTGCTTCATGTAAAACATTTATAACAGCTGCTGGATTTATAACATCACCAAAACTAGCAACCTCAATATTAACCGCTAGTTGTACATCGGCAACTTCAGGTATAGGGGACGCCATATAGCCCAGCCTGAGTGTATCAAGTGCTTTCTGTATTTCTTCAACATGTCCCCTATGCATATACCCTCGCTTGTTTGTTCTTATTCTACGTGGTGTAAGAGTCAATGCAAGCATGAGCATTTTATTTGACAATATTTACATAAGTAGTATTATATAAATATGGTTCACAACTATATATCTCAGTCATCCCGTCGCACCCGTATATAACGGGACGATGCTTGTAGTTGTGCAAAAATTTAAATAAGCCTTACATCGCCCCGGCAAACGGGGCTTTTTAATGTTGAGGATAATATGAATTTTGTATTAATTGAGGGATCATTTGATCTAAATAAGATTGGCTATGATTTTTCGGAAGTTATAGAAGAAAGCGAGCAAGGTTGCATGTTACCGCTTTCACCGGACACTATAGGCGCAAACATGCTGACTGGCGTTGTGCTGGTTGGCCAGACCGTTGTGGCTACTTCCGCGATAAAAGAACACGTGACCGTTTTAGATAAAAGAAATCCTGATTTTTGGCAGCCGTACGACTTTGCGCTGCTGGGTGGGTGCGTTACAACAGAACGGTATAAGAGAATTGGAATTAACACACAGATGATAAAGGAGCTCACACAAAAGTCAGCTGTTCATCCTGGGCTAACGGGTGTAACTGGCTTTTTTAACGAACAGTCAGCACAGGTCGTAAAAAGACTAGATTTTACAGATAGTTGTTTTTGGCTTTGGGGTCAAAAAGAAATAAATGAAAACGGAAGAACAAGACACAGTCTAATTTTCCCCGCGAAAGCGCAATAAATAATGTTCAAGTTAAAGGAGAAAATCATGAAACACGTTAAACCGTATACGAAAGTTGCTTCATACGAAGCCGAAAAAGGAACATTTAAAAAATGCCTGCTGCTATATTCTGGAGGTTTAGATACTTCGGTCATGCTGAAGTGGATACAAGAACAATATGACTGCGAAGTGGTGGCGCTTACGATTGATCTTGGCCAAACGGCTGATGATCTTAACGTCATCAAACAAAAGGCTTTAGACCTTGGCGCAGTTGAGGCGATTGTTTACGATGCCAAGCTAGAGTTTGCCGAAAAACTTTTAAGCTCGGCTATTAAAGCTAATGCCGACTACCAAGGCGGCTACGCGCTGAGCACACCGCTCGGAAGAGTAATAATCTCCGAAGTGGCGGTTAAGATTGCCAAAGAATATGGCTGCCAGGTTGTGGCGCACGGCTGCACCGGCAAGGGCAACGACCAGGTAAGGTTTGAGGGCTACATTACCACCCTTGATCCAAGCCTCAAGATTATTGCACCAGTTAGAGAATGGGGCATGGGCAGACAAGAAGAGATTGCCTACGCGCACGAAAACAACATCCCTATTAAACAAACGGCCGAGGTGCCGTATTCGTACGACGAAAACATGTGGGGCAACACAGGCGAAGGCGGCGAGATTGAAAACCCATCGCTGGAACCAAAGCTGCCGGCAATTTTGCAGTGGTGTAAGACAATTGAGGAGACACCTTCTGAGCCAACTTACATTAAGCTAGGCTTTGAAAAGGGCGTGCCTAAAAAGCTAGATGGAAAGTCTTTGCCGCTGGCCGAGATCATTAGCGCCTGCAACAAATTGGGAGCTGAGCATGGAGTGGGTGTTGTCCAGCTGATCGAAGACAGATTGGTTGGGCTTAAAGTTAGGGGAGTATACGAAAACCCTGCAGCCACTATTTTGATTGCTGCTCACAAAAAGTTAGAACAGCTTGTTTCGACCAGGGAAGAAAATAAATTTAAAACTTTGATTGATACGCAGTGGGCCTACATGCTCTACGCCGCGCAGTGGTTTGAGCCAACGATGCACCATTTAAACGCCTACATCGACGACCAAAACCAAAAAGTCAGCGGCACAGTTACCGTTAAATTGTTTAAAGGCAAGACAACGGTTGTGGCGCTGGATTCGCCGTTTAGTTTGTTTAACGAAAACTTGGCCACATTCGAGAAAAATGCTGCTTTCAACCAAAACGCGTCGCCAGGCTTTATTGAGATCTATAACCTGCCGCAAAAAACAGCCAAAGGAGTATACGACTATGACAAATAAACTGTGGCAAACTGCCGCGTCCGTACAACTTCACCCGACAATTGAAAACTATACGGTCGGGGATGACCATGTCCTAGACCAAAAATTGATGGGATATGACATTACGGCCAGCAAGGCTCACGCCCAGATGCTGGAAAGCGTGGGCTTGTTAACCATGTCTGAAGCAAATGAACTTACCGACGCGCTGGATACACTGCAAAAACTTTGGGAAAAGGGTGAGTTTAAAATACAAAAACACCAAGAAGATGGCCACACCGCAATTGAGCAGTATTTAACGGAAAAACTTGGTGATACAGGCAAAAAAATCCACACCGTCAGAAGCAGAAACGACCAAGCACTTGTCATGATGAGGTTGTACTTAAAAGACAATTTACAAAAAGTGGGCTTACAAATATCGCAGGTTGCAACGGCGCTTGAAAAAGCCGCAATAAAGTCCGGCAAAACGCCAATGCCGGGCTACACCCATACCCAAAAAGCCATGCCGACAACAGTGGCAACATGGCTGATGGCATATGCCGATGGTTTTAAAGACGCTAAAAAGCTTCTTGATTCGACGCTGGAAATTATTGACCAAAACCCGCTTGGTTCGGCCGCGGGTTTTGGCAGCAGTTTGCCGATTAACAAGGCGCACACCACCAAAACACTGGGATTTAGCAAAACCCAAGACAACCCCATGTACTGCGGCATTTCGAGAGGTTTGTTTGAGCTGCTCGCCGTTCAGTCTTTAAATTCAGCGATGATTTTAAGCGGTAAATTCGCGGCCGACTTACTCATGTTCACGACGCAAGAATTCAACTTTTTTAGTTTGCCCGACTCGTTTACAACTGGCTCGTCGATAATGCCGCACAAACACAACTATGACGTTTTAGAAATCATGAGAGGCCAGGCTCATATGTTTGGGCCTTTGGTGCAGCAGCTTAACGCCGTGGTTGTGGGTATTGGCAGCGGCTACCACAGGGACCTGCAGCTTACTAAAAAAGTTACGTTGGAAGCTTTTGACACTGCCTCTTCTACACTTGAGTCCTGGAGCTTGTTGTCTGCAATTTAGTCGTACATTCAGACGTCTTAGCAAAAGCCATAACACCCGAAATGTTAAGTGTCTCAGAAATAGAAAAGTTAGTGACCGCAGGCACGCCATTCCGTGACGCCTACCAAAAAGTAAAGCAAAACTTTTTAATCTAAGAATTTTTGGGAAGCTAAAAACCGCCCTGACTACGAAGGGCGGTTCGAGATCAAACAAAACTTAATTGTTTTTTATAGAAGCAATATCTACACAGCATGAGGATTACGCAAATAGTCAATTTCAACCACTGGTGTTGTATGGAAGTAATCAAACCTAGCATCGAACTCATCTTTATATACAGCTTTTTGACGTGCTTCATCATATGAAGGATGGTTTAGTTCAGGCACTACATGCAACTTGCTCCCTAATTGAAGAGCTTTTGTTGTGCTCATAAGTAACCAGGCTGGTTCTCCGACTATTGGCCTGACTTCCCTATCAATTGGGACTTCGGATATCCGTGTTAGAAGAAGGCCTCCATGACTATTTTCACCATAGGGCTGAGTGGCTGTTTCTGCTTCGCATTCGAAATCGTATTTCGTTCCACTCTTAGTAGTAACGACTACACGGTCGCCGCTTTCAAGACTTCTGAAATCAAATTCATTTAAGATTGTCATGCTATATATTCCTAACTGTCCATATAATAACATAATTACATTAATATATCAATATTTAGCAGAAATAGCTTAGATTTCTGAGTAGGTAAATCGTCTTAAGCTTCAGAGAGCTCCAAAGCTTGAGCAATTCCTCATTAAGCTAAATTGACAGTTTATCTCTGTTAGAGTATTATAGGAACTGCTTCAATTTACCTTTGGCTAGCGCCAAGCGAATATCGCGGGGTGGAGCAGTGGCAGCTCGCGTGGCTCATAACCACGAGGTCCCAGGTTCGAGTCCTGGCCCCGCTACCAAGCATTAGCATAAAGACCTCAGTTGACTGAGGTCTTTTTATTTCTCAGTTTTAGGTACATACTTATGCTTAATTAATATTAGGTGGATTTATGAAGAAAAATGAAAAAGGGTTTAGCATTGTAGAGGTCATTATGGCTTTGGTAATTATTGGTCTGGTTGTTTTTATCGGTTTATATGTCTGGCATAAAAAAGCTTCAAAAACGACCACCACCCCTTTACCTTCAGCCCAAACAACAAAGACACCTCCAACTAGTTCGGTTACCCCAAAAGCTGTTGACCCTTATGAGGGCTGGCAAACTGTAACGAATCCAGACAGGGCTTGGACAAGTATTAAAGTTCCTGCAAGTTGGCAATCAAAAGTATGTGACGGTGGCGCTTATATTGGGCTTGGCTCAGAAAAGAATAAGACGGGCATATGCAGTAGCGATGCTGTAGCGCAATTAGGCATATCTTACACGAACGAAACTACAACCAAACCCGTGACAAAAACGGATGATTTAGCAACCTTTACTGATGAATCCGTAACCGTTAACGGTGTGAGCGGCCATAAATACACAATGGTAGAAAAATCGCAGCCAGATGCGGTGATGTATGCCGACTTTACGTTCATTAAATACGTATTCTCCACTAAAAATAAAACATTTACTGCTTCTTATGCTAGAAGCCCGGAAGAAACTGACTCAAGCGCATTAATTGAGCAGATAGTTAAAAGCTGGGTATTTTAGTCTGATACGGTAGATCAACAGATTTCTCTGAATAATACTAACCAACGTATAGATGCCGATCCAAACCAAATTTACTACCGAAAAATAATTATTGGGCCAAACCGTTAACATTCCTTTGCCAAAATTCACGTATTGTTTACAGATGTAACGTTCAGCTTGCCATCTGGCTCGGCAGTGGAATTATTCTTTTCAACTACACTATAGTCTTTTTCTGAAACTATGACTTTTTCTATGCCTTTGACCTGGTGCTTGAGTTTGATTATAAATGCATCCCGGTTTTCGTGAATCTTTTGGTATGTGCTTAGTTTTATTGGAATCCGGGCTTCGCAGTTCTCGTCTGAACATTCGCACACAAAGTGCAGCATCAAGTCTTCGGTATTAATAAGCTCGGGGGTATTTTCTTCGATATGCTGAGCCGCCAGCTCGTCAAAGCCGTCTCCAACTTTTTCGTTGGCTCGCCGAAAAATCATCTCATTTTCTAATTGACGGCGTTCAGACAGAGACATCTTCATAACCCAATAGTATCACCTATACGTCGCTATAATTAAATAGAGGCACTTGATGTGCCTCTATTACTGGGGAAGATTTGCACCCACAGATGTAGCCTACTAACTAACAAACTTTGAACTATCGAACAAAATTACTAACTCGAACGGCTACATATTAACGTGCTGTTTCACTTGATCTTCCGAGAAATAATTTAACAAATCCAAAATAAATAGTCAATACTAAAATCGAATCAATTCGACAGCGGCAAACTAGAAAAATCCCGCCAAAGAGGACAGGGTGTTTTAACAATAACTTTCTCTTTCCTAAGTAATTGGTTATGCTAAAACTACAATGCAAAAACACGAACAAGGTTTTAGCGCAATTGAACTTTTGATAATTATCATGGTTTTTGGAACCATGCTGTTTGCGGGTTGGTATGTGCGTGGAAAAAACAAAAAAGATGTTCCGAATTTAAGCCCCGGCTCAAGTGCGGCAATAATATCTGAAGTAAATAAAACGGTTGCAGATAAGTATCCATCGCTTAGCACATATACCACCGACTGGTTTGCCCAAATGGGCACTAGTGCCAGCATCCCGGTCGACGGTTATACATTTAGCTTGAGCAGTCAGAACTTCCCCACTACACAATTACTACAAAAAGGGCCAGACCAGCCAGTGAACCCTCCCGCATCCGAAACTATAATAAGCGCTAAAGAAGCTGTTGCCAAGACTATGAGCGCGCACGGCTTTAATACAGCGCAGGATAAATACACAATTGCCGCTGTAAATAATGTCATGACAAATTCTAGAGTTGATGCGTCTTATGATGTGTATAAATCTGGTGGTACCACCTGCCTGGAGATATATTATTCGTTTAATCCTAACGTAACGCTAAGCTGTTTTACCGCCGCAGAAGCTGCGTCCATGGCGGCCAAGGCCAAACAATTTGTTTACGCATACACCGCCGCTAATCCGGAAACCGTTAGTAAAATTACTTTTGGCCCACTAACAATAAAAAGCCAGCACAAATCAGGCGTCTTAGGGCCAAGCCACTTGGCGGGATATGACATCAGCGAAGCCGTTTTTGCCGTTGGCGATGTAAAGAATATTGCGCTCTACTATAACCACCTAAACGGCCCATGGACTTATATAACCAGGGCAAACGACGAATACGGCTTTACTTGCGGTTCAATGACGTCCAACCCAACCGTACGCAAAATTATGTACAACCAAATCTGTTTAAGCGCAACTGGCCAGGTCCGGCTCGATACAAACAACCGCGCCCTGCAATAAAAACAGCACTTATTTACGAGTGGTTTTTTTGAGTTCCTGGGCAACTACTTTTGGCAGAACAAAAACCAGCAAAAGCGCGAAACCAAGTTCTCCCACCATTTGCCCAACAAACATAAGGCCCAGTATGTGCAAGGCAGACATGAAGCCGATTATTGTGCCGATGAGCATAATTAACCCATAGCCAACGGTTTCGCGCGTGGGGCGCTTAAACAAAAGCCAGAATGCCAAAAGCAGCTCATAGCCAAACAACGCGATGCTAATGTTGTCGTGTATATCAGTAAAAATAACACCAAACCGGCGCGGGAAGGTTGTCACAAACACCGACAGCAACAATACACAAAGTATATTTAAGTAACGTGCCAAATGTTTAAACTTTCGGTCAAGTATTAGTAATGATTCGGATGCCAAGTAAAGATAGATAGAGTCACCCAAAAACGCAATCGCGAAAAATGGCGTCGTACTGTAGTGATTGCCATAATTACTAACGCCGCCGTTTTTAAAAACAACACTCGAAGCGATAAAGCTGCATACTATGAGCCATACGAAGAGGTTGATCTGACTCAGCCACAGGTAACGCTTAAGCTTTTGCATATTAGTACAAACTATAGCGGTTTAGCTGCGATTTTACTATTAATGTCTTTTAATTATTTTTACAATGCTTATGCTTGCTAATTAGCCTGGGCTGAAACACAATAAAAGTATGACAAAACCCATCAATTACGCAGAGCTCGTCAGTTACGAGGATATGGATCCATTTAAAGTAAGCGCAACCCAAGCGGCTGCTTCAACGGCGGGCAATCTACAGCAACATGGCTACACAGAAGTGGGCGCAAGCCGGGGCGAATCAGCTTACGTATGGGATGAGGGCGACAAATACCGTGCAGGAGTTATTGAAGGCCTTGGCACAAAGAATCTTGCTACCGATGAGGTGGACGCAGACAATCCGGATATGCCTTCGAAATATAAAGCTATAGCCCAGGACAGTATTGCAATGATCGTGAACGACCTTATAGTTTGCGGTGCGATACCACAACTATTTTGGGTGCACTTAGCAGCGGGAGAATCAAAATGGTTTACGGACGCACGCAAAACCGATGCATTTAATATGGGTTGTGCAGCAGTTTGCAATGAAATTGGTGTAACTTGGGCCGGCGGTGAGTCCCCAACGCTGCCTGACATAATTGTCCCTGGTGCCTCAGAAATATCTGGTTTTATGATGGGTGAAATTAATCCTAAGAGCCACTATGTTCCAGGAAATACACTAGAAGATGGTGACGCGGTTATCTTGGTAGAAAGCAGCGGTATCCATGCAAACGGCTTAACTTCAGCAAGGAAGCTTGCAGACAGATTATCGGACGGCTACCAAACAGTACTGCCTGACGGAACCACGTTTGGTGATGCTTTGTTACAACCAACAAACCTATATTCGAACATGGTACGTGGACTGCTCGAAAGAGGTGTTTCTTTGAAGCGTATGGAAAACATTACTGGTCATGGATGGCGTAAGCTCATGCGTGCACGCGAGTCATTTACGTACCGTATGCACGAGTTGCCTCCTGCCATGCCGCTATTCGACTTTTTACAGGCCCAGCTCCAGGTTGATAAAACGGAAATGTTTGGCAACTATAACATGGGTGCTGGTTTTGCACTTTACACTCCACAAAGTGAAGTGTCGCAAGCTATTGATACGGCTGCGGAACACGGCTATACGGCATGGCACGCGGGTAATGTTGAGGCAGGCCCAAAACAGGTAATTATTGAACCACTTAACGTCGTATTCTCGGCTGCTTCACTAGGCGTACGTTCGTAATAAGACTTAGGAAAGTTTGCTATACTGACATCATGCAAACAGATGAAAACGTTCAAGCCAAAGGCCTTTTAGATGTTGGTGACGGCCACCAGATTTATTGGGAAGATTGGGGCAATCCAAAAGCCGCAGCCATTATGCACTTCCACGGCGGTCCGGGCGGCGGCTTTAATGATTCGCATAAGCTCCTTTTTAACCCTAAAAAGCACCGGGTTATTTTCTTTGACCAGCGCGGCTGCGGCAAAAGTACGCCTTTTGCCGAGACAAAAAACAACACTACCCAAAAGTTGATAGAAGACACCGAGAAGCTGCGCGAACATCTTAAAATTGAACAGATGTATATTGTTGGCGGATCGTGGGGTTCGACCATGGTGCTTGCCTATGCGATCGCCCACCCAGACCGTGTAAAAAGCATGGTCGCTTGGGGGATCTATTTGGGCAGCCAGTTCGAAAACGATTTAATTAGCGCTGGATATTTTAGATATACTTACCCGGAAGCGTGGGAAAGATTTATCTCACTTGTCCCAAGAGAACATCAGACAGATGGCACTTCAATCACCAAATATTATGCGGGCAAGCTAAACTCTCCGGACAAAACAGAAGCTTCAAAACATGCTGATGAATGGTCTTTGTGGGAAACTTCAGTACTAACCCTTTCTTATGACAAAACAAAAATGGAACAGCAGACCCTGGGTGATATAAACAATGTGCCAGTTGCCATGCTGGAAACGCATTATTTTTTGAACGGCTGTTTTATGCCTGAAAATTACATTTTGGACAATATAGAAAAAATTAAGCACATACCGTTTTATGTCGTACAAGGACGTTTTGATAACTGTACGCCGCCAGTCACAGCGTATGAGCTGGGCAAAGTCTACGGAGAAAACATGACGCTTCAAATGGTAAACGCCGGCCACAAACGTTCCGATCCTGAACTTCAGGCGGGGCTTCGTGCAGCTATAAATATTTCTTTTGTGTAAATTTTATTAATATAGATCGTTATCAGCTTTGTCTCAGGACTGAGAGTATAATTGTAAGTGTCTGGAGGACACATGCAGTTAACAACTTTCGCACAATATTTTAACCACCCAATGATGCGCGGCCGCGAAAACGGTATGGGCGCAGGCGCGATGCTTTTTTCATTATTATTTTTAATTCTTATTGTTATGGGAATTATTTACCTGTTCCGTGGTCACGCGCATTCACATCACCACTTAAGAATGCACGAGCAAACACCCATTGATATAGCCAAAAAGCGCTACGCAGCCGGCGAAATAACCAAAGCAGAATTTGAGCAGATTAAAAAAGACCTCGCTTAAACTTTAACATTTAGCATTAGCAAAAATCAGGCTGGGTCGCTGTTGTTGGTAGGATCGTTTGCGTGCTCCATGGCGTTTGCAAAGCTATCGCCCCAACCATATTCGGCCAATGAAACTGTTTCAATGTTTATAAAATAGGCAACGTATGGACCGGCGGCTATTTTGGCAATCGGCGGCACGTTGTCTTCTCCTGTTTGCCTGGCAGCACGTAAAGTTCCATGATAAATGGCCTGGGCAACGGCTTCGTCAGTTTCTTCGTGCGCTCTTCCCCTTACCTGCACGGCCGTCTGGCTTTCGGCATCATAGGCCACCAAAATTACTTTGCTGTGCCGGCTAATATTTTCGTGCTTACGCGTATCCCTTTTTGTGGTAAAAGTAATCCGCAGATCCTTTGTGCAAGAAAAAAATATTGTACTTGCGTCTGGTGCGCCAGTTTCGTCAACGGTCGCCAGAACGCCAACAGGATGTGAATCCAAAAAATCAAAAATTTTGCTGATGTCTGGCTGGCTTACTTCGTTTAGTGCAGTGGCTTTCATATGTATTTCTCCTATTACTATCCACATACTACTCTTTTAAAGGGAGCCATGCCAAAACACAGGGGTAAATTTTATTGGCAATTGCGGTCGTGTTTCTGCGGTAAGAAAACGTACAACATCGCAGTATTTTTGGGCGTATTATACTTGTTGTTAAACAAGGATTTAGAAATGTTATTAACCATTGCAATTATATTAGCGGTGCTTTGGCTGTTAGGCTTTATTACTCATATCGGCGGCGGGCTGATTCATATTATTTTAGTTGTGGCGGTGATAGTTTTTGTATACCACCTCATTACCGGCCGTAAGGTTTCTTAAAGGATATTCTTATGACAACCTCAAAAATGCTCGGTTTTCTGATTATTTTAGTAATACTTGTTGGCGCTGTAGTTGCCTACTCAAAAAAACCAAAAAGCATTACAACGACAACAACTCCGACCTCGAGCACCCAGACCCAAACGCCGGCTTCAAGTACATCGCCTGCTGGGGGTAACATAAAAATGACCAACATGATGTTTACGCCTTCACAAATTTCGGTTGCAAAAGGCGCCACCGTTACATGGACAAATGACGACACTGTCACACATACAGTCGTGGACGACTTAAGCAATGTTGGCGGTCCTGCAAGCGGCGACATTGCACCGGGCGCAACTTATAGTTTTACTTTTGAAAAAGCTGGTTCATTCCAGTATCACTGTAGTATCCACAGCTCGATGCGCGGCACTATTGTCGTAAAGTAATCCTGCTAAGACAATTTTTTGTTGGAGATCCCGACGGCAGAAACCAGACCGCCAATTGCAAACAGTGCGGCCACAACTAAGATGCCTTTGTGAAAACTAGCAACGTTTAAAGTCGGGCCGATAATTACACCAAGAAAAGCAATCGAAACAAGGCCGGCAACCCGCGAGACAGCGTTGTTTATGGCCGATCCAATGCCAGATTGCTTTGAATTAATCGCGCCAAGGATTGCGGTTGTAAGAGGAGCGACCGTCAGCGAAAGCCCTAGTCCAAAAAGTAAAACACCCGGCAGAAGCTGGCTGGCATAGTGCACGTGCTGCTGGACGCGGAGCATGGTCAAAAATCCAAGCGACGCAAGCAGCGGGCCGGCAGTCATAAAAAACCGCGGCCCAAATTTGCCGGCCAGCGCGCCAAAACGGCCAGACAAAAAGAACATAATGATTGTAATCGGCATTAAAGACAAGCCAGCTTCAACCGCTGAAAATTTAGAGACTTGCTGCAAAAAGACGCTAATTAAAAATGTCGCGAGCGAAAGCCCGCCATAAATTGCCACAGTCGCAATATTGCCAACCGAAAAGTTGCGAACCGCAAACAGGCCAAGCGGCAGCATCGGTTCTTTGGTGTTATTTTCGTGCCATAAAAACGCCAAGAATGACAATATGCCAACTATTAAAGGCGCAAGTATGCGCGGACTGCTCCACCCATAACGCGACTGCTCAATGAGCGCAAAAACCGGCCCGCCCAAGCCAACAATACCTAAGACTGCGCCAAGGCTGTCTATATTAACCTTGTTTTTGATAGCCTCGTGCGCCAATGAACGCATTAGCCAAAGCGTAATGGCAATCGGTAAAATGTTAATTGCAAAAATAAACCGCCACGACCCAGAGTCGACCAACAACCCGCCTAACAGCGGCCCTACAATAAACGAAATCCCTGTCCAGCCAGTCCACGTGCCAATCGCCTTGCCTTTGGCAGATCCTTCGAACGCCGACATAATGAGCGCCAAGGAACTGGGCACAATCAGCGCGCCGGCAATCCCTTGCAGCCCGCGGGCAATAATCAAAAATAAACTGCTTGGCGCGACCGCGCACAACAACGAAGCCACACCAAACCCCACAAGGCCTGCCATCAAGATCTTTTTGCGCCCGAACAAATCAGAAAGTGAACCTGCCAGTAAAATTAGCGACCCTAAAGTAATTAAATAGGCATCGACAATCCACTGTTGTGCCGCCAGCCCGCCGCCCAAGTCTTTAACAATTGCCGGCAACGCGACGTTGATGATTGAGCTGTCCAAAAAAGCCACAAATGAAGCTAAAATGCTAATTATTAACACCAGCCGCTGTTGTTTTGTCATGGTTAAAGTATACAACTAAAGAAGTAAGTAATATTACTTAAAAAACTACCGAAACAAAATATACTAAGTCCCAAATGGAAAATAACACCGTACCCAAAATTGACATCCCGCTAGACAAAGGTGACGTCCCGCTTAACCAACCATTCCCTAAAGAAGTAAAAAACGCGCCTATCGTGGAGCTTGCGGAACAAGTTGGACAGGCCGCGGTCGACAGCTCTTTAGGGCTTACTAAACCGGAAGTTAAAAAAGCCGCTGAAGAACAGAAAGAAGTTAATAACAAACAAAAAGAAAGTAAAAAACGTAAAAAATCTGACTTGCTAGTTAAAATATTAATCATCACCGGGAGCTTTATAATTTTAATTGGGCTATTTATATTGCTTTTGAGCGTATGGCTGGGAGTAATAATTATATTGCTAGGAACGGCTCCAATTTTATTCGCGGTTTTTGGACCGCTACGCGCCCCAAAAAGATTACTTGCTTAAGGTTTTTTGGCTCTGTAGTATTATATATACATGAAGTTATGGCATAGACTGCGGCAAGGCGCATATTTTGTGGATGTAGTTCTGCTTGTAGCTGCTGTAATTACAATTATTGGCTTGGCGACATTTGTACGCCTGCATACCACTAAAGCGCCCGACGATGCCGCAAAACAAAGTACAATGGCCATAAATACAGAGCACATGGACACGCTTAGCCTAGACAATGGCAGCGAAGCAATCGCAACCACTCCTTCATCAAGCGGCGTAGGTGCAAACAGCCAAGTAGTTGGACCGGCAAGCTCTTCGGCATCTTCACAGCTCCAGTCCGCCATGACCGCCCCAGAAGCGTCTTCACCTGCCTCAGCCTGCGCGAAAAGCTGCGATGACACAAAGCTAACCGCCCCTGCGCCTAAAGTAGATACAAATCTCGTCACTGTCCAACCCGTTACCACTTGCGGCGGGCTTGCAGGCAAGGTAGTTAATAGTTTACTAAACGAACGGCCCGAATGCTTGCTTAACTAGGCCGCAAACCTGGACATTTCACCTGATAAACCTTATGCTTAGAGGTATATGGGAATAGAAATTGAAGGACTCACCGCACTACCAGCTACAATAGACCAGCTACCGCTTATTGCCCGACCTAGAGTAATTGTTGAAGGTGCTTCAGTTAATGTAGAAAATCACATGCGTGGTCGTGACATGCTTATGGGGATGGGTATAGACCCGAATTTAGGCGACCTGATAATTGGTGACCCAAACCCTGAATCTAAATGTGAGCGTGGTACCCTAGCCGAAGCTTTAGCAATGGGACATGGCGGCCTAGATAGTACATTTAAGGAAGCAGTAAGAGAGGCAGATGAAGAAGGTGTTAGCCGCGACGTTGCAGCTTTTAGAAGTGTCCGGGCTTTTGCGTCAAAAGTTAAAGATCCAGAAACAGGTGCAGAACAACTGCTAACGGTTGGCCCAGAACCCCGAGACAACAGTCAAGACCCGAGCACACAAGAGAGTCTAAAAAAAAATAGCCCAGAATAATAACCGAGAAAAAATTTCAACCCAAAAAGACTTAACACATGCACTTTCGTTAAAAGAAGAAGTAGCCATGACTCGCCACGCAGTTTTGCAAGAAACTAAAAAACAGAAGCCTGAATTATTACCAAAAATTGCGGCAGGAGTTATTGAACAGGCTCTTAAGCCTAGTCATATACCCGATAGTGCGCCTTTAGTGATAATGCCAACTGAGTTCAAACATGACACAGCTGTTAAAAAGCAGCAAAGACCGATGAGCAATGATAATATCCCTATTAAAAAAGTTTTTAAACCAAAAGTTCAAGAAGAAATAATATTTATTCAAGATAAAGATATACCAGTGGAAGCTACGGTGCAAAATATAGTAAAAGAAGCAGCAAGTTTTAGTGAACTACCGATACTATCCGCCAAAGATATTGTTATTATTCCTGTTCACAATACCGAGTCTTTAATTGCAACACAAAATTCAGAAAAATTAATCGCAACGAAAAAAGATTTGGTTCCCCGATTGCTACAAGCAACATCAGAAGCTACAATGCCAATTCTTCAAAGCAAGACTATAGTGAAAGATATTGCTCTTCAAGCAACTGAAGCTCATACTATTAGCAAACCAGATTATACGCCTGAAGATATCTTTAAGGTTAATGAAGCAGAATTTGGCGAGGTTGTTGTGGCGCAAGAATTAATAGATGAAATCAACTCCGTAAATGCGCCAGCAATAATCAGGGAATTCACGGAAGTAGCAGACGATGAAGTGCCAGAATCCATATTTGATGTTCTAACAGATGATGACATAGAAAACATCCTAAATGAAGTTGTCGTCGAATCTACAGATGACCCAAACATTGAAGCCGGGGTTGCCGAAGAATCAGTGTCAGTACAAGAACAGGAGATTGGAACAGAACCAGCTGTTGATGAACTGGAACAATTGCCAACTCCCACTGTCGAATTCTTAGACTTTGTTAGCTTGTTGGATTTGCCGGATTTCCGAACTGAAGAAAACGCCGAATCTGTTGAAATCTTAAAAGAAATGGAAATTAGCCCTTTGCCGCCAGTATGCATAGAAGTGGTAAATGCTATTCATTTTCTTCAAGAAACCGATCCTGAAAGAGCGATGGCAGCCATTGAAACACTCCACAAGATGAGCCTTGCGATTGATAAAATAGTTGCACTGCGGCTAAATGGCAGCGAGCTTGCCCCAGATGCCGAGGAAAAACTGCAGGACTTATGCATACAACTGTTTACACAGCTAGGCTGGGCTCTTGAGCCAGAAAAAATAATGGAATTTATGCAGGGTATGATGCAGGCAAAACAAATAGCCCAGGTTATTTCAGACAGAAAAGCGCCGATTACCGAACAAGGGACGCACGAGATTAAAGATGAGCACGACCCCATTTTTGGCGGCCTGATCCAAGAAATTGAGGACTACTTAACACGAGCGATCGGAACACACGCTGTTCGTAATTACCAATTTGCACTCGCTTAACTGCGGTGGAACAAAAAGTTAAGCCAAGCGTCAAAGTTTGACTGCGCCGATGAACCGCTAGCTTTGGCGGTTTCTTTAATGGTGTCGTCGGCCGATTTTGGTTTTGGCACGTCAATACTATGAGCCAGCGCTACTTCTTTGGGGATAATAAGCAATTTTTCGCCAGGGGCTGCTTTATTAAAATGTTTTCTGGCGGCAAGCTCCAGGTATTCGTTGGTGTTTAAATACTGGTTTTTAAGTTTAAGATTATTGTTAGACAACTGCTGTACGTCGTTGGCTTGCTGCATAGCTGATATTTGTTTTTGGAGGTCGTAGTTGCTTTGGACCACCTTAATGCTGCTCCAGGTTACCAAAAGCGCGATCAAACCAAAGGCTATCATGCCCAATGTCCGGATATCGCCGAACGATTTTAAGATTTGATTGTTTTTTATTTTATCTAACATGCAACTCCATTATATAACTTTTGGCGTAATCTGCTATACTCATCTCTGTTAAGCCTCGTTTTCTCCAGTTAATTAAACCAAGACGCTTGCGGCTGTTTGATTAACTGTAAGGAGGCGGCTTGGTAAGGTTACTGATGTTGCCGGTCAAACTTGTTTTGCCGGCGGCATAGTAACCTTACCGTTACACGCTGACGTGGGGGTATAGCTCAGTTGGTTAGAGCAGTCGGCTCATAACTGATTGGTCCTTGGTTCAAGTCCAAGTACCCCCACCACAGGTTCATCATCGGATAAAAGCTTAAGTGTGATATATTACAGCCTAATTTGCATGATTAGCACATACTGTTATTACTATTCATTAAGGAGACCGCGATGAGTAAAATCAACTGGGCAAAGAAGGCAAAAGAAGAATTTGACGCCATGCCTGCGCAATATCAGATGGATTGGGAAGAACTTCGCAAACTTGTTTCTTAAAAAATCATCAAGAACATAACTAAAAAGCCGCTGTACGAGAGCGGCTTTTTAGTTGGCGTCGCGGCGTTGGAATAGGAATGCGCCCACCGCAAGGCCAACAATAATATACAGGCCGCTCACAAGCGCATTTTGGGCTGGTGACACACCTTTAAAAGCGCCTTGAATGACTACGCCCTGGAGGCTCGAAAATGGCAAATAATGTACTTTGTCTTTAATAAGAGCGGCTAGGATATTCTCTCCCATCAGCGGTAATAGTAAAAAGGCGACGATGGCACCAATCTGGCTGCGGATAATTGCAACCAGGATAAAAGCATACATCGAATATGCAAATACGCAGTAGGTGCAGCGCAAAATAACCGACATGTAGTCAAAATGCTGCGGCCCCATAACGTGGCCACCGATTTTGAGGCCTAAAATGGTACAAAGCGGCGAGAAAAACGCGACAAACAGCCCCATTCCAGCCGAAAAAAGCGCCACCACGAACGCCTTGGCAAAAAATGGTTTGAGACGTTTATTGCTGCTGGTTAAGGAGTACATAACGGTGTTGTAGCGATACTCATGGCCCAGCTGCATCAGCCCGACAAACGCCAGAATAAGCCCCACAAACAGCACGGCACTTTTAGATTCCCCCGCCAAAAGATCAGGGTTAGATAAAGATGGCACAGAAGCCCGTACGCCCTCGATGTAGCCGGCAAATAACGCCGTAATCAGCAAACAGCCGATAACAATAATATAGGTCGTCCGGACGGTTAGCAGCTTACGCAGTTCGGCTTTTATAGCGTTTTTCATGCCTCTTCCTCCGTTTTTGCTTCTGATTCCGGCCCAACGGTTTTATATTCCTGGGCGCCAGATGTCATTTCCAAAAATACTTCTTCCAAAGAAGCCGTGTGTGTCAAAAGCTCCAGAACCGGCACGTTGGTGTCATAGGCCAGCTTGCCCAGCTCATCAGTTGTCGTACCGCTAACCATCAGGCCGCCGTTAACTTTTTCAAAGGCAATTTTGTCACTCTTTAAGCGGCGTTCGAGCTTTGAGCTGCCTTCGACCCGGATAAATACGTTGGCGTTGCCGCCGTTAGAGATAAGGTTATCAACCGTTGTGCTGGCAATGAGTTTGCCTTTGCCGATGACGATTATGTTGTCGGCCATTAAGGCCATTTCGCTCAAAAGATGGCTGGAAACAAACACGGCGTTGCCGCGGTCGGCGTAGTCTTTTAAAAACTGGCGCAGCCACGCGATCCCTTCCGGATCCAAACCGTTGGCCGGTTCATCGAGCAAAAGGTACTTTGGTTCGCCCAAAATTGCCGCCGCAATGCCCAAGCGCTGGCTCATGCCCAAGCTAAACTTGCCTGGTTTTTGGTTAGCGACTTCTTTTAGCCCCACAATATCCAGCACTTCGTCGACGCGCGCGTCGCTAATCCCGCCCGCTGCCGCTAAGACACGAAGGTGCCGGCGCGCAGTGCGGGTTGGGTGAAAAGCCTTGGCCTCAAGCAAAATTCCTACCATCTTCGAAGGTTCTGGGTATTCTTGCAGCGGCTTGCCGTCAAACATTGTTGAGCCGCCATCGTTGTCGAGCCCAAGCATTAAACGCATAGTCGTGGATTTACCAGCGCCGTTGGGCCCCAAAAATCCAGTTACCTTGCCAGTTGAAACGCTAAAAGACAAGTCATCAACCGCCAGCTTTTTTTGGTATTTTTTACTGAGGTTTTTAACACTTATCATATCTAAGGCTAGTATAGCCCTGATATTAAACTTTTAACAGATACAAATTTAGTCCGTGACGTCTTCGGTGCCGGTATTAATAAGGGCAATCACAATCCAGGCAATTATACCGTAGGCCACCAGGGCAATCAGAGACTCAAAATCAAAGCGGGAAATGCCGTAATGCGGCTGGTAGTTAAAAAGCCCAACAAACGGAGTGACCAGCGCAGAACTGGCATTATAGATAAAATTAGCAATGATGTTAGCGGGGTTAGCCCCAACAATGGAAAGTAAAAAGCGCAGGCTCAGCAGAACTGTTACAACAAAGCTGGCCATATAGACAACCCGGGTCACCAAGCCGCCAAATACGTCCGTCATACTCCGGTGCACATAGTGGCTGCTCGTTATGCGCGAGTCACGATGGATTAGCCTGTCGTCTGCAGATTGAACTTCGTGACCGTGTATAAATTGTGTCATAAATAAATCCTTTACTTAATCCCATTAGTCTACGACGGGCTGCAAAGCAAGGCTGTAAGATATCCGTTTAGGCAGATGTGTGAAATATTAAAGCAGCTGCAGCGTCTCTGTGGCGGAGCCGCCGGCCATGATTTTTTCGCGTAATTCTTTGGCGCCGTCAAAGCCGTTTATATAGACCTTGCAGAATTTGTTAAGGGTGTGCAACGGGCGCTCGCCGTTCCGCCAAGTGTCCGCAAACAGCGTTACGTGGTGTTTAAAAAGCTCAACCCGCTCCTCTTTTGTCTTGGACTCCCAGGGTGAAGTTTTGGCAAAAACGTAAGGGTCAGTAAAAATTCCACGGCCGATCATAATCCCGTCGAGTTTATGTTCTTTGGCCAGCATTTCGCCGTGCTGGCGGCTTTCGACATCACCGTTGCCAACCAGTTTGGTGCTGGGCGCAATTTTGTCGCGCAGTTTTACAATCTCTTCGGCGTCGTTCCAGTGGGCGGGCACTTTGCTCATTTCTTTGCGGGTTCTAAAGTGTATGGTGAGCATGTCGAGGTTATGGCCTAGCAAAAATTCATGCCATGAAAAGTCCACTTCGTTAAAGCCAAGCCGTGTTTTGACACTAACCGGCAGTTTGCCGTTAGCGCCTTTTTGGACAGCTTTGATAATTTTACCGGCAAGTTCGGGGTTTTTGATTAAAGCGCTGCACGCGCCGTTGTTAACTTCGTTTTTGGCCGGGCAGCCCATGTTTATATCAATCCCGCTAAAGTTTACGCCGTCTGGCAGGCCAAGCTCTTTAGCCAACGAGCCGTCGCCAATCTGGCGGGCAATTGTTTCGAAGTTGTCAGGGTTTAGGCCCCAAAGCTGGGCAATCAACGGCCCTTCGTTAGCTCTAAAAAGCAGTTTTTTGAGTAGTTTTGGACGGCCCGGGCTCATAAGGCCATCAACATTCACAAACTCCGTAAAATACATGTCGGCCGGGGCACACTCCTGCACAATTTGCCTAAAAACCGTCTCGGTGACGTCATCCATTGGCGCAAGTACAAAAAATGGTTTCGGCAACGAAAGGGGCATAAATTAGCTGCTTATCCGTGTTCTTGCTTCGTCAAAAACCCTTAGCCCCGCCACTGCGTGAGCACCAAGTTTGGCGGGTTCATGCGGCAAAACTGGCTCTTCTGCCGTTACTTCTACCTGCGTTACTATCTCTGCACTTTGGCGCACGATTGCAAAGAATTCAGCTTTCTCAATACCGCGCCTAAAAGCAGCTAAACCGGCATCGTCCAGACCCGCCGGAGGCGTCAGTTCATAACCTATTGAATTGATAGAGTTTTCATTAGACATAATATTAAATTATACCACACATTGAACTATTTGTCCAGGTTTTTAGCGCTTACGACTTGTTTTTAATGGATTAGTAATCCAGCCCTGTTTGATACCGTACCGCTCAAGCGCAACTGGTAAAACAAAAGCTATCGTTATAGTCATTAGTGCTATTAAAATCCCAGTCGTCATACCAATTACAAGCGGAGGAAGACTAGCTTGACCAATAATGCTTATAAGATAAAAAAAGCCAAAGACTACTAATAGGGTAATTAGAATATTATAGAGATATAGACGACTTGCCTTCTTACTTAAAGCACGTGAACGCACATTCCATAAACCATTCCTCTGGAAAAGTAGTAATGCGGACCTGGAGTCGTAATAACGTTTCCACCAGGGTAGCTTTTTGCTCATGGTTTTAATATAACAGTAGGCTTAGCTTATTCCCAACGGAAGACACGGAAAGCGATGAAGTACACCACTATCATCCACACCGCCATAATCCCGAGCTGCGGGCCAAGCTGGGTAAGGTGCTTGCCCTCGGTCGCAATCAAGCGGGCGCCATCAATAACAGGGGTAAGCGGGAAAAAGTTGGTAACGCTTTGGAGCCAGATAGGCATTGCAAAGCGCGGGAAGAACGTACCGCTTAAAAACATCATCGGGAAAACTACAATGTTAGCTAGCGGCGCGGCTTGGCGCTCGTTTTTGGCCCAACCGCCAATGCTCAAACCAATACCCAAAATAAGCACGATGCTAAAGACCAAGAAAATGGCTAGTTCGAAGTAGTTGCCAACGACCTTGAGGTGGAACAGTGTCATAGCCACCGCAAACATCACTCCAAGCGTCATAAGGCCCACTACGGCGTTGCCGAGCATGATAGACAGGAAATACTGCCAAACACGCAACGGAGTGGTGTGGAGGCGGCGGAGGATGCCCATCTTTTTAAGTTCTGGGAAGATGTTGATCGGGCCAAAAATGCCCGCGCCCAAGATAGCGAAGCCGAGTAAGCCCGCAAATGTGTAGTCAAACGAAGACAAACTTTTGTCATTAAGCTGCTTTGGAACGGCTACAAAAGGCGTAGTAGTCTTAATAATGCCTGCATTTACAGGGGTAAAGTAGCGTGTCTGCAAAAAGCCCTGGACTGCCTGGCCGGCTTGGGCGCCGTTTTGGGTATACAAAACTTCGGCCTGGCCACTTGGGTGGCCGTCTTTTAGCTGGCCAAAGTTTGCCGGGAAGATAATCGTCGCGTCCAGCTGGCCGCGGGTCATGGCTTCTTTCGCGGCTTTTAGCGTATTGATTTTACTGTCAATTTTTAGGATCTTGTCCTTGCCCGCACTGGTTACAAAGTCTTTATAATATTGGCTGTCGGTACTGCTAACAACTGCGACTTTAAAGCTTGTGCCAGAGTGGCCTGAAATTCCACCAAATACGAAAAGAAAAATTAGTGGGAACAAAAACGTAAAGAAAATGGCCGTTTTGTCGCGGAAAAGGCGCTTAAAGTTGGTGACAAAAAACACCCAAACGGTAAACAGCTTAGTTCTCATGCTCATTTTTTTCATATCGCGGCCAATCCCTTTCCAGTCATTTCAATAAATACGTCTTCCAGGTTTGCCTGCTCGACTTTTTGGTTCTTGGTAAAACCCTTGGCCAGCAAGTTCTTAATGAGGTTCTTAGGCGTGTCGAGGGCGATGATATTGCCGTCGTCCATAATGGCGATCCGGTCACACAACACCTCGGCTTCGTCCATATAATGGGTGGTCAGGATGACGCTAATGCCGCGGTCACGGACTTCTTCAATGAGCTTCCAGAGGTTGCGGCGGGCTTGTGGGTCAAGACCGGTTGTTGGCTCGTCCAAGAAAAAGACTTTTGGGTTATGAACAAGCGCTGCGGTGATGCTAAAGCGCTGTTTTTGGCCGCCAGACAGGTTTTCGACGAAGCTGTTTGCTTTGTCGCCCAGGTTAACATCATCCAAAAACTTTTTAACATCGACTTTTTCGCCATAGGCCGCAGCAAACATCTGGATCAGCTCGCTCAGCTTGGTTTTGTCTTGGAATCCTGGTGCTTGGGGCTGGACGCCAATAATGGCCCGGACTTCGTAAGGATGCTCAGCAACGTTTAGACCAGCGAGAGTAGCTGTGCCACCGTCGATTTCGCGGAGTGTCTCGATCATTTCGAGAGTCGTGGTCTTGCCGGCGCCGTTTGGCCCTAATATGCCAAAAACTTCGCCTTTTCTGACTTCAAAGCTAATGCCGTTTACAGCTACTTTGTCGTCATATTTTTTAGTAAGTTTGTGAACTTTTAGAATTATTTCATCTGAGATATGTCTTGTCATAAGTAATAGTATACATGTTAAGTATCCTCATTAAAACCCTGTTTCAGATTAAATAAATCCTCCATTTGAGAAATGCAGCTAAGTGGAATATGTCACCCGGTGCTTTTCAGTAGTGCAGTTTGGTCGAAGAACGAGCACCGGATTCGGAGTGTATACAGAAATACATGGAGAAACGGAGCGGAGTTATTCGGCCAAAATGTGCACTGAAAAGTGACGGCCTAGCGTCAAATAAAAAGAGCTCCCGAGGGAGCTCTTTTTATTTGTAAGCGTTAACTAAGCAGCGCGCTTGACTGTTAGGAAACCGTTACGTGGGTTTTCGTTAACCATCATACCTGCAGGAACAGCATCAACAGCCTCTGGGCGCTCGTCCTTGCTAAAGTAATAGATTGTCTGCTCTTTGCCGCCGCGTAGAACAACAGCCTTTGAATTTAAGAAGTATGTTACCCCTTTTGAGTTTGTGTGCTTGTAAGCCATTTATCTTCTCCCTCTCTTATCATTAGTAATGGTACCCCTAACATACGCCGGGATGTTTTTGTTTGTCAATGGGGTAACTTCTTAATTTTAGTTAAAATCCTGGTTTTAACAGATTACACCGGTGTTAATAAAATTACTCGAGAGAAGTTATGTGGATAAAGATTAAACCCCCTTGCCTGCGCTTATGGTTATGCGGTACACTTGGATGCGTAACACTATTTATGTAAAAGAGAGGGAAGAATAATGGATATGGTTAGCCATCCAGGCCAGCAGTCTGCTGCGCCAACTCCTGTACAACAACAGGCCGCAGGCAAAGGTCCTGCTAAAAAAAGCAAACTATACAAGGGCGAAGGCTTACGGATCTTAAACGTTGTCCTGCTTATTTTAGTTGCACTTATCATTGGGCTAATTGCTCTTTATGTAGCGCTTAGCAACAACAGCGGCGAAACCAAGTATGTAGACAAGACTAAGTTCCAGGCCATCTTCCTAAACGGCGGCCAGGTCTATTTTGGTAAAGTCCACGCAATGAACGAAAAGTACATTACACTCGACAACATTTACTACCTCCGCGTTAACCAACAGGTCCAGCCAAACCAAAGCACTGCTAGCACTGCAAACCAGGACGTTTCTTTGGCTAAGCTAGGTTGTGAGCTCCACGGCCCAACCGATGTTATGGTTATCAACCGCGAACAAGTTCTCTTCTGGGAAAACCTTAAGGCAAGCGGCCAGGTCACAAAGGCTATCACCGCTTACGTAAAGGCTAACCCACAAGGCCAGTCATGTGATACTGCTTCAGGCACCGGAACCGGCACAGGTTCTTCAACCGGCACAGGCACGACCACCACTCCTACAGTTACTAAGTAGTAGTACAGGTTCGTAGTTAAAGAGGCCCCCTAAAAAGGGTCTCTTTTCTTTTAAATGGCAATTTGGCTATGACTATAACCCTAGCGCTTATATACTGTTAAGTAATGTCCAACCGTAAACGCAGGCTGCACCATATCCTAATACTGCTCAGGCGGGTTAACTCTTTCCTGCTGCTGGGGCTGTGTATCTTTTTTGCTGTGATGGCGGTTTTGGCACTGCGCAGCAATAACCAGAACATGGTTAAGCTCCGCTCGGCGGTATTTGAAGCCGACAAAAACAACAAAGACATTGAGCAGTCGTTAAAAAACCTGCGCGAATATGTCTATGATCACATGAATACCAACCTGGCCAGCGGCGCCAACGCAGTTAAGCCACCGATCCAACTAAAATACACCTTTGATCGCCTCAACGCGGCCAATGCGGCCGCCTACCAAGCCCAGACGAAGCAAGTGTTGGACGACGCCGAGGCCACCTGTGTTGCCCAATATCCTGGGTCGGTGTTCAGCCAGCCCCGCTCAGAATGCGCCAAGGCTTACGGCGCCGCGCACCCAGTTACCCAAAAGTCCATCCAGGACGACCTCTATAAGTTCGACTTCCTATCACCAGCGTGGTCACCTGACCAAGCCGGGTGGAGCATTTTGGCGGCCGGCTTCTTCTTTATGCTATTTGTTGTGCGGGTTTTGAGTTCTTGGGTTATAAAGCGCGAGCTCGAGAGCAACTCTTAAATTAACTGATACGGTATACTACTTTTATGCACATATTTTTCTCTGGCATTGGCGGTACTGGCATCGGACCATTGGCGTTAATTGCCAAAGAAGCAGGTTATGAAGTCAGCGGCTCCGACAAGCAAGACAGCCAATATATTAAATATCTGGCCGCACACGGAATTACCAATGTTCACATTGGCCAAACCGAAGAAGCTTTTGCCGCCGCCAACGCCAAAAAGCCGGTGGACTGGTATGTTTACTCATCTGCCCTGCCCAAAGAAAATCCCAACCACCCTGAGCTGTTATATGTACAGTCTAACGGCATCAAGCACTCCAAGCGCGATGAATTTTTAAACCAGATACTGCGCGATAAAAAGCTCAAACTCGTCGCCATAGCCGGGACGCACGGCAAAACCACCACCACCGCCATGACAGTCTGGCTTTTTAAAGAGCTTAAAATCCCAATTAGCTTTTCGGTTGGCGCCAAAACGGCTTCGGGCGACATGGGCCAGTTTGACCCAGCCAGCGAATATTTTGTCTACGAATGCGACGAATTTGACCGCAATTTCTTGGCCTTTCACCCGTGTATTAGCCTAATAACAGGGATTGCCTGGGATCACCACGAAGTTTTCCCGACACTTGAGGACTACCAAGAGGCATTCCGGCAATTTATGAGCCAAAGCAGCGCCAACATCGTCTGGCAGGCCGACATGGACGTGGCTACCATCCACATGGGCCAGAAAGACACGGTGCTGGACTACGAAGACCGCGAACTGCATGCTATCACCCTAGACGGCCTCTATAACCGTCGTAACGCGTGGCAGGCGGTGAAAGCCGTGCACCAGCTGACTCATGAACCACAGGACAAGCTTATTGAAATAATAAACACCTTTCCCGGGCTTTCGCGCCGCATGGAGCGGATTATCCCCAACCTCTACACCGACTACGCCCACACGCCCGAAAAAGTCGTTGGCGGGATCAACACCGCGCTGGAGCTGGCAAAACCAGGCGAGCAAAAAGTCGTGGTGGTTTACGAGCCCTTGACCAACCGCCGCATGCACTACACCCGTGACAAACACGCCAAAATTTTTGAAGGCGCTGCGCGGATTTACTGGGTGCCGAGCTATTTGGCGCGCGAAGATCCAAACCTGCCAATTTTAAGCCCCAAGGAGCTGATCCAATCACTCGACCCTGATTTGCAAGAGCTGGCCGAACCTCACAAGCTTAACGAAACACTCAAAAAAGCCATCCAAAAACACCTTAAAGATGGCGACTTAGTCGTGGGAATGAGTGGAGGCGGCGGAAACTCATTGGACGAATGGCTGCGCAGGGAATTTAAGTGAGCCTATTTATAGTTTTAGTTGGCTTTAATGCTTCTGGCAAGACGACGCTCGCAAAAAAACTCGAGGCAGATCTGGGCCTCAACATCGTGAGCGGTGACCCATTGCGGCTGCTTATTAAACAAGAGATCCTTTATTTTCATGATTTTGACATTAGTATTCCGACCCAAAAAGGCATTCCGACGCGTGAGGTTATACATCAGTACCGCAAAGGCATGAGCAAAGTCCTTTTGTCCGCTAAACAATCTGTTATTTACGACTCAAACGCGCTAAAAAAGGCCGACCGGCTGGCTATATTCCAAGACGTGACCAATGGAATCGATGGGGTTACAAAAGTTATAATCCATGTCGACTTGCCCGAGCAAGAATTAATAAAAAGGTTACAGGCACGGCCTGAAGAAAATTGGGTTGAACATTATGAACTGTACAAAAAGCCTACTTACGAACAGCCTACCCCTGATGAATGTGACAAACTGCTGGTTTATAACCAAGACAACTACGACGAAATCCGCCTGGCGCTAAAGGGACTTTTGTAACAGATGCAGTATATTCTGTTGTTTGTTACAGGGCTTTTGGCCGGCGGGATAAATTCGATCGCTGGGGGCGGTATATTCGTTATTATTCCTGCCCTGCTTTTAAGCGGCCTGAACGGCAAACAGGCCGACGCCAGCAGTTCATTAGCGGTGTGGATTGGGCAGGTAACCAGCTTGTTCGAAAACCGCAAGCTGCTGCCCAAAAACTCTGTTTTAATGCGGCAGATTATTGGGACTGGCATCGTTGGCAGTGCTGCCGGCGCGCTGCTTTTAATCTGGACGCCCAACGTTAATTTTGAACATGCTTTGCCGTGGCTCAACCTGGCCGCGACCGTTTTGTTTATGAGTGGGCCGTGGCTTAAAAAACGCATTGGCAACAAAAAAACTGCCCCTCGCTACGCCTTCCCCCTGTTTTTGCTAGTTATAAGCATTTACGGTGGCTACTTTGGCGGTGGTTTGGGCATGTTGGTACTAGCTGTTCTGGCAGTTTCGAACACCCAGGATATCCAGCATCAAAACACCCTAAAACTCCTGCTCGCCAGCCTTATTAACGCCGTTGCACTAGGCGTGTTTTTGTTTACGCAGCTAATCGTCTGGCGCCTTGCCCTGCCCGCCGGTATTGGTGCCATGCTGGGCGGCTACGCCGGCGCCCGTTATAGCCGCCACCTCCCGAGCCGGACTGTAAGGAATTTGGTATTATGCATAGGAATTGCGACGACTATTTATCTGTTTATAAGGTTCCGCTAGAAGCTAGCGGTTGTCGCCGCTGCCTCTTAAAACATCGCGTTCTTTGCGGCTAAAAAGCTTTTCAATATTTTGCGTGGCAACGTCTTCCAGCGAAATACCGAGGTAGGTAGAAACAACGCTGATGTACCACAGCACATCGCCTAGTTCTTTAGTCATGTCGGTTTTATCCTCTTTGCTCAAAACCCCGTTTTTGTCGCGGTAGATTTTTTTGAACTTGTCGGCAATCTCACCAGTCTCTCCCATAAGACCCAAAAGCTGAGCTAAAAAAGCGTGGGAATCAATCGGCTGTGGTTTGCCGCCAAACACGTCGGTGGTGATCGCTTTTGCTTGGTAGTCGTTAAAATCCATAAGTGCTCCAGTTTATAGTAGACAGTATACAGCTTACTGTTACCTAAAAATGCCAATTGCAAACAGTGCCACGACAATTATTGCCGCAACCACCCAAACGGCGGGCTCGCTCGCGTAGCGAAGCAGGTTTTGGTGCTTTAAATGGTCTGGATGCATAACGGGTGGAATGCCCGCGCCAAGGCCTGATTCCTGCGGGCGAGAAGAATAGGTTTCGTCTGTGTATTTTTGATCAGAAGATGCAAATGAAGCCGCTGCCAAACCGCCAAGCTGTGCGGCCGGCGAACCAACGGCCGGGCCCATTTCACGGCGCGCGTCGGCATGGCTTCGGTCACCGCGGTGCTCATTAGTTCGGTCTTGTTGTTTATATGTCTCGGCATCATCAGCCCTAGCAGCAGCGTTGTCGTCCGTAAAAATTTCCTTGGCCTGCTCACGCCTAAATTCCTCGCCATAAGCCACTTCCGGGTCTTCGACCGGTTTGCCGGTTTTTTCGTCGATCTCTATTCGGTGCCAGGCGCTAGTTTCAACCCGCCGCCCTTGGCCAACTTGGTACATATCTTCGCTCACCGCTTGATCTTCGGGGTTAACCCTTGCCGCTTCAGCCTGGCTTCGTCTTGCTCTTTCGGCGGCAAAACCCCGAGCCGTCGGATGCGTACTGCGCTCCACCGCTGTTAACGCGGCTTTGGTAGCGGCCACTTCAAGCACTTCGGCAGCCTTTTCGGCCGCCCGGGCCTTTTCTCTGGAGCTGCCAAGGGGTAAAACCTCCACAACAGATCGGACTAGCTGTTTTTCGACAGATTTAAGAGGCCGTTCTCGTTTAAAAGCTTGTGTAAGCGACTCCTTTGGCACTTGTGACGCATTTGCAGGGGCTACAGGTGGTGTTGACCTCTTATCCTGCATATCTACTAACCGTTCTTGATTGGTTTTGAGGGCCTCCATGCGCATCGCAGCAGCGTTTTGCTCGGTTTTTAAGGAGTTAATCTGCTTTTCTTTAGCATTTAGATCTTTTTTAAAACCTCGTGCCTGCTTTTTTTTGCCATGGCGGCCAATCAGCCAGCCAAATAATAGCCCTGTCAGCACTCCTCTGCGGGTACCTTCACGTCGGCCTTGATACTCGGCGTCTGCCAGCGCCCTGGCTCGGTCGCGATCGGCGGCCGCGGCGTTATACCACGGGCTTGGCGCACCGCCTCCGCCTCCACCACTCCAGCCCCCACCGCCACCACCACCTCCTCCGGAACGATAATAATGCGTCGTTGTAACTGGTGGCTCGGGCGGTTCCCCGGCGTCACCTGCCGCTGTCGGCGGTTCAATTTCAGGCGGCTCGGGCGGGCCTTCGCTTTCCAGACCGCTTTCGATTAATTCTGGCTCAACCGGCCCTGCTTCCTCTTCAGGCTCTTCACCCTCGGCCTCGGGAGCTAGCGGGATTTCGGCAAATTCTTCGTCCTCATGTTCTGATTCTGGGCGCACTTCGCCGCTCGACGCATGAACGGCGTTACTAGCAGGCAAGTCCTCTTCTTCCCAGTCAGCGTTTTCAAGCGTGGCATCAGCAACTGGTTCTTCGTGGTTTTTAGGATGCTTGGGATGTTTCGCTTCTGCGGGTTCCGTTGCCGAAGGTTCAGCCGGTTCAGTAGGCTCATCGGTTTTAACAGCCTCGGCAGCTGGTTTGTTAGCATTAAAATCTGGCAGTTTAGAATCCGGATCAAAGCCAACTTCGTCGTCGTTCAGCTTGCCTGTGTCATCTGCCAGAGATGCTTCGCTTACTTCTTTGGGTCCTTGTTCGTTTTCGTCGGCGGTTTCTTTTTCGCCGTTTGATTTGCTGCCAAGTTTTGCCTCGGTGGTTGTCCCGGCTTTTTCGGGCTTGGCGCCAATACTTTCCAGCAGCCTATCCGAAATGCTAAGTCTTGGCTTTTCGTGTTTTTCTTGGGCCTTTTCGGCGGCCTTAACTTTTTCAATGCTTATGCCGGGCGCATGTCGCGGTGCTGGCTTTTCTAGTTTTTCATTATCATCATCGTCGTCATCTTTTAAAGATTCCGCTTTGGCTGCAGCGGCTCGATCTTCTTCACTTGTGTTACGCGGGCTGTTTTCCATAATTTGTTACAGTTCGGTTGGCTGCCCGTCCACCATTTTAAGAAACGTTATGCCCTGGCTCTTAAAATAGCCTTCCAGCCGTTCGTAGGTGTCGTGTTTCCACTGTTCGTTCCACATCCAGTCGTGGATCGGAATAATAAATTTTGGTTTAAGCTCATCCGCTAGCCACACGGCTTCGATAGTTGACCCCCAAGGCGCGTCAACAGGAAGCGCAAGGATTTCTTTGGTAGCGCTAAAGTGATGGCTGTCGCCTGGGTGTGATAGTTTGCCCATAAAATGCACGCCAATATTTTGCGCCATCGGCAATAGTGCCAGCGGAGCCATGCTTTCGTGGGCGGCTTCGAACAATTCAACCGTATCGTCGGGTGTTGACTGAGCGGTTATGCCTTTTTCTTGCAGCGCGGCCACAACTTCAGGGGTAGTAATAATCCGGACATCAGGGAATTTGGCTACCAGCTCCCCTACAAAATCCTCAGAAAAATGATCGGCGTGCGAGTGGGTAATGATAATCCTGTCAAGACGGGGCATGTTTTGAATGTCCAGCAGTTTGGCTGCATAGCTCATTGCGCCGGGGTCAAAAAGCGTAACGTCATTTTCAGATTCTATAAGCAGGCAGGAGTGAGCGAATTTTGTTATTTTCATACGCTTATTATACCCCTGTTTGTGCAGTCTATAAACCGAGTGTCGTGTCGTTTAGATTACTTTGGTCGTAATCTTTGGTGTCATCGAGTTTTTTTAAGGATGTATCGATTGAAGTGTTGGCAGCGTCCGGTGTGCTCGTGGCGACAGAAGCGGTTGGGGTGGTGGAAGCCGCGGATTTTTTAGGCGCATCTTTTTTGACAAAGGCAAAGTAGGCAACGACGCCAAGGGCAAGCACAACAAGGATGATTATGGCGACTACTGCCGTCATTGGGCCGCGGGGTTTTTTGATGGCGGTCGCGGCACTGGGCGCATGGCTTTCTGGAGCGACGGGCTCGGTGGCTGGCTGCGGCTCCATGCCGTCAACGGGCGGTGTTACTGGATCGGTGCTGCTGGCTGGTTCGGTTTCTGGTGTTGCAGGCGCTGGGTCTGGAGCGACGGTTTCCTGTTCGGGTGCTGGCTCCACGACTTCTGGGGTTTCGGATGGTGCTACAGCAGGGGCTTCTTCTGTGGGCGCATCCGGGACATCCTCGGTTGGAGTTTCCGTAGGGCTTTCTTCAGTACCTGCTTCTGTTTCAGGCATAGCGCTGTTTTCTGAGGTTGTTTCCTCGGGCGTAGACTCTGATGAAGTTGCCTCTTGGGGTGTTGTAGGTTCAGCGGATTCTGTTTCTGTGGTTGGTTTAATTTCGTCCATAGTTATTGTCTCCTAAATGACCTAGCTCTTAAGTTTAGCTTTGAGTGCGTTTAAAGTTACCTTTACCGTGTCATTTAGGTAGCTGCGGATGGTTTTGGCGGCGTTAAACACTGCAAGCTGGTCTGTCCGGGCGGCTTCCAAAGCTGCCTTAAAGGCAGTTGGGTCGGTCTTGCAGTCCATCTGGCCAAGGTCAGAAAGTGCTTGCTGGTAGGTGGTATTCGCGGTTTTAAAGCTGACAATTTTAGCTTGCAGCTCGCTGATGTTTGACTGGAGGGCGGTAATGTCTACATCTTGGGCGGAAGCTGCCGAAACAACACCTTGGAGGTCACTGATAATTTTGTCGTAGGTAGTTTCACGCGCGGTGGTAATAGCGTCGTTGCTGGTAGTTTTGCCTTTTACTACTCCCTGGGCAGCTACACAGCGCGTAGCTATCCGGGTTTTAACTTCTGTGGTCAATGTTTCTTTCAATTCCTTTTTGTAGGTTTCAAGGCGCGAGCTGCGGCCGGAGTCTTCGGTGGTTGTGGTTGTTGAATCATCGCTTTTTGTAGTAGTCGTGCTTTTACCTTTATTGTCGGTGCTAGTTGTAGTTGTAGGCGTGGTGGAGTCATCGGAATTACTTGTAACTTTATTTTCAGCTTGCATAAACGCTGTGCCCATCGCGTGTACAGCCACTGGCGCGGCAAGTGAAAACATCATACTAAAAGACATGACTAAATAGATAAGTTTTTTCTTCATAGATCTATTGTACAACATAAGCATTATTAACATAAAAAAATGGGCGTTTTATCCATACTACAAGACTTCGTCGCGATGTTTTGGGATTCAACAGGACTATACTGGTTATAAATGATACCGTGGCTAATCCGCTCCCTTAAACGTCTGCTGGTCTTTTTGACCGGTGTAGTTGTAGTGTATCTGGCGGTTTGGAAGTTTTTTCCATTTTTTGACCACCGAGTTCCGGTTGCCTTCGCGCTACTGGCAACGTATTTGTTTACGGCCTATATTTTTATACCATCAGGAATACGTTTGTTCAGGCTGTTTTTTGTTCCCAACCACATCCCGCTTTACTGCGTGACCCCTGATGGTTTTGCTAGCGACCCGATTAATATTGGCATTATCGGCACCCGCGAACAGATTATTAGTGCCATGAAAGACTCAGGCTGGTCGATGCCCGACAAAAAGAACCTCCAGTCTTTAATAAAAGTTTTAAATGCCATAATCCGCCGCCGGTCCTACCCAAACACGCCGTTTAGCCAGCTATATTTGTTTGGCCGCAAACAAGACCTGGGCTTTGCGCTGCCGATTGAAGGAACTTCGACCAACCGCCATCACGTGAGGTTTTGGGCCTGCCACCTGGATGGCCCGGAAGCTTTCCACGAACATGTCCGCTTTTATAGGCGTTTTCATCGCCCGGTAAATAAGCTTGACGGCCGCCAGCTGTGGGTTGGAGCAGCCAGCAAGGACATCGGCCTAATTCCTATCCGGCATAACGCCCAGATAACGCATATGATTGACCCTGACACCGACAGCGAGCGCGATGTTATCGTAGACAGCTTGCGGGCCTCGCATAGTCTTGAGCACACCAGCACCGTTAAAGTAGGCGCGCCTTATGAGCTGCGCAACCGGACAATTGGCGGCTTTTTAAAAAGCGACGGCAAGATGCGCATTTGTATCTTAAAAAGATAACTTATTTTTAGGCTTTTTTGGAGGCTAAGTAGGTAAAAACCGCGCCAAGGCCGATGAGTTCAAGCAGCATGGAAATAAATACCGTTCCCATGTCCCGCTTGTCGCTGTATGCGCCGGCAATCACTGCCACCGAGCTTGTGAGCAGCAGCAAATGCATCAGCCAGCCCTGCACAGTCATCGGCAAATAGCTGCCGCGAACCGGCACAAACCACGCGCCTTTTTTAAGCTTTGGTAGTTTTTTATTCCAATGTTTCATTTTAGTAATAATACCACCTACCGATTCCATCGATGTCATTTACATCCTGGATCTTTTTGGCGTCGCCGCCCTGCACATTCACCACATAATCAGCTGTCTGCTGGCCGTCGTTTACCCTAAACACCGCGTACTGGTCGTTGAGCCAGAAAACTGGGATTTTTATGCCGGTCAAAGAGGCTAGTGAAGTGTCTTTTTTTGACGTCTTGTCATAGCTCATCAGCACACTCTTATTATTTGCGTTATCAACCCACAAGCTTTTGCCGTTGCCATAGCCTTCAATATATAGCCTGTTGGTCGTCGAAGGAGCTTTAGTGGCGGCCAGAGTATTTGGAGCGGCGCCGATTTTATAAGAGTAATATTCGCCAGAAGCGTTGATTGTCACAGTGTCGTAGTCGGTTCGGAAAATGTTAAAAGTTTCTTTGGAAGTAATCGTAACCGAGCCAGTGCCGTCGGCGCCAACAATAAATAAGCCCGGGCTTGGGTTGTCGGCCAGTGCGTTCGACGGTGCGTACAAAATTTTGTCCCCAGCCATCAAAACGTCATTAAATGCATTGGCGCTGGCAATTTCTTTAACATCGCTGGCGTTTTTAGAATTTACGGTAATTAGGCGGTAGCGCTTTGGATTCGCGCCGCTGGCTCCTGCCGCGATTTTTACGTAGACCAAATGGCCATCGCTTGCCCAGCCAACTAGCTGGATCTGTTCGGACTGGTCAATTTTGGCCAAGACTCCGGTTTTTGTATCAATTAAATACAGCGTGCTGAGCAAATAGCCGTCGCTGTTACGGGCATTTTCACGGGTTGCAACATAGGCCGCGAGGTCACCATTTTGCTGCACTACCAAAGTTTGGTCAGGACGTTCAATCCCCGTGCCGGTAACAAGCTTCTTTTCGTTTTTGCCGTCAACGTCAATGGTGTAAATATCATAAGTACCCGAGCGCTTAGAAACAAAAACGTCCTTGCGGTTGGTCACCATTTTTGCGCTATTCGTCTCTTTGTTGCTGGCCGTGATCTTTAGCGTTTCGTCGCGGTAGCTGGCGGCTACAATCTTGATGCTCAGCTCGTCGGTGTCGGCCTTGCCGCTGGTGTCGAGCGAAAGTACAATCTTGCCGTTTTTATCAGACACGGCATCGCCCTCGCCGCTTGTTGCCTCTGCTTTTTCAATCGGTTTGCCGCTCAGAAAATCGGTAACTATAAATGTGTACTGCGTCCCGGATGCGTCCAGTTTTTCTAAACCCTGCGGATTGCTGCCCCAGCCCAAAACTAAAGGCTTAGAGATGGTGGTAAACGCCCGCTTCGATATCTGAATTGTTTGGTTGCCAAGTTTTAGGTGGTCGAGTTTGGCAAAGCCTTTACTGTCGGTCGCGGCTGTGATCGCGCCCACCCGGACGGTGACATTTTTAAGCGGCTGCTGAGTGGAACTGTCCACAACTGTAATGCCTAAGGACGAGCGGGCACCGGCTGTATTAAGCACAAAATAACGGCTGGCGGGCACAACTGCAGCCGCAAGAAGCAGCAAGATTATACCAATAATAATGCCCCAGCGAGCAGCCGGGCGGGCCCACAAAGCGCGCATAAAATCTTTAAAACCGCGCTTTTTCTTTGGCGGCGATTCGGTACCTTCAACTTTTTTATCTTCTGCCTCAAGCACCGTGTCACCCTCGTGCGCTACAATATCATCAACCGCGCTAGCAACTTTTGGATCGTCAGCCGCCACTCCATCGCCGTCAACTTGTGCCGCGCCAGCCTCGGGTTTGGTGATCGAATCAAGCCAGGCTTCCGACTCGGCAGGCGATGGCTCAACCAGAAGATGCTCGGCCTGCTCTTCGACCGCTTTGGAATCCAAGTTATCGACCGTGGCTTTTAGCGACTCATTTACTTCTGTGGCGGCCTTTGAAACTTTGCTTACCGGCGGGGCAGTTGGAGGTTCGGGCTTTACCTCGGGCTTGGGGGCCGGCTTTTCGACCGGTTTTTCTATCGGTTCAACCGGTGGTTCCGGTTCTTTAACTTCCTCGTTTTTTGTCTCGTCCGGCAATGGCCCCATCAATTCCCTGATGCGTTTCATATCAACGCCATCTGGCGCCGGGACATCAACATTTTTGGGTTTCTTCATATCTGTTACCTTACCGCTGGTTTTTAGGCTAATTTCTAACCATAAGCATAACAAAATTGAGCTTACGAGGCTACCATCAAGACCAAAGTCCGGTCTTAAAAATCATAACTGGTTACGGCTGTACTATTTTTTGCCGCGCTTGGAGCGTGGGACTTTTTTCTTGCCCTGTGGTCGGACAACGGTCACTTTTGGCATTGTTACAGGTGCGGCTTTATCTGTTTTGTCGGTTTTCTCTTCTTTTTCAGCTTTTGCTGGCTTGCCGGCCTTTTCAGCTTTTTCTTCAACCGGTTCAGGACGCTTCATTACCCATTTAAATACCGAGCTGGCGATCATAATCAAGACCAAAGAGGCTACAACGATAAATACCCACATGAGTGCAAGCGAACCGCCGTGGATCGAGCTTTGCTTAATTGGCTGGCCGGTTTGCACAACACTAATCGGGTGGCTCTGGGTTAAACTGTCGGTGCCGGCGCTTTGCTGGAAAGAGCCTGAGTTGCTACCGTTAACGTCTCCATTCGCGCTTTGCGGGTTACTGGTTCCATCGGCATTTTGAACTGGTGTTAATTCACTATCTGTTGTCATATACAGATTATTTTACTACAAATTTATCATTATCCATAAAGTGAATCTGCGCAGTTGGTAGCAAATTTTGCACGAGGCGTGGGATACTAATTAATATGCACCAACTTGCCAACCCGCAGTCTTTACAGGAAGCCGCGGACCATCTCAGCCGGCACGATCCGTTTTTGGCGCCAACAATTGCCCGCGCCGGGATATGCGATATCGTGCCGCACGATAGGTATTACCAGCGCTTGGTGGAATCAATTATCGGCCAGCAGCTGAGTGTTAAGGCGGCAAGTTCCATCCGCAACAGGTTTGTGGAATTGTTTGACGGAGTTTTTCCCGCGCCCGGATTAATTTTGGAAAAGTCCGTCGAAGAGCTGCGCAGCGTTGGTCTCAGCGGTGCAAAGGTACGCTATATCCAAGATTTGTCATTGCAAGTTTTAGAAAAAAAGCTGGTTTTTGACAACTTTGACCAGCTTAGCAATGATGAAATTATCAAAGAGCTAACGGCTGTTAAAGGCGTGGGAGAATGGACGGCGCACATGTTTATGATGTTTTCGATGGGCCGGCTGGAAATCTTGCCGGTCGGTGACCTTGGCATTAAAAACGGCATTATGAAGCTCTATGGACTCAAAAAACTCCCAACCACAGATGAAATTAAGAAAATTGCCAAAAAATACCATTGGCATCCGTACGAAACAGTGGCCAGCTGGTACGTCTGGCACTCGTTAGACAACAAACCAGCAGGTGAGTAAACATACAAATAATCTCTACTTAACACGTTAAGTATTAAATAAGGGCAGGGGTTATTTCTCTTGCAGAGCGGT
>JAQGGW010000004.1 GCA_028289135.1 Candidatus Saccharimonadota bacterium
GTAGGTGAACCTGCGCCAATCGAGGCAGCCCAATCAACCATTTGGTCTATCGTTACATCCGCTATCATTACGTCGTATACTTCTTTTCCTAGAATGCCTTCTTTTCTTGGCCACTTAGCCACTCTCAGTAAGTTGACTACGTAATATGTTCCGAATATTGCCATTGTTAAGATTCCTGCTTAGTCGTTTAAATGCTGGATTGCGTAGTCAGCTTCTACCTGCGTAAACTTTTCGCCATATTCTGATGTTAGCTGGTCATGAATCGCCGCAGGTGATTGATGCATAGTATCTTGATAACTTTTAGCCTTTGCTAGAGCATTCGCATTCCAATCAGCCTTAACGTTATCTATAGCGTATTGAGCGGCTTCTGCTGTAAATTTCCCACCATACTCTGAAACTAGCTGGTCGTATACTCCCTGCTTTGACATATGCATTGTGCTTGAATACGATCCAGCTTGACTGAGCGCGGACTTATATTCAGCAGGAACTTTCGTTGCAGGTGCTGGAGTAGCTACAGGCTCTGTTTGTACTGGCGTAGTCGCTGGGGCTGCTTGTGCATCATTTCCGCCCAAATTACTTACGGCTTTGTTGGCATCATTTACTGCCTTGTTACCACCTGTTAAGGCACTTACAACAGCAAAAACTATAAAAACTAAAACTATTACACCAATAATGCCTGACTTCTTTTCTTTCTTTGTCATGTCTGCCCATTTTTTCTGATTTGCCATGATTGACCTCGTTGAATAATTATTGCTTTTATTGTACTCTTTGTTCTCAGTTTTGCTATATATCTCTTAGGATCTGCCTCCGACAAGTATTGCTATAACTAATAATAAGAAAAGTACCACGGCAATTGTACTCGCGGTCTCTCCTGCAAGAAAACGATTGCCAATCTTTAAGTACTTGCCGGAGTAGTTAAGTTTTCCGCCTCTTACATTCTGGTAGCCATACTTTTTCATGTACTGAAGTGTTCTCTGTAGTTCAAGCCTATCAGCATCATCCTTAGTGATAGTCCCAATATCAATAATCTCAACTGCCTTAATAGGCTTGTACTTCTTAGCCCACTGGGAACTATAGAAGCCGTTCATATGTTCTTTGATTCTATCCTGCGGGTCTTTTTTGGAAGTTATGCCGATGTAGTATTTATTTTGCTCTAGTAACAATACGTATAACCAATAGTGTTTGTTTATTTCGCTGGATCCATTCATTGGATCCATAATAACAGAATCTGGGGGTGAGGGATTCGACCTTGCCGGAAAATCAAAATTAGATTTTCCAAGGCAACCCGTGCGGGCTTTGGGCGGCCAGAGTCCACAGGACTCTGTCGTTCGAATCCTACAGCTGCAGAGCCATGAAAATAGCCCACCTTTAGGTGAGCTATTTTCATGGCTGGGGGTGAGGGATTCGAACCCCCGAATGCTAGTACCAAAAACTAGTGTCTTACCACTTGACGAACCCCCAGTATTGTTCAAACAAAAATCATTAGACCATTGGATTATACCTGTTAAACATGAATTTTTAAAGGGGTAAGAGGGTAGTCGGTTAAACATGTCGGCTTAATAGTTTAAGCATTATCAAGTATTATAAGACTTGAATGTTTAAAAAATACTACCAGTTAACCAAGCCTGGGATAATTTACGGCAATATTTTAACGGCTACAGCTGGATTTTTACTGGCTTCTCGCCACCATATTGACGTGCTTTTGCTTCTGGAAACACTGGCGGGGACATCGCTCATCATCGGTTCGGGCTGCGTATTTAATAACTACATGGACCGCGGCATTGACGCAAAGATGGCTCGCACCAAAAAGCGGGCTTTGGTCCAAGAAACCATTCCGGTCGCAAACGCTCTTTTGTTCGGCAGCATTATTGGGCTAATTGGTTTCTGTATACTGAGCGTTTTCACCAGCACATTGGTATTTTACATCGGCCTGATTGGGTTCATAGACTACGTAGTCCTTTATGGCTACTTTAAGCGCCGTTCGGTCCACGGCACGCTTGTAGGCAGCATATCGGGCGCCACACCGATCTTAGCCGGCTACTGCGCCGCAAGAGGGCATTTTGACAGCGGGGCAGCGATTGTATTTTTAATCATGGCCGTCTGGCAAATGCCGCATTTTTACGGGATTGCGATGTACCGTTTCAAGGATTACAAAGCCGCTGGAATCCCGGTTTTGCCAGTTGCCAAAAACATGCGAGCCGCCAAGCTGCAAACCCTTGTCTACATCATAGGTTTTATAGTCGCCTGTGCCTTGCTGACGCTTTATAGCTACACCGGCTATATATTCTTGGGCGTCATGGTCATCGTGAGCCTTATGTGGTTTATAAAAGGGATACGGCTATACAACATAAAAGAAGACAGTCTCTGGGGCCGCAAAATGTTTTTGTTTTCGCTCATCGTAGTGATGACGCTATCGGCAATGCTTTCTGTTGGCGCCCGCCTGCCTTAAGCGCTATACTTATATATATGACATTAATCATCCACCTCATCTGCGCGCTCGCGAGCATTATCATCACCAGCCTGACCGTTCTTAGGCCATCAAAGCGCAGGCTAAACATGTCCTCGGCCTCTGTATCTGCCACACTTGCCACTGGCACTTATTTGGTCGTCTCGACACATTCCAACTTGCTTAGCTCATGTATGTCCGGCCTATTTTACCTAGCGTTTACCGGAGCAGGCATTTTTGCTGCCAGCCACCGCCTCGCCCGCGTCACCAACGATTAGTTAAGTCGTATGCGATATGCGGATACTTTTTAAGCTATCTGAGTTTATGACGACCCCCGCGCGTTACAATAACTCCACGTTCACCTACAGCTTTTAGGCTTACTTCTGCCAGAGAAAAGTTACGCTTTGTTTTCCAGAGAGTCAACATTGCGACGCCGGTAGTATCCGCTCCCCAAACGTCAATGTCTGGGTTAGATTTACGAATCACATCTTCCCCAGTTGCAACTGATGCAAGTGTCCAAATAAGATTAGCCTTTGCCGAAGTCAAAGGAATACCAGGAGGTGCAAGCTTCGGATCTACGTCTTTTCTATATGCATCAAAAACCTTGCATAAGTAGCCGAGAGGGCGTGATAAGTCTTTGTAATACTCTGTAAAATGCTCTAAATGAGACGGGTTTACTCCAACAGAACTAACACGCTGGTCAAAGTAGCCCGAAAAGTTATCATGGCTTAAACCAATTTGCGCAATAACTGTACTATGAAGATCAACTAGCATTTGCGATGCCGCATCTCTGTCATATACCGGAAGCTCACTCATGACCTTAAATTTATCACATAACTGCATTATATGGTGAGCTACTGAAAATATCTTGAACTTCTAAAAATGATCTCTAACGTGGGAGAAGCTGTAGTCCCAAGTAGCGTTGGCCTTTTTGTGCGGGTTAAAGATGTGGTTTGGGTCAAAAATAACTTTGGTTTTTTTAAACAGCTCAACAATTTCTTTGCCGTACATTTCTTCTAGCCATGGGCCGCGGACCAAGCCGTCGTTGTGCTCGCCGCTTAAGGAGCCCTTATACTTCAAAACCAGTTCATTAACTTCGCGCATGCTTGGCTGCAGCTTTTCGCGCTCGTCTTTTTCTTCTAGTTTCATGAGGGGGATAATGTGGAAATTGCCATCGCCCATGTGGCCGGCAATCGTCGCGAGCAATTTATATTTCTTGATAATAACGCGGAGCTCTGGCAAAAACTGAGGCAAATATTCGGGGTTGATCACAAAGTCGTCAATGTATGGCGCGGTATGTTTGTCCTTGACCTTGCTCCGGAGCAACTGGAAGCTTGAGCGGCGCATAATCTGGAATTTGCGCTGTTTTTGCTCGGTGTCGTCGTTTTCAAACAAACATTCATGTTTAAACTCTTTCATGTCGGCGCGCAAGGCACTGACTTTTTGGCTAACTTCTTCAGGGGTGGCACCGGTAAACTCAGCCAGCAGAACCATCTTGGGAATACCGCGGAAAAGCAGCAGCGCGTCGGGAATAAGCTGGAAGGCAAGCTTAATGGTCTCTTTCCAGCCGATTAATTTGTGAAAAGAGAAAAACAGCTTAATGCTTAAAATCAGCGTGTAGTTATCAAAGCCCTCAAATGTTGCCGGCTTGTGCGTCATGACTTTATTAATTAGGCTTCCAAGGTCATCTGTACTTTTAAGAAAAATAACCAAGCTGCCTGAGTGCGGGGTCGACGGCACCAAACGGAAGTTAATATCGGTCGTAAACCCAAGCGTGCCCTGGGCGCCGATGATAATCTGAGTCATGTCAAAAATGCCGGTTTCGCGGTCCCAAACATCCCACAATTTATAGCCGGTGGAGTTTTTACTCACGTGCGGTTTGGCGGCCTTGATTTTGTCATAATTTGCTTCAATCAGTTTGTAAAGTTCCTTATACAAATTTCCCTCGTAGTCATTTTGGGCGATTTTTGCGTCCAGGCCGGCTTTATTAAGCGGCTTGACGCTATATTCGTTGCCATCAGCAAACACCACTTTTAGCTCATTTACAAACTTCTCGGTCTTGCCAAATTCCAAAGACTTTTCGCCGCCAGAGTTGTTGTTAACCATACCGCCAACCGTACAGAGGTCACGTGAAGCCGGGAAGGGAGGCAGCAGAGCGTGCTGCTTCAGTGTTTCGACTTCAAAATCTCGGTAAAACACACCAGGTTGAACCTGGGCGGATTGTGATGAAACAGAGGTGATTTTAGTAAAGTGCTTATTAAAGTCGGCAATGATTGAGTCGTTGATGGCACCACCAGACATATCGGTCCCTGCGCTGCGGGCAGTTACGCTCAAATTTGGGCTGTTGGCGCGCTCTGCATTAATAGTTTTTATAAGTACTTTAACATCGTCAGTGTCAGTAGGGGAGACAATCAACTCTGGGCGAAGTTCAAACAACGAAGCGTCGTGGCTATAAAAATCCTTGGCCGTTGCCGAGTCATCTGTTTCACCTTTAAAACCAGCCGCTTTAAGCGCAGCAGTAAAATTATCCATTACCCTTAAGCTTACCTGTAATTAACCCTTTAAGCAAGATTTAAGATTGAGTAAAGCAATACTCAAAACCTCGAGGAAATGAATCTTAGGAGAAAGATCTGGCTATGCCAGTCTTTTTCACGAATGGAATGAACTGTAACCCTGCTAGCAAAGACTTCTAATAAAGTTGCGTTTTATCTTGGGGTCCCCGCCAAACCTGTTTGGTGGGGTAATTCTTATGCTTTTTGGTTAATATTTTGTATACTTAAGATTAATGAAGCAAAAACATGTACTCATAGTGGGCGGCGGCTTTGGCGGCGTCAAGGCAGCGCTTGACCTGGCGGCGCACGAAGAACACTTTAAAATTACCCTTTTATCCGACACAGACGCGTTTAGCTACCACCCAACGCTCTACCACACGGCCACTGGCGGCAGCCGCGAAGTCTCAGACATTCCGCTGAAAGAAATCCTGGGCAATAAAAACGTCGAGATAATTTTGGGGCACGCGGACAAGCTAAACCGCGAAAACAAGACCATCCACACCGAAGATGGCCAAAAACTCAGCTATGACATTTTAATTTTGGCGCTTGGTGCCGTTACCAACTACTTTGGTATTAAGGGCATGCAGGAATATTCCTACGGTATTAAATCAATCCAGGAAGCCGAAGAACTAAAAGCGCACCTCCACAAACAACTGATCGAAGACAAAAAGCCTGACCTAAACTACATCATCATCGGCGGCGGACCAACCGGCGTTGAACTTGCTGGCGCGCTGCCAGGTTACGTAAAGAGGATTATGGCCCAACATGGATTGCCGGACACCAAGCTCCACATTGACCTTGTAGAAGCCGCTCCGCATCTAATGCCTCGAATGCCAAAGTCTGTGTCTAAAGCCTTTGAGCGCCAACTGCGTTCACTTGGCATCAAGCTCTACCTCGGCACCCCCGTCCAGGCCGAAACCGCCAACACCATCCTCATGAACGGCAAATACGTCCGCAGCCACACCGTTGTCTGGACGGCCGGCATTGCCAACAACCCATTTTTTGAAGCCAACGGTTTTATTGTCGCCAAAAACCACAAAGTCCAGGTCGACAAACTGATGCAGGCTTGGCCGGGCATTTTTGTCATTGGTGACAATGCCGACACGCAGTACAGCGGCATGGCGCAGACAGCACTCTATGACGCCCATTTTGTAGCCGAAAACCTAATCCGCCACGCCGCAGGCGAGCGCCCATATGCCTACAAGCCTAAAAAACCGATTTATGTAACACCTGCCGGGCCGCACTGGGCATCGGTTGTCTGGGGACCGGTACACCTTTATGGCTGGTTGGGCTGGGCAATGCGCCAAGCCGCCGACTGGATTGGCTATAAAGACCTTGAGCCATGGTGGCGCGCTACTGAGCTGCTGCTGGCCGGAGCCGACCACGAAGACAACTGCCCAATCTGTGCCGCAAACGCCGCCAAATAAACTGGCTTCCATTAAAAACCGGCGCTTTTTGTTAAGCACCGGTTTTTAATTTACTAAACTAAACTATTCGGTCTTTGCGGCCTTGGGGCCAACAAACTTTTCGCGTACCTGGAAAATCAGATAAAAGCCAATTGCCGAGCCAATTAGTGACGACAAGAAACTGCTGACTCCGCGTCCATTAATAAGCAAAGTAATCACGCTATAAACCACGTTGAGAAGTGATCCTAAAAAGATCAAATCCCAGCCAGTTTTTTGGCGTTTGGCGAGTTTGGGGTAGGCCATCAGCAATATTACCGCGTCAACAATCAGCAATATGATGCCAAGGGCAATAAATAGTTTGTCTGTCCCGCTGATTCCAATGTTGGTATTTACTACTGTTCCATAGATTGTAACAATACTGTTGGCAACATGCACAAGGCGCCATAAGGCCAGTGCTGCAACCAGCTGAAGAATGCCAAAAACCAATGCCAACCAAGGCCAGATTTTTACTAAAGTTTCTTTTGTTTTATCTGATAATTTTGGCGCGTTTTTATACCAGCCGCCAATTACGGTTTCTGCTTTTTTGACTAACTCCATCTAGGAACTCCTCGTTAATAATTACTCTCAATATAGCGCTTAATTCTGAGAATAAGCAAGTTGGTTTTTTACAAGATGAACATCGCATCGCCAAAAGAATAGAAGCGGTAGTTTTCTTTAACAGCATGCTCGTAGATCTTATGCAATTCTTCCACCGAACCTAAAAAGGCGCTCACCAGCATCAGCAGTGTACTTTTTGGCAAATGAAAATTAGTAATCAGCGAGGCGACAGCTTTAAATTCATAGCCGGGCGTAATGAATATGGCTGTGGAGCCTTCTTCTTCGGCAAATGGCCGCTGTGCGCTCTCTAGAACCCGTACAGTCGTCGTACCGACCGCAACCGTGTGTATGGCGGCATTCAGCTTGGCCGCGACCTCTGATGTAACAGAGTAGTGTTCTTCGTGCATAATGTGGTCTTTGATCTCATCTGTTTTTACAGGGGCGAAGGTGCCCATCCCAACGTGCAGGGTAACCTCGGCAAAGTCGTGGGTTTTTTTAATATTTGTTAAAAGCTCAGGGGTAAAGTGGAGCCCGGCAGTGGGCGCTGCCTTGCTGCCAAGCGGATCGGCATAGACGGTTTGGTATTCTTCGGCCAAAGACTCGTCCTGGGCAATGTAGGGTGGTAGAGGTGTTAGGCGGTGCGGGTCAAAACTTTGGTCGTCTAGCGTGCGGTCAAGACGGATGGTGCGGATGCCGTCTTCGGCAATGGCGTCAACCGTAAACTTAAAACCTTCAATAATCACTTCGCCAAGGCCGAATTTTCTGCCAGGGCGAACAAGCGCCGTAATGGTGGTTGGGTTAATGGTTTCCAGCACAAATATCTCTACTTTACCAAACTGCATGCGGCATTTTTCGACACGGCTGTTATTTACAACCAGTGTTGATTTGGCAGGCAAATATTTTTCTAGATTGTAAAAATAGTCATCGGTAATTGTCTTGGTTTTGCGGTCATATACTAGCAGCCGGGCATGGTCGCGCGGGCTAGCCGGCGTCTGGGCAATCAGGCGCTCAGGCAGCTCAAAATCAAAGTCTCTCAAAGTATAATTCTTAGGCATAACAGAGTAGAATATACAGTACATGGGTGAATTTTCAAAAGAATACGACAAACTAAATGCCGAACAGAAAAAAGCCGTCGATGCCACCGAGGGTGCGGTGCTGGTTATTGCCGGCCCAGGGACAGGCAAAACCCAGCTGCTTTCGCTGCGCGTAGCAAACATTTTGGACAAGTCGGACTCCCAAGCTCAAAACATTTTGTGCCTGACTTTTACCAACAAAGCGTCCAACAACATGCAGCTGCGTCTAAGCCGTTTGGTTGGCCCATTGGCGCACAAAGTCATGATCAATACCTTCCACAGCTTTGCCGCCGAAGTTATGAATATGTATCCTGAATACTTTTGGCAGGGCGCCCGGCTAATTAATGTACCGACAGCCGTGCAGTACGAAATTATTACCGACATATTGTCGGCCTTGCCGTTAGACAACCCGCTAGCCTTAAAATTTGCGGGACAATTTACCAGCACCAAAGACGTTTTGGATGGGCTAAAACTGGCCAAGGAAGCAGGCTTAACACCCGATAAATTGCGGGCGTTAATTACCCATAATATTAGCTATATCGACGAGGTCGAAGACTTGCTGGTAGAAATCTGCAGTGAAAGACTGAGCTATAAAAAGCTCGACGAACTTGCCATGCAGATCGAGGAGCTGCCCGAGCAGCATACCGACGAAGTTACCCGCCCGCTTGTGGCACTTTCAACAGTTATTTTAGAATCTTTTGAAGCCGCGCACACAGCCGACGACGGCACCGACAGAACCAAAAACACCAGCGCCTGGAAAGCACGCTGGATCAAATCGGTAGAAGGCCAAAAAGGCATGTTTGAAGAGCGCAAACGCAATGCCTGGTGGTTGGCGCTGGCAGACGTATACGAAAGCTACCGGAGCGCATTGCACGAACGCGGATACTATGACTTTTCGGACATGATTATTGAAGTGATTTCGCAGCTGGAACAAAACCCAGACATGTTGGCAGACATCCAGGAGCGCTTTCATTACGTTTTGATTGACGAATTCCAAGACACCAATGCCGCGCAGCTGCGCCTAGCGCACCTTGTGGCCGACAGCTACGCCAGCGCCGGCAACCCAAACATTATGGCGGTGGGTGACGACGACCAGTCGATCTACAAATTTAACGGCGCCGAACTTAGCAACATGATGGGCTTTACGCGCAGCTATCCGCAGGCAAAAACTTTTGTTTTAACCGACAATTACCGCTCCAGCCAAGACGTTTTGGATATTTCGATGCAGGTGATTGCACAGGCCAGCGAACGCGTGACCACAAAGCACGCCGCCATAACCAAGGAGCTTGTTGCCAAGAACCCTCCGTCCAAAAAAAGCAGCATCCAGCATCTTTCATTCCCAACTAAAGAGCACCAATATTACGAAATTGCCAAGCAAATCAGCAAGGCGCAAAAAGAGGGAAGTGTGGCAGTGTTGGCCCGCAGCCATGACAGCCTGCGCGCCGTGGCGCACACGCTAAATCTGCAAAACGTACCAGTTCGTTATGAACAGCAGCAAAGCGTTTTAGAGCAGCCAATTGTGAAGCAAATTAGATTAATCGCCGAAATTATTATCGCCATAGCGGACGGCAACGAAAACCTTGTTAACACATTTATCCCAGAACTTTTAACTTATGAGGCGTGGAACATTAAGCCCTATACATTGTGGGAGCTGGCCATTGGCAACCGCGGCAAGGCGCACTGGCTTAAAACCCTGACCGACCACCCTGACGAGCATTTGCAGACAATCGGTAACTGGCTATTGTGGCTAGCTGGCAAGGCCAAAACAGAACCGCTGTGCAGGGTGCTGGAATTTATAATTGGGCTTAGCGCATCCGAACATTTAACAAGCCCGCTTAGACGATTTTATCTGGAAGCGGACGCTGTTGATACGCCGTATCTTGCCAGCATTTCAGCCGTGCGAAAGCTTACCGAAATGGCGCAGGAATTTAGCAGCCACGGATCGGCCACAGTGCAGGACTTTATACGCCTGCTGCACGTTAGCATTAACAATAACCAAACCATTACCGACCAGTCTTTGTTTGTAACCGCTGCCAATGCCGTTGAGCTCCTAACGATCCACAAGGCCAAGGGGCTTGAGTTTGACGCGGTGTTTATCGTGGATGCCATGGAGTCAAATTGGAAGCCTTCTGCGCGCGGGCGTAAGGCACCTTCCAACTTGCCGCTCAGGCCAAACGGTGATGATTATGACGATTACGTGCGGCTGATGTTTGTGGCCATGACACGTGCCAAGCGCGATATTACAATTGCCAGCTACTATACGACCGGCAGCGGGGACGAAGCGGTGGCGTCATCTATTATCCGTGACATTATTCCAGCAACAATACTGGATTATAACGAAGCCAATGATGCTGCAAAAGTTTTGGAAACAACGTTAACATGGCCGCGGCTAGAAGGATCAGAAGAAAAAGCATTACTGGGCGAAATATTAGAAAATTATACCCTGAGCCCGTCAGCATTTTTGGACTTTTTGGATGTTGCCAAAGGCGGCCCGCAGTATTTTTTGGAAAAGTATTTACTTCGTTTGCCAGAAGCGCAGTCTGTGCCGGCGGCGTTTGGTAGCTCTATCCACACTGCACTAGAACGTGCTCAGCAAATGGTGCTGGATGACAACTTTGAGCTTGGCGCCGTGTTGTCCGCTTACAAAGCAGCACTGCTTGAACAAGGCATGAGCAACAACGACTTTGAACGCTACTTGGACCACGGCAAGAAAATTATTAGCCAGCTATTTGAAAAGTACGACCTTGATCTGCAAAAAACTGGACAGCCAGAAGTTAGCCTGCGCGCGCGTTTTGACAACGTTACTATCGCCGGCAAATTAGACCGCGCAGACACAAGCGGCACCGAGCTGTTAATTACCGATTACAAGACAGGCAAGCCGTTAACTTCACTACAGACCAAAAGCCAAGCACTTCAGCAAAAAGCTTGGCGGCACCGAACGCAGCTTGAGCTATATACATTTATGGCAAAAGAATCGGGTCACTATCCGGACTCCAAAACTATTGAAGCGCAAATGACGTATGTTGAAGCCGAGACAAAAAAAGAATTATCATTACGCTATGCAGCAGAGCCGGAAGCATTGCAACGTTTGCGGCATTTGGTAGTTGCAGTTAATGAAAAAATACAATCGCTCAACTTGCCAGACGTTCGCCATTATGAAGCAAGCTATAGTGGCACGCTGCAGTTTGAAGAAGACTTACTTAGCGGCGCAATATAAAAAGAACTTCGCTGTTAGACGAAGTTCTTTTAATGTAACTACTTAGACTTAACGAGTGCGTCGTGCAGTTGTTGTTTTGCGACGAGCAGTTGTGCGGGGCTTTGCTGCAGGCTTGCGCTTTGCAGCAGTTGCAGCAGTCTTACGACGAGCAGGTGCTACAGATGTAGTTGTTGCAGCTGATGAACTAGCAGCAACTCTTGTAGATGGTGCAAACAAGAGCGCGTAGAGGTTCATACCAACTACCGCACCAACGATTGGACCAAAGATGTCGGCGCGTCCCCATGTCTGGTTAGCGAGCGCGACAGCTGGGTTCAACGCAGCGTTTGATGCAAGTGAAGCGACTACAACACCAACAAATAATGAGGCGCCGGCAGTTGCTGCCATTTTAGCGCCTTCAAATTTTTGGTAAATCGCTGCTGTGATACCAAATGTAAACACAAGCGTACCAAGCATTTCAGCAACGAAAACTTTCCATTCAAAACTCTTGCTAGCAATGCTTGCAAGTTTTTGGCCGGTAAAATATTCGGCCAAGCGCCATGCAGCCAAACCGCCGAGCATTTGAGCTGCAAGATATGCAAGCGCCTGCAAAGTCTGGATCTTACGCAAAGTCCACATACCGATTGTGACTGCAGGGTTAAAATGCGCGCCTGAAGTTGCGCTAAAAACAAGCGTCAACAATAGGTAAGTAATTGCCGCGCTAAAGGCTACGAAATAGCCAATGCCAATTTGTGAACGTGCAACGTTAATGATTGCTGTTGCGAGGATACCGGTGCCGAGAAATTCCGCTACTAACATAGCGATTTTAGAACGTACTGTCATGTATACAAACCCTCCGTTAGTTTATTACCTACAATCATAATACGTTTTTATACTTTTGCAAATATTATCTGTAGAACACCTTGTTTTTACTGAACAAGAAACGGTAACGTACACGAGTGCAGTTTGGCCGAAGAACGAGCACCGGATTCGGAGTGTATAGGGAAATACATGCAGAAACGGAGCGGAGTTATTCGGTCAAAATGTGCCGTGTACGTTAGCGCCGTTTGTTTCTCTTCAAGCCAGCGACTTGCAGGCGTACCGCATGTCTATCCATCAAACTTTGTGCGTGTTGTAATGACACTTGGTCTTTAGCCTCAGCCTTCATTTTCTTAGCCAACTCAAATGCCTTCTGCACTTCTTGTTCATTCAATTCATCTGCATGATCGGCTTCGTCAACCAAGATTTTTAGTTCGTCATTTTCGACCTGTACAGTACCGCCAGATATTGCAAAAACTTCGCGCTGGTCGTCACGCTCTCCAGCAGTTTTGCGCACCATAATCGCGCCGTGCGTTGCAACGCTAATTAGCGGCATGTGGCCGGGAAGCACACCGATTTCGCCGTCCAAAGTCGGGATCAAAACTTCGTATGCTTCGCCGTCAAATTTAACGCCGTCTAGTGTATATAAAACAAAGTGAATCATGAATGAATATTATTTCTTTTCTGCCTTAGCTTCTTTTTTGGCTTCGCCGCTAACTTCGCTAATGTCGCCCTTCATATAGAACGCGCTTTCTGGCAAGTCATCGTGCTTGCCATCGAGGATTTCTGCAAAGCCGGCAATTGTGTCAGCAAGTGGTACGTACTTACCAGGTTTGCCCACAAAAATTTCGGCAACAAAGAATGGCTGAGTTAAGAAGCGCTGGATTTTACGTGCGCGAGATACGGTCAGTTTGTCTTCATCGCTTAGTTCTTCCATGCCAAGGATGGCAATAATGTCCTGAAGGTCTTTATAGCGCTGTAAAATACGCTGTACTTCACGGGCAACGCGGTAGTGCTCTTCGCCAACAACTTCTGGGTCCAAAATGGTCGAACTGGAGTCAAGCGGGTCAACAGCAGGGTAAAGGCCAAGCTCGGTTAACGCGCGGTTAAGTACGATTGTGGAGTCAAGGTGAGCAAATGTTGTTGCTGGTGCTGGGTCAGTGTTGTCGTCGGCTGGCACGAACACGGCCTGGACAGATGTAATTGAGCCTTTGCGAGTTGAAGTAATGCGCTCCTGCAATGCGCCCATTTCTTGGGCCAAGGTTGGCTGATAGCCCACTGCTGATGGCAAACGGCCAAGCAGTGCGGACACTTCTGAACCGGCCTGGGTGTAACGGAAAATGTTGTCGACGAATAAGAGGACATCGTTACCTTTATCGCGGAAACCTTCTGCAATTGTTAGGCCGCTTAATGCCACGCGGAGACGTGCACCTGGTGGTTCGTTCATCTGTCCAAACACCAATGAAGTCTTGGCAATAACGCCAGACTCGGTCATTTCGTGGTAAAGGTCGTTTCCTTCGCGGGTACGCTCACCAACGCCTGCAAAGACTGAATAGCCATTGTGGAACTTGGCGATGTTGTTGATCAGCTCCTGGATAAGCACGGTTTTGCCCACACCCGCACCACCAAACAAACCAACTTTACCACCACGGGTAACTGGCGCAATCAAGTCAATGACTTTAATACCGGTTTCTAGGATTTCGGTGCTGCCAGACTGTTCTGTAAAAGCAGGCGGTGCGCGGTGGATTGGAGATTTGTTCTTAAAAACGCCGCCTTTGTTGTCGATTGGCTCGCCAATGACGTTGAACATACGGCCAAGAGTCTCTTCGCCAATTGGCACGCTAATTGGTGCGCCAGTGTCGATCATTTCGGCACCGCGCTCAAGACCGTCGGTCGCGCCAAGCGCAATGGCGCGGACGCTGGATTCACTTAAGTGCTGCGCAACTTCAAATAATAATTTTTCGCCATTTAGTGTTGCCTCAAGCGCGTTATAAATTGCGGGCAAGTGGCCCATTTCGAACTGAACGTCCACCACCACACCAACGATCTGGCTGATCTTACCGGTCTTTGTTGCTTCTGCTGTCGCCATTATATTTCTCCTTCTTTCATCATAATTATTTCAACTGATTCAGCTTTATCTATTGAAGCCACTCCTAGCAAAGAAGCGAGAGGTGGTAAATCGAATTCATCTCTTACACGATTAGCAACTTGACGCTGTGCCGGTATGGTCAAATCAATGTATGAAAGAACCGACAGCGCGTCAGCTATTTCACGCTGAACCATTGAGTCAAATCCTCTTGGAGGACTAAGGCGTGAAGGCTTGCTCATTTCATTGCCTCCGCGCCGCCGGTTACTTCGGCGATTTCTTGGGTAATGTTGGACTGGCGGGCGCTGTTGAATGCCAGTGTCAGATCGCTAATAATATCATTCGCGTTATCGGTCGCGTTCTTCATGCTGAGCATGCGCATTGAATGCTCAGATGCGATACTCTCCAGCATAGCTTGCCAAATTTGTACTTCCAACAAACGCTCCGTAACATTATCTAGAACATCGGTAATTGACGGCTCAAAAGTTACGCTGCTGAGCGACTCGGTCGCGCCGGGGTCAGATTCGTCCAAACGGGCAGGCAACAATGACATTGCGTTGGCAACCTGCAAGATGTTTGATTGGTGAACAGTGTAGAGCAGCTGCACATCATCGACTGCGGCCGTGGCGTACTGGTCGATAATGCTGGTCAAGATTGGGCGGAGGTCATTGGCACTTGGGTGGTCACCAAAACCAGGAAAGGCCGCAACAAGTTCAATGCTTTCCAAACGGCGGATAAACTGCACGCCGCGCTTACCGATCACAATCGCTTGGGTTTTAATTCCTTGTTTTTTGTCCTCGATCGCGGCACGCGTCAAAAGCTTGATGATGTTTGAGTTGTAGGCGCCGGCAAGGCCACCATCGCTGGTGATGGCAACATACAAACGGGTCTTTACTTCTCGCTGCACAAACAATGGGTGTTCGTTTACATCAGTTACGGTTGTAAGACGGCTAAGCAGCTCATGGGCGGCAATGCGGTAGCTGCGCCCGCGCTGTGCCACTTCTGTTGCACGGCGCATTTTTGAGGCCGAAACCAACTCCATCGCCTTGGTAATCTGGCGGGTAGAACGCACACTCTTGATGCGCCGTTGGAGGAGCTGGGTACTAGGCATTAAAAGGCTCCCCACTTCCAGCGTCTTCAGGTGGATAAAGACTACCTATTGGTAGGCCACGAAGTACCGCACTTTCTTCCATAGTCGTAAAAAACTTCAATTCTGCAGCTCTAGCATTTTCGGTTAACTGTTCAATCGGTAATTGTTCAGTAGTGAGCCCTGCATCCATGAGTGCATGAATCGCATAACTTATTCCAGCATTAAATGCTGATGAAAGTGTTTCAGCAATGCTTAAGCCAGTTATCTCAGTTAAATCCCCGGCACTTATACCAGACAGCATTAGCATACGCGCCTGTTCTGCAACATCTTCAACTTCCATTATTTTACCCACTGAACGCTCAACACTTCGCCTTGCCATATCAGAGACTGGAAAGTTGTTGGAGTCAGTCACTATTTAGCTTCCTTCTTAACTTCAGCAATATGCTCGTAAGCCTTGGCAACACTCTTAGCAAGGTTCAAAATCTTTGTCTTGTCTTCGTCTGCTGGCTCAGCACCAGTGTTGAGGCCTTCGACAATCTTTGGATGGTCGTGCTTTAGGTCGCGGAGCAGTGCGGCTTCGGCGGTCTTGATTTTGTCCAATGGGACTTTGTCAAAAATACCTTCGGTAGCAGCCAAAAGCATCGTAAACATCTGCCATACACCGTATGGAGAATATTGCGGCTGCTTCAAAAGCTCTGTCAGGCGCTGGCCGCGCTCAATACTTTGCTTGGTTTCTGGGTCAAGGTCGGTAGAAAACTGGCTGAAGGCTGCAAGTTCGCGGAACTGGGCCAGGTCAATACGAAGTGATTTAGCAACTGATTTAACAGCCTTAGTCTGGGCAGAACCACCCACGCGTGAAACAGACAAGCCAACAGATACAGCTGGGCGGATACCCTGGTAGAACAAGTTGGTTTCCATAAAGATCTGACCATCAGTGATGGAAATGACGTTGGTAGGGATGTAGGCACTAATATCACCAGCTTGGGTCTCGATGATTGGAAGGGCGGTTAAAGAACCAGCGCCGAGGTCATCAGACAGCTTAGCTGAACGCTCGAGCAAACGGCTGTGCAGGTAAAAAACATCACCAGGGTAGGCTTCGCGGCCCGGTGGACGGCGGAGCAACAGTGACATCTGGCGATAAGCCGCAGCGTGCTTGCTAAGGTCATCGTAGATGATCAAAGCGTGCTGTTTGTTATCACGGAAGTATTCACCCATGGCAGTAGCCGCATAAGGAGCCAAGTACTGCAGTGACGCTGGGTCGGCAGCCGAAGTTGCGACCACAATTGTCTGGTCCATAACGCCTTCGCGCTTTAGTCGCTCAACAAGACGGGCAACTTTGCTCATCTTCTGGCCAATGGCAACATAGATGTTCACGACACCGGTGTTTTGCTGGTGCTGGTTAATCATTGTATCGATCGCGATGGCGGTTTTACCGGTCTGGCGGTCACCAATAATAAGCTCGCGCTGGCCGCGGCCGATTGGCACCATGGCGTCAATGGCGGTAATACCGGTCATAAGCGGTTCGTGCACACTCTTGCGTGAAAGAACACCTGGGGCAATCTTTTCAACAGCGCTAGTCATTGTTGTCTTGATGGCACCTTTGCCGTCGATTGGGTTACCCATTGGGTCAACAACGCGGCCTACAAGTTCTGGGCCAACAGGGACTTCGAGCACTTTACCGGTTAATTTGGCCTTGGCACCAGCTTTAATAAGCGTATCTTCGCCCAAAAGCACGCCGCCAATTTCGTCTTCGGAGAGGTTGAAGGCAAACGCTGTAACCGAGCTTCCGTCAGTAGCGTCAATTTCGATCATTTCGTTATAACCACAGGTTGTTAGCCCATAGATCCAAACCACACCGTCACCAACACGGGTGACAATACCAGTTTGTTCAATTTCTGGGCGCTTCTTAAGCTCGGCAATCGCAGTGCGGATATCTGCCGACAAGTCTGTGATTGATATATCTTTCATTACCATAATTATTTATTCCTCGCGGCAGTTAATCTTTTTAGCGTATTTAGTTTGGCTCGGACTGTAAGGTCCAGCTCTTCGCCGGCCATTTCGAGCCGCACGCCACCGATGACAGTTTCGTCAATCCGTTGGTTTAAAACATAACCCTTGGCCCCTGGGAACTCACTTTTTAAAGCGTCCGTTACACCGGCTTTTGAAGCTTGTGAAAGCGGAAAAGCGCTGACAACTGTTGCTTCAACGTAGCCGTGGTCGGCGCGGTACTTCAAAACGTCGCGCATAAGTGATTCGATGTCGTCTGTGCGGTCTTCTTCGAGCAAATAGCTGGCAATTGCTTGCTTGAGTCTTGTCTCGTCGTCAACTTCCAGAGTACGAGCACCGATGATTTCAGCGAGTTCGGGGCGGGAGATCATTATTTTTTACGGCCTTTCAGGGCTTCGGATACAATTTCTGCATCTTTGCCAGGCGTAACTTTTTCGTGCACAACGGCTTCGGTCGCTTCAGAAACAAGGCCTACAAGGTCTTTTTCTAGGTTGCGGCGGGCACGGTCGGCATCTTCTTCAATGTGCGCGTCAGCTTCTTTGATGATTGCGTCAGACTTGGCTTTGGCTGATTTTTCTGCTTCGCGCAATACTTCGCGTGATTCTTTGTGAGCGTTGGCAATAATGCGGTCGGCATCATGGCGGGCTTCGCGGATAACCTTGTCAGATTCTCCTTCGAGCTCGGCCTGGCGCTTTTCCATTTTTTCGCCCAATAATATACCGTCCTCAATAGTCTGGCGCCGCTTTTCTAACAAGGCAACGATTGGCTTAAAGGCAAACCGCTTTAGCACCAAAAAGACAAAGATAAAGGTAATCAGCTGGATCAAAAAAGCGCTGGTTGAAAAACCAAGGATTCCGCCACTGCTTGCTTCCGCTGCAAAATATGTTGGTAGCATTTATTTATTCTCCAGGTCTAAGGATTTTTGTATATGAGTGCAGTTTGGGCGAAAAGCGAGCACCGTAAACGAGGCGTACGGGATGGTACGGTGAGTGCGGAGCGCAGATTTTCGTTCAAAATGTGCCATATACATAAATCCTACTTATTAAATAATGAACAATGAGGCGAACACGAGTAGCGCCATCAACTCGATGATAGCGATAATAACCAAAACCTGGCCAAGATACTTAGCTGCTTCTGGGTTGCGGCCAACTGCGTTCATGAACGCGTTACCGATAAGTCCAATACCAATAGCTGGTCCGAACATACCAAAGCCCATCATAATACCTTTAGCAAGGACGGTGTAATCCGGTACTCCTGCTGCTGCGACTGCAAATAACGTCATCTGTTTTGCTCCTTATTTATTGTGATAATTAGTTAATATTGCCTTTATAAACATATTCTCAGGCCCCCGCGTTAACTGCCGTTGGCTCTGCGTGGTCTTCTGACTCATGCTGCTCGTGGTGTTTGACGGCGACCGCCAGGTACATCACGGACAACATAACAAAGATATAGGCCTGCAGCGCTCCAACGAGCATCTCAAGAATAACGAATGGAAGTGAAGTAAGCGGCGCGGCAAATTTGCCCAAGTACGCGAACACCGAAATAATAATTTCACCAATGGCAACGTTTAAGAACAACCGAAGCGCAAGGCTGCCGATACGGGTAAATTCACCGAGGATTTCGAACAAACCTAAGAAAATGGTCATTGGGTTTTTAAGGCTGCCGTTAAAATAATGGCGAAGGTGCGGCAAAAGCCCGGCTTCGCGGATTGAAAACAGTTGGATAAAGAACATCGAAACGCAGGCCACGGCCAAAGTGCCGTTAAGATCGGCGGTAAACGGACGGAAAACCGGCACGCCGTTGTGGGTAATTGCTTCACCAACGCCTGGGATAAGCCCGAGCCAGTTGCTTAAAACGATAAAGAAAAAGATCGAGACAAAATATGGGGCGTACTTAAGGGCCTTTTCACGGCTGCCCATTGCCGATGCGATCAGGTTGGTAATAAAGTCGGTGCCAAGCTCAAAAAATTGGATTAAGCCCTTGCGTGGCTTAACGCGCATCATACGAGCAGCTGTGATGCTGATGATAAGAATAAGTATAGAGCAAACCCAGGCGTAGAGAATGGAGTTGGTAATCGTAAAACCGCCAACCTTAAAAAGCTCAAGCGGAGTAATGTGGACGGTTGGGCCGCTTTCTGCAAAACGGGATAAAAGACCGCTTAGAATCATACTTTAGAACCTTTCTTCTTTTTAGCTAACGCTTCTTCAGCATCCATTTCAATCTGTTCTTCTGTAACTTCCTGGATAGATTTCCAGACAACTGCCGCGCCGCCAGCAATGGCTAATATAAAGCCAGCCAAGGTGTAGGACGGTGAAGTTTTAAAGTGCTGGTCAATTTTGATACCAGCTACAAGGGGTATAAGTACAGTAAGAGCCAGGCGCCAACCCATGTTGAGCGTGGCCGCAAAGAACTTACTTTTGGCCGCAAACACATCGATATATTCCTGAGCATCTTTCTCAGTGGTCGTCGTCTTGAGTTTGGCGGCGGCTTTTCCCATTGGTGCTCTCAGTATAACAGAGACGCGACACCTGGCGCAAGACTAAGTTTTAGTTTTTACTGGCCGATGCCAATAGCGCCCTTGAGCTTAACGGAAAAGCTGTCTTCTCCAGGGCCGTTTAGGCCGCCGCAGGTTGCTGGATCTTGTTTGGCGTCAACTGCGGCCGCAGTGGAGGCAACGGTCTTAAACTGTGCGCTTACATCTTCGTCGGTTGGGCCATAGCTAATCAAAAGCCGGTCTTTGTCACTAATAATCTTATTGTCTACGCGCTCAACTGTTTCGCCGTTTAGCATATATTTAACGGTTGATGTGTCGGTGTTGGCGTACATCGTCTCGTCGGTATGGATGTAGTCTGGGCCTATGCTCCAGCCGATGTTTTCAAAGAAGTCTTGGTAGGTTACGCGCTTGTCGTGGACGTGAATAACATCATTTACATTGTCATGCATGTGCGTCCGACCCTTAACATTGTTGTCATAAGCCGAGGTGCAGGCGGCGACTTCTTCATAAAATCCGGGGCCGTCAAACTCTTCGCGCGCGCCATTAATATAAACAGCGAAGTTGGCATGATAATGCGTCTCGGCAGGGTGCACCAGCAAAAATCGTAAAGCACCAAACCACAGCACGCCAGCCACAAAACCAATCAGCAAAAGAGACATGCCAGGGACATTACGGCGGAATTTAGTAAGCAGCTTGCGCGGAAGAGGTACTGATTTTTCTGGAAGTGGTTTTTTAGCCATATGTTTAGTGTAACAAATTATACGTATGTCTGAGTGAAATCGGGTATAATATGTGCATGTATTTCGCCGACGACTCAATGCAGGGAATGGACATGCACCCAATAGCTACCACAACACATGCCCATACGGTGACTCCAAGCGGCCTTGAGAGCCCGGCAGTAGCATTTCCGATTGTTACTCTTGCAGCTGTTGCTGTCATGCTTGCAGCCTATTGGCTTTTGAAGCGTTTTACATCTTGGCAGTTCCCGAATAATAAGAAAGGTTTATAGCAATGGTTACCGTTTACAGTGCAACATGGTGCGCATTTTGCCACGCCGCAAAGCAGTATTTCGATAAAATTGGGGTCAAATACGAAGATAAAGACGTCGAAAAAGACCCCAAAAACGCCCAGGAATCAGTCGAAAAGTCTAACCAGATGGGCATCCCGGTTATAGACATCGACGGAACGATTATTATTGGTTTTGATAAGCCCAAAATTGACGCCGCGTTGGCTGCTCACGCTCAATAATAACTGCATATAGTGATAAATATCACAGCCTGACCACCACCCATAGCGTATTTTTAGATTATGGCAACACCAGAAGTCATAGGTACACCACCGCCAGGGTTTTTATTATCAATGAATAATCAAGCACGATATGCTGACGCATTTACGACTGTGCGAGCGGTGGGCGAAAGAGCGACAAGATTTTTTAATGAAGCATGGATACTGGGCAACGATGGCCTGCTTAGATACATGAATCATGCCCTAGAAACTGTTCCTTTAGTTGGGCCACAAGAAGAGGAAGCATATGCGAAATGGTTTGCCAAAGACATTCCGACAATGGTGCAAGCGGGTTTAGAACGCCCGCTACTAAAGCGAACCGACTGGGCTGAGCTAAGCCGCATTGGAGACCCTGCGGCATATATTGTTGGCGTATTTGAAAGAAAACGCCCGGAGGTATTAAATCCTCGTAATACATCGGCTATGAAAGCCGCGTTTACCGCTTATAGCGTCTTTGCCGGTGGCATTCATAAATACCGGAATTTCGAGGACGTATAGTTCTTTACTCAGCAGCCCAAAACACGGTATGCTAAGAGTACTTATGGCGTTTGAGGATTTTAAAACAAAAGAGTCGGTCGTGTTGGTTTATACCGGCGAGGGCAAAGGCAAAACATCTGCCAGCGTGGGGCTGATGGCGCGCGCATTAGGACGGGGGTGGAAAGTGGCCTATGTGCAATTTGTAAAAACCTGGGAAACAGGCGAGTCGCAGTTTATTGCCAAACTGCTAGAATCTAAAGTTTTTGAAGATAAATTGGTTTATTTTAGAGGCGGCAAAGGATTTTATAACGCCGGTGATTTAAGCGCCAAAGATGTTAGCGAAAACGAGCATAAAGAAGCCGCCCGTACCACTTATGAATTTGCACTTAAATGCATTAAAGACCCATCGTTTGACCTAATTATCTGCGATGAAATCAACAACTCCGTGCATGATGGCCTTTTGCCAAAGGCTAGCCTCAAAAAGCTCCTAACCAGCCGCGGCGCAGGTACTAGCATTTGTGTAACTGGGCGTAACTTCCCAGAGGACCTTTTGCCGCTAATGGACATAGCCACCAACATGACCAAAATTAAGCACCACTTTGATGATAAATTTTTGGCTAACAAAGGTATTGATTACTAATGTTTGCAGCAACTGCAGTTCAAAGCCTCAACATCCACGCAGCATGGTGGCACTGGGCGCTACTCGGCGGCTGGTTTTTATTTTTGATCCTTTTTGACATTTTGGTTGTGCACCGCAAAGACCATGTGCCGACGCTTAAAACGGCCGTCCAACAGAGTGCAGTGTGGATCGCGCTTGGCGTTGCACTTGGTTTAGTGGTATTTGCGGCCTATGGACATGAAGCGGGCAGCCAGTATTTTAGCGGCTATTTGATAGAGAAATCATTGTCTGTCGATAACGTGTTTGCGTGGTCAGTGATATTGGGCTACTTTAAGGTGCCAAAAGAGTATCAGCACCGGGTGTTGTTCTGGGGGATATTTGGCGCGCTAATTATGCGCACTGTGTTTGTTTTTGCCGGCATTTCATTGATTAACCACTTCGAACCAATCTTGCTCGTTTTTGGAATCCTGCTCTGTTTTAGCGGCTACAAACTTCTTAAAACCCGCGAAGAAGATGAATTTGACCCAAGCAAAAGCAAGCTTTTTAAAACAATTAAAAAAGTTATTCCTGTTAGCCATGGCTTGGACGGCCACAAATTGTTCACAGCCGAAAATGGAAAACGGGTTGCCACCATGCTGTTTATGGCGTTGCTTGTCATAGAAATCACTGATGTAATCTTTGCCGTGGACAGCGTTCCGGCAATCTTGGCCATTTCGCGTGATCCTTTCATTGTGTTGGCCAGCAATGCCGCCGCCATCTTGGGTCTCCGCGCACTATATTTTGTGTTTGAGTTTATTAAGGATAAGTTCTGGATGCTAAATAAAGCGCTCGGCGTTTTGCTGTTCTTTATTGGTGTAAAAATGTTTATAACGCCTGAGAAAATTTTTGGCCACGCTTGGCTGTATGTTCACATTTCAACGGGAATCAGCCTGATAATTATTGGCCTTATGCTTGCAGTTGGCATAGTCGGTTCATTACTCTATCCTCAGGCCACAAATCCCACACCAGCTAAGTAAATGTGGGCAAAGCCCAGCATTATACTTAGCCTCTCGGCTCATTTCGGCTTGAGACTTTGCGGTGCGCAGAAGCAGTACCCACATGTACAACTTCTTTGCGCTTCGCAGCCTCGCACCGAAATGAGCTCGAGTGTGGAATCTGTGGTAAGCTCACCACTATGAAAAGATTACTGACAAGCCGGGACAGGCGTAAATTACTGTCATTTGGGATTAGCCTGATTATATTAGGCGGCACGGCTATTGCCCAAAAACAGGGGTGGCTGCACAAAGCGGCAGCCACTGTACAGCAAGTCCAGCCAGGTACATATAAAGTCGTGGAGTTTGTTGACGGCGACACGATTGCGGTCGACATGAACGGGAAAACCGAAAAACTTCGGTTCATTGGAGTTGATACGCCAGAAACCCATGACCCCCGTAAAGCCGTGCAGTGTTTTGGCGTTAAAGCCGCGGCATTTACAAAAGGCTTGATCGGCAGCAACAATGTCCGGTTAGAAAGCGACCCGCTTGGCACCAACCGCGACCGCTACGACCGCCTGCTGCGCTACATCTACCTCCCAGACGGCACACTGGTAAACGCCGAGATAATCAAACAGGGCTACGGCTTTGCTTACACTGGCTTTCCGTTTACCAAATCTGATGAGTTTTTGGCCGACCAAAAAGCCGCCCGCGAAGGCAACAAGGGCCTTTGGAATAGCTGCACACCAACAGCCAATCAGTACGGTGGATTTACGAGCAACAATGCCAACTAAAGCAGGGAGGCGTGGCCGGCAACGTCATGAACGCGGATATATGCCGCACCGTGTTCCTTGGCAATTCTACCAGCCGCCAAATTAACCTCGTTATCCAAACGTTTTTCACCTAAGAATCTTTTGCGCGAATAGCCAATCATAACCTTATACTCCGGCACTTCTTCGGCAAACTTTAGCAGTTTTTCGTTAAGCGCCATTGTTTTGCCAAAACCAACGCCCGGGTCAAGAATTATCTGCTCACGGCTTAAACCCTTGCTCATCAGTAGCTCAGCTTTAGCCAAAAGGTCACGCTTAACCTGTTCAACCGTCGAAACAGGGTCGCTGGCGTGTGCCGCCTGAATATCCGCCCCAGGCAAATGGCTAATAATCACCGTAGGCTTAAGCTCAGAAACAGCCTCAACCATGCCAGGGTTATTCATCCCAGTAACGTCATTAATAATTACCGGCCCCAAACTAAGAGCCCGGTGCACGGTTTCTGGGTGATAAGTGTCAACTGAGATTTTGCCCGAATATAGTACTAATAACTCCCTAAGAACTGGCTCCAGCCGCAGCCATTCTTCGTCCGGTGTTAAAGCCACAGCGTGCGGCCGCGTGGACTCCGCACCCACGTCAACCATTGCGGCGCCGTCTGTAAACAGCTTTTTAGCCTGGGCAAGTGCTGCGGCCGGGTCAAAAAAGTTACCACCGTCCGTAAAGCTGTCGGGCGTGACGTTTAAAATTCCTACAAGTTTTACCATCCAGTCATAGTAGCAAAAACAGGCTAAAACACCGCCTAATTCGAACTTTTGCCGCCAAAAAGCCCGCTGACAAAGTTTAAGAAAAAGACAAAATAGTAGCCACCATAAACCACATAAACCCCAACCCAGCCCAGCCAGGCTCGTTTTAGCTTGTGCAGATAAAGCGTCCGCGGCCACATTTTTAGATAAATCATGTGTTTGGCGCGGGTGTCACGCTTGGCGCTCAGCAGCCGCGAATCAACGCCGACTTTGAGCCCGGCTTGATAGGTAATCTTGTAGCCGTGTTCGTGCAGGTGGATCGCCAAGTCCATATCCTCATGGATAGTTGGCAAGTTATGCACTTCATTCTTAACGTCATCCCACAGCTTTTTATTGAATGCCATGTTTGAGCCCCAGGCGATGTAGTAGCCCATAATAAAGCGGTTGGTGCGGAATGCGATCTGTCCCTGGATCCAGCCAAAAAATTTGGGCAGTTTTAGGTCATAAAAATACGAACCGCCGGTTAGCAAATGGTTAGGATACTTTTCGATATAAGAGCGTACATGCCGTACCCAGTGGCGGGGGATACGGCTGTCGGCATCAATCCGGCCGATGATGTCGCCGCGCGCCGCATTAAAGCCAACATTGCGGGCATAGGCGATTCCTTGTTCATGCGCATGGAGCACCGTTACAAATGGAAATGTTTTGGCGATAGCTACGGAGTTGTCGGTTGAGTTGTTGTCCACGACCAACACTTCAAGCGGAGCCTCATACTGGGCCGCAATTGCATCAAGGCACGCTTTAATGTGGTCTTGCTCGTTATAAACTGGTATAACTAATGTAAGCGTAAGCATTTTATCTATCATAGTTCTTACCTACATTATGGCACAGAAAAAACCCACAACTCATCGCAAAACACCCCCGGTTGGCTTTTGGCAGCAAGCCTGGGGCCGCTTTACGGACTGGACCGTAAAACACCACTTCTTTAAACGGCTTTTTATCGGCTTTTTTGCTTTGCTTATCCTGGCCGTCAGCTCGATGTACGGCATTGCCCAGTGGTATATTCATAGCAACTCAAACAAACCGCTTGTTGTGGGCGCAACCTTTGTACCAGATTACGCGCGTTATTTTGGCCTTGACCCTAAAACTACTTTTAGCGCCATTGTTAACGACTTGGGCGTTAAAAACGTCCGCTTGGTGAGTTATTGGGATAATATAGAGCCTGCACAGGGGAGTTATAACTTCGACGAACTTGACTGGCAGTTTAAAATGGCCGAGGATGCCGGCATTAAGGTATCTTTGGCGCTGGGGCTAAGGCAGCCGCGCTGGCCAGAATGCCACGAACCAACTTGGGCCACCAAACTGCTCGACAAATCTTGGGAGCAGCCGCTTTATGACTACATGAGCGCCGTTGTAAACCGCTATAAAAACAGCCCGGCATTGGACAGCTACCAGTTGGAAAACGAATTTTTCTTAAAAGCTTTTGGCGAATGCCACGACTTTAGCCGCGATCGCTTAGTGCATGAGTTTAATATGGTCAAGGCGCTTGATCCTGTCCACACACTGGTGGTCAGCATGAGCAATAATGCCATCGGCACGCCAATTGGCGACCCAACGCCAGACGAGTGGTCCATATCGGTATACAAGCGCGTCTGGGACAAAACAATCACCAAGCGCTACTTCGAATATCCAATCCCGGCCTGGTACTACGCTTTTCGCGCAGGGTTCACCAAAATCACCCGCGGGCATGATTCATTTATCCACGAACTCCAAACAGAGCCCTGGACGCCGGATAGCTTTACGGGCGGCATTACCGGCACACCGCTGGCCGAACAAGACAAATCAATGAATGCCGAAATTTTAACCAACCGCATACAGTACGCCCAAGCAACTGGCATGAAAACCGTCTATCTCTGGGGGGTCGAGTGGTGGTACTGGCGCATGACGGTAAAAAACGACCCGAGCATTTGGATAGCCGGCCGCAGTAAAATCCAAGAGATCAATGACCACAACCAAACAATCCTTAGCAAATTGTCGAAGAAGTAACTGTTTTAAGCCATAATTTATAGCATAATTATACCATTGTTGTCAATGCTTGTGCTTTAAGATATACTACAGAGATGGCAAAGAAGAAAAAACATACAAGCGGTGTCGTCGCCAACAAACGGGCGTTTTTTGACTATACCATCTCGCAGCCGCTGGTTGCCGGGATTGCTTTGACGGGCCCGGAAGTTCGCAGTATCCGTTCTTCCCATGCCAGCTTGGTTGGCGCTTTTGTGACCATCAAAGACGGGGAAGCCTATCTGTTAAATGCCCAAGTAATGCCGCTTAAGACCAATGCCGCGCACTTGCCAAGCGAAATGCAGATCCGCACACGTAAACTACTGCTTAAAAAACGCCAGCTTGAAGATTTGGCCCAGGCGAAGCAGCAGGGCTACACTATTATTCCGCTCAAAATCCTTACCAAAGGCAAATTTATAAAAGTCGAGATTGCACTTGCAAAGGGTAAGCGGCAGTACGACAAACGTGAAAGCATAAAAAAACGCGACACAGCGCGTGATATTGCTCGTAATATTTAGTTAGCTTATGAGTATAGGGTAGAGAAGTCTGGTGAATCGACAACTGTGTGAGTTGGCGCGTTTTGATATGGTATATCTTTTGAGGTCTCTGAAATACCAAAAGCAAGCGAAGCAGCTCCAATCATCACAATAGCCCGGTATATAATTCCGTGGCTACGTAGGTTGTTATAAGCATCGACAACAGGTGTTTGAGCCGACGAGCTATCTTCTTGCATCCAGTTTTGATTATGGTTCATAAAATAGCAGTTAACTGATCAGCGTTCCGACTCTTTCGCCTTCAACAATCTTCTGCAAATTGCCGGGCATCATCATGTCAAACACAATAACTTTGACGTTATGCTCGGCGGCCAGGCCTAGTGCCGCCCGGTCCATCACCTTGATATCAACATTTTCAATCGCGGACTGGAGTGACATTTCTTCAAGTTTAACGGCGTCAGGGAACTGGGCGGGATCTTTGTCATAAACGCCGTCAACTTTGGATGCTTTAATTGTTAGTTCGCAGTCCAGCTCAAGCGCCATCATCACAGCAGCGGTGTCGTGCGTTACATATGGGCGGCCGCTGCCGCCGGCGATGATTAGCACACGGCCTTTGCGAAGGTGCTTTTCGGCCAAGCGGTAAGAGTAAGACTCAGCAACTTGGGCGGCATAAAGGTTGCTAACACAGCGCGTCTCAATACCTTCTGATTCAAAAATGTCGGTTAGCGCCATGGCGTTCATGAGCCCAGACAACATTCCCATTTGGTCGGCAGTAACGCGGCGGATACCGTTTCCAGCCGCTTCGGCGCCGCGTACCATGTTGCCGCCGCCAGCAATAATAATAATTTCACAGCCCTCGGCAGTCGCTTTTTTGATTTCTTGGGCCAAATAACGAGCAACCTCGGGGTCAATACCAAAACCGTGCTTGCCAGCAAGTTGTTCGCCCGATAGTTTGAGAAGTACTCGTTTATACATAAATCTGGGATTAAGCTTAACAGATATATAAACGCTTGTCAAAGTGCTAAATATATTACTTTATGTATTATTTTGTTGCTGGATTTGCTGGCGGTACTTCGATATAAGTCGCAATAACTGCACGGTCTGTGTTACTTTCGGCTACCTCTGCTAAAACTGATCCAATTGCGATTATACCAATTATGGGCACCCAAAACCCGTGAAAAGGACCATAAGTTCTTTCATTTTCATTATTATTATTATTTATACTCATTAATATTATTATAACATTTCTAGTAAGAGAGCACGAATAAAGTTATACTAACAGCATGAAAATATACTCGTGGAACGTTAACGGCATCAGGGCAGTGTGGACCAAAGGTTTGTTTCAAAAGTTTATCGAAGAAGAGCAGCCGGATATTGTTTGTTTGCAAGAAACAAAGTCGTTGCAAGAGCAAGCCGAAGTTGAGCTGCCGGGCTACACCGAATTTTGGAATTCGGCCGAAAAAAAGGGCTACAGCGGGACGGCTATTTTTACCAAAACAAAACCTCTTTCGGTTGTAAATGGGCTCCCAATTAAAATCGACAAACAGTTTGGGCTTGAAGAAGACACCTATGGAGACAAAACCGGCAACCCAAACAAAGAAGGCCGCATTACCACTGCTGAATTTGACGAATTCTATCTCGTCACGGTCTATACGCCCAACAGCAAGGGCGACCTATCGCGCCTCCAACTCCGACACAAAAGCTGGGATCCAGCCTTTTTGACCTATTGCAAAATCCTGGAGCAGCATAAACCAGTTATTTTCTGCGGCGACCTAAATGTTGCCCACACCGAGGATGACCTGGCCAACCCGAAAGCAAACATTGGCAAGCACGGCTTTACGGACGAAGAACGCGAAGGCTTCCAGAAGTTTTTAGATGCCGGATTTGTGGACACGTTCCGCATGTTTACGGCTGGTAACGGGCATTATAGCTGGTGGACGCATTGGGCAAATGCCCGAGCACGCAATGTAGGGTGGCGGATTGATTATTTCTTGGTTTCCGAAAGCCTCAAGGACAAGATTGTGAGCGCCGAAATCCATACCAAAGTAATGGGAAGCGACCACTGCCCAGTTAGCATCGAGCTCAACATCTAGATGAGCAGCGTTGCCATAATCCCCGGTTTTGCAGAGGGTAAATGGCATTATAAACCCATGCAGGCCGCACTTTTAAAATCCGGCTATACGCTTGAAAAAAATATTGAAAAAGCGAATATTGTCATTGCACACTCGGGCGGGGTATTCTTTTTGCCGTTGACTGAAAAGTCTCAAACCATCGTCCTCATTGGGCCGCCATATTGGCCAGGCAAGCCGATTTTGCTTTGTATGGCCCAGAAAATCCACCTGGATTTTCATGCGCGCCAGCAGGAAAAGAAGCTCGGATATTGGTTTATTAAGACTTTTTGGAATGGCATTTATACAGTTATTGACCTACTGCGCGCTTATATGCTCCTAAGTTACGTTCGTAAGCACGATCTAAAAGACAGGCTGCCAAACAAAAAGATAATTATTATCCGTAATAAAAATGACGCGTGGTGCTCTCCCGACCTTATGGATATTCCGCACAAAAACCCTATAACTTTTTTTGAATTGCCCGGTGAACACGACGACTGCTGGATCCACCCAGAGCCTTATATTAAAATTCTCCAAAAATTTTCTAGAATAAACTAAAGAACACGGTCGGCAACACGCAGTGCCAAACCACGAGCAGGGCGGTAAGACAGCAAAGTGGCTCCAATGGCTCCCGCGCCTCTAGCCGCAGCTTTGGCGCGTGCTTTCCACCTGTCAGGAAACGGCATGTGGAGGATAAATGGCGCAATACCTGCATTTTCTGACACTGGCGCTAATGCCAACTGACTTAAGCCCAGTTTAATTCCCATTGATTTCTCGCCATATAAACCTTCCGCCAACGCAACACGGCCGGTCATATTAATCCGGTACTGATCGATTGTCCCGCGGTGATATCTTTCGTATTCGTTAATATCGGTAATAGCTCCGCGCAAGTATTTAAGTGCCTTGTTTGAATGCTCTTCATGAGGCTCCTTTGCTTGCTCCATGTTAATGGCCTGGCGAAGAGCGAGACTCCCAACATACATCCCGCTGGCAGCACGTTCGCGTATTGCTTCTTGAACTTTGTTTTTTAGAGCAATAGTACTATCTTCATTTTTTGATCTCTCATCTCTGGGATCTTTAACAATGGTATCGGTAGTCGTATCCGATACAGATGATTTTTCTTGCTCAGTTTTGGCTTTTTTCTTTCGTGCTTCTTGTGCAGATACCAAGTCAGTTGTGGTGCTTTGAACCAACTCATCGTGAACACCATAAGCTTCATCGGCCCACTGAACTGCCGGTTCCGTTAGCCCAATTCTGTCCAAACTGGCTGCAACGTCACGGCCTGCACGGCCTTTATTAAAAGGGCTTTCTACCGCACTGTCGTAGGCCGCCAGACGAAAACATAATGCTTCATCGTGCTGGCCTTCCAAATGAGCAGTTTGCGCAGACTGCATAAGCTGGTCAAAGCTCATGATTTCAATATTTTCTAAATTTAAATTCATAGAAAATACTATAACATTATTATAAATATTTCCAAATCTTCTCAGCTAATTTGACTGTACCGCTGCGCCGCTGTTGTCAATTGGCGCACCTGCACCTGGTCCGCCCTGGAAGCCGCCTTGTGCAGGGTTCAGCAAAATCCGCGCGGCTTTAGTTGTGTCCGCCGCGCTGGCGGTTACAATCACGGTGTCGCCAACCTTTATGTCGCTTACAGCGGCAGCTGCGCCGCTATTCGTAACAACTGTTGAGCTGTCGATGGTCAAAGTCTTGGTCGTATTTGTGCGTGTGTCATTTACGGTAATGCTGGTTGTACTTACTGTAGTTACTGATCCGAAAGTACCGTTACGCACGCCGCCGCGACGCCCGTTAAGCGTTACATTGCCGTTTACTGTCGTAATACTTTTAGCTGTTTTACCTTTTTGGTACTGCATACCACCCAAAAAGCTCAGACCAATTACTACTGCAGACCCAGCCACGCCTAAGATTATTTTGTAACCAGTGTTGGAATTTTTATTGCGAAGGTCAGGAAGTTCGTGAGTCATTTATTTAGCTCCGTTTTTTACTAATTTACCATCACTGAGCCGGAAAGTTACATCTGTTTTGCCGGCAATATCAAGGTCATGCGTTACCACCACGATTGTAGTTTTTTCGGTGCGGCTAAGGTTATGCAGCAGGTCAAAAATCAGCTTACCGGTTTGGTTGTCCAGGTTGCCTGTAGGCTCGTCGGCCAAGATGAGGGAAGGGTGGTTGGCCAGCGCCCGGGCAATGGCTACGCGCTGCTGTTCGCCGCCGCTCAAACGTCCTGGCTTGCGGTTTTGTTTGCCGCCTTCAAGCCCAACTTGGTTAAGCAGCTCTTTGGCGCGGACAAGACGCTTGGTTTTGCTTACGCCCGCAAACTCCATTGGCAGTACCACGTTTTCTATAGCGCTGAGGTTTGGTACGAGGTTATAGTTCTGAAAAACAAATCCGATTTTTTCGCATCGGTATTTAATGAGGGTGTGGTCATGTAGTTTTACAATGTCTTTTTCGCCGACCACAATGCTGCCGCTGGTTGGTTTGTCTAGCGCGCCGAGCAAACTCAGCAAAGTGCTCTTACCGCTGCCGCTTTTGCCAATTATACTGGCAAACTGACCGTCGGGGACGCTGAACGAAACCCCGTCGATTGCGTTAACATTGCCGTCACCTGTTTTGAATGATTTGTGCAGGTCTTTAACTTGTAACATATAGTCTCCTTTCTTGTAGATTTATTCGGCTCTCATGACGTCGGCTGGTCTTACTTTGCTAATGAGCAGGGCAGGGATGGCGCTGCCAAGAATGGCAATCAGGAAGGCGATACCAACTCCGTCAAGCAAGGTGCCAGCGCCAACGCTGGTTTTAATATTTTTAATGTTTGTTACGCTATTGCTGCCAAAGCCTCTGATGCCGCGCGTACGTACACCCGGGCCAGCTGTTTGGGTAGTTGAGCTTGAGCTGTTGTTTACTAAAACTTTTGTAACCGGATTTGCGGCGGCTATACCAATAACCAGCCCAACTAACATGCCAAGAAAAGTAAGCGTAACTGCTTCGGAAATAAACTGCAGCATAGTTTTTAGGTTGCTTGATCCGATGGCTTTCATAACGCCAATTTCGCGGCGTCGCTCGCGGACAATCATCATCATAGTAAGTAAAATTATTACCGAACCGGCGACCAATGCGCCAATGAGGCTATAGAGAGAAATTGTTTTAACGCTTTCCAGCGGTTCAACGGCCGTCTTGGCGGTTGTTTGGTCGTTTGTAACATCAGCGGCCGTACCAAGCGCTGTTTTAATGGCTGTGGTCGCCGCGTCAATGTTGTCGATTGAATTAACGGTTGCAGTGGCGCTCGAAATTTGGCCAGCCTGTGCTGATAGTGTTTGCAGTGTTGCCAGCGGCATTAGCATGCCAGCGTTCGCGAACGTGTTGCCGGTGTCATATATGCCAACAACTTTTACTGTTGCGCCGTATGCGGTAAATGTCGAACCAACACTAAGTGAGTTTTTGGCCGCAAGAGCCTTGCCGACGACCGCGACATTTTCGGAGCTACTAGCATTAAATGCCGCGCCGCTTGTAAAGGTGACGCTGTCACCGCCATAAGCTGAAGCTGCTGAAACATCGTTTACACCTGACACGATCAACGGCGGAGTAAAGGTGCGCTTTACTGTTGCCGTGCCATCTTGGCTTGCTGCAGCGCCTCCTGGAACGCCATCGGGCGGAGCCTGGAAACCGACACCAGAGTTACCGGCCTGGCGGTTGCCGAGCGTCCCAGCGTCAATTGCCGATACTAAATTTGTATCACTCGTCGTTAGGCGGTCCTGCAAAGCTTCGGTAACTTTCGTAACATTTGCAATGCTCGAAACTTTGGCAATTTCTGCCGTGGTCAGCGGCTCACCGCCGCCCTGAAAGCCACGGGCACCTGCAGGCGAAATCGAAATGGTATTTCCAATAGTGCTTTTTATAGTTGTTATTTTTTGCTGCACAGCTTGGCGGGCACCCAGCATACTAAGCGCTAGGCCAACGCTCAGCCCCAGTATGACTACAATCGAAAACGTACGGATGGTATTGCGGAACGCATTCCGGATGCCACGGCTAACTACATTCATATTTTTCCTTTAAATTATGTATTTGATAATAGTCTCAGTTAACTATTACTTACTTAAAATAAGCTGATAAAACTGCAATAATTAACATCTGTTATTTTGTTGTTTAACAGAGACACGGCAGCGCTTGACACGGCCTTTAGTACACCCGCTGTCAAGAGCCTTGGCTGTATCTGTTAGCAATTATTGCGGCAATGAAACTGTAAAAGTTGTGCCTTTGCCAATTTTGCTAGTGGCCGAAATAGCACCTTTATGCGCGTCAACAATCGCCCGGGCAACGCTCAAACCAAGGCCGTAGCCGGTAGCAACTTTTGTTTTGGTGCGCGATTGGTCGGCGCGGTAAAATCGTTCAAAAATGTGCGGCAGGTCGGTTTCTTTAATGCCTATGCCTTTGTCGCTAACAGTGACATCAACGCGTCCGTCGTCCTGCCCAGCCGTAACACTAATCTGTGTTTTTTCACTGCCGTATTTAATGGCGTTGTCTAGCAAAATTACAAACAGCTCAACCAGCTGGTCACGGTCACCATGCACGGTCGTCACAGCCGTTTCAGGAAGCTTAATAGTCATGTTATGAAGCTTAAGCGGCACAGCCACACGGGCTGCCGCGTCGCCTAAAATGTCCGTCACCGCTTCGTCTTTCCAATTTTTGTCATCAGTCTCATGGCTGTTTTTTGCTAGGCGGAGCAGGGCGGCAGTCAGGCTTTCAAGCTTTATAATTTCTTCTAAGTTGCTGCTTAAGATTTCGCGCGATTCTGTGCCGGTAAGCTTATTAGAGCGCAAAGCAACTTCAATTTCTGTTTTCATAACTGTCAATGGTGTGCGCAGCTCATGCGCGGCATCACTCGTAAAACGGCTTTGGGCAGCCATGGCTTCTTCAAGCGGTTCCAAGCTTTTTTCGGCAAGATATAGGCTAAGCGCGGTGCCTGCGGCAAGCATGGCAATATTTAGCACCACTAAGCGCCAGAAGAGCATTGACCTAAAATGATCCAACCCATCATTGCGGATCCGATCGATGGTTGAAGGCGGCGCAAAATAGAGGTTACCGCGCAGCTGGTTGGCCTGGCGCCTAAAACCAACACCGACTTCGTGAGTCGACTCATAATAAAAAATGGCGCTAAAGGCAATTGAAAGCACCATAATAATTCCAAGGTACGTCAGGGCAAGGCGGGTTCGGTGGGACAGTTTTTTGTAGGCATTCATATCTAGGCTACTATTTTATACCCAAAGCCGCGAACTGTTTGCACCAAAGTACTTTTAAAAGGGCGGTCGATCTTGTTGCGCAAATATCCGACATAAACTTCAACAGTGTTTGGCAAAATGTCATCGTCATCGCTCCAAACGTGTGTAATCAACTCATCCTTGCTAACAACCCGGCCTTTGTGGCGAAGCAAATATTCCAGCAGGCTAAATTCTTTTGCGGTTAATCGAACGCTCTTCGCACCGTAAGTAACTACTTTTGTAGCTGGTTCCAGTCTTAGTTTTCCAGCGCTCAGTTTTGTCTGGTCAAGCCCTGCTGGACGGCGGAGAAGAGCGTGGATGCGGGCAACAAGTTCGTCAAAAGCAAACGGTTTGGCCAGGTAATCATCAGCGCCGCCATTAAGCCCAGCGACTTTTGCCCCCACAGAATCGCGGGCGGTTAGCATCAAAATCGGCGTTTTAGTACCTTTTTTACGAAGCTCTTCGCAGACCGCTTTGCCATCAATGCTGCCGGGCAGCATCCAATCCAGAACAATAGCGTCATAGTCGCCGCTCAGACCATAGCTCAGGCCGCTGTCGCCGTCTTCCACGACGTCAACGCTAAAGGCTTCCTGCTCAAGCCCCCGCTTTATGGCTGCTGCAATTTTCGGTTCGTCTTCGACAACTAATATTCTCATGCGAGCAGTATATCCTCAGAATGCTGAAAACAAACTGAAAAATCTTACACGAAAATATAGAAATGTTAGTATATGTCTATGCAGGATTATTGGATAAAGCAAACTGTGGATAAACCGGCGTTCCCAGACATTTTGTGGTCGCGGCCGGAGAGCAAGCATGCCGCAGGCAAGCTTTTGATTATTGGAGGCAATGCACATGGGTTTATTGACGTTGGACTAAGTTACCAGCATGCTGTAAATGCAGGCGCGGGAACAGTACGTGTTTTATTGCCGGACGCTTTGCAAAAAACCGTCGGGCGGACTTTGGAAAACTGTGAATACGCGCCCAGCACTCCAAGCGGCAGCTTTGCCAAAACCGCATTAACGGAGCTAATGATCCACGCCAGTTGGGCAGACTGCGTACTGCTGGCGGGTGAATTTGGCCGCAACAGCGAAACCGCAATTATGCTGGAATCTTTTGTAGAAAAGTACAGCGGGCCATTGGTTGTAACGCGGGACGCGGTAGATTATTTCTTTAGCCATTCGCAGCTTTTAATGGACAGGCCGCTGACATGCATTGTTGGGTCTTTGGGGCAAATCCAAAAGCTAGCCGCCAATAGTCATTTTCCCCAAGCAATCACAACGAGCCTGGATATTATCCGCTTGGTCGGAGTACTGCATGACTTAAATAAGCTTCACACTGCGCACATCATTACCCACCAGCTTGGCACCACGATCGTTGCCGCCGAAGATAAAATAAGCAGCACAAAAACCGGCTCCAACGAAGACATCTGGCGAGTCCCAACCGCTGCCGCGGCTGCCGTCTACTGGATGCAAAGTCTTAGTAAACCGTTCGAATCATTGACTACTTCTCTTGCATTAGTTAATTAAAAGTGTTATTATATTTACATGTCATCGCAAGAAAAAATTCGTAACGATAGAGCCGTGAAAATGATAGCTGAAAGAAACGGTAGTTTTGCTACGCATCACAAAGACTATAGATACGCGCGTGCACGAGGCGCACAAATTGAAGCCTATAAAAAATGGCAAGCTTTAAAACACTTGGAGCCAGACTCATATGCTTAGAAGCAGCTCTAGAATTAGCAAGCGATGCTTATAGTGATCAGGAGCGTGATCACTTCTCGGAAGATATTTATGAAACAGCCGCAAAAATAAAGGAAACCATACCATATGCAGCACCAACCGATCTAAGTCGTTTTCTAGCAATACGTGTTTTGCCTAATATACCTGCGCTTATGAAAATAAAAGTATTTCAGGAAAAACCTAACGAAGTGCAATTACAAAAAGCCTTTGACACACATAGGGTTGACCTAAACACAGAAAATAAAGCACTTAGAGAACTAATTGGTGATACTCCTACTCCCGAACTAAATGGAGTCCTTGCAGAATCTTTCGTATTATTATCTTTGCAACGATATGCACTTAAAACCCATCCTGATATGACTTGGGTTCCATTGCCTTCGGTGGGAAGAGAAGATTCTACTGGATCTGAAGGATCAGTTTTTCAGCCAACATGGGACATATCCGTCTATACTGCACTCGATGAACAGCCTGAACTTACATATAAAGTTCAGGTAAAAAAGGGCAGGGAAGGTTTATATCCCCGACAATATGCTGATGACATAACCATGGTTTACGCATGCGAGGATCTTGCATTTCCATCTGAAAGAAATGTAAACAATAGTAGTTATGTATCAGTACCACGTTTATTAAGAGAAATCGCACCAGATGCGGATAGTCGTGCGGTAGATCGTTGGGACTCTCGCACCGAAAAGTTATTAGACATATTAAACTAATTTTGAAAGTAAAAAATAAACCCACAAACATTTAAGTTTGTGGGTTTACATTCAAGATACACTTTGTTTGGTGGGCAAGGAGAGACTTGAACTCTCACGAACTTGCGTTCACAGGATTTTGAGTCCAGCGCGTCTACCATTCCGCCACTCGCCCATTATCACCAGGATGATGATATATGTATCAGAACAGATGAGATTATACTATACTAATGTAAGCATTAACCAGCATAAGCATGAATGACGACAATATAAATAACCTACAGCCGAGCATGCCGCCCATCATAAAGGGCAAAGGCTCATTCATGGCGGGCAAGAATAATCCAGCGGCGGATTTAATCCGCCAAAAACTCCATGCCCTCTATGCCAACGAGCCTGATGTTGTTGAAGAAGCCGTGGAAACAGCTGTTTTGCCATCAAAACATTCCAAACACCAGCAATTTATGCACGAATTGTCAGCATCCGGCAAACCGTTGGCAGTCATCCAGACCGAATGGCATAACTACTACACGCATCTGGACGACGAAGGCAAACGCCAGGTTTGGCAGGAGTTTTATGCCGCCAACGAGCAGCAATCTTCTTATTTTAAAGCCCAAACGCACGCAGCACAGCTGCAGCCAGTTTCGCAGCCAGTACCTGAACAGCCCCAGGTAATAGCCGCGAACCCGGAGCCGGCCTTTGCAACAATAGAAGCCGCCACCCGCTCAGCTGCCCAAACACGTGCTAGCGCCCTGCGGTCCGTAGCCGAGCTTAAAAAACAGATTACAAGCAAAGTCCGCGTCCGCGGCAAACTATCTAAAAAACAGCACATGCAGTCGCTCGGCTTTGGCCTCAGTATGGGCGCGGTCGTAATCATCATCTTGCTGTTTGGCTTTTTTAATGAACGCTTTATCGCGCCATTTATTACCCCCAGCCGCAATGTTAGCGCCACGCCGCTTATTTTGGACCCCAATAACGCCACCGTGGACGCCAGCCCGCAGGTTATTATCCCCAAAATAAACGTCCAGGCACCAGTTGTTTACGACGTTCCGACAATTAACGAAAACGACGTTGAATCCGGTTTGGAACGCGGGATTGTACATTACGTCACCACCAGCAACCCCGGAGAACAGGGAAACTCAGTCTTTTTTGGACACAGCAGTAGCAACATCCTAAACCGCGGCAAATATAAGTTTGCTTTTGTGCTGCTTAGCTGGCTCAACGAAGGCGACACGTTTTATCTGCAAAAGGGCGGTGTACGTTATGTCTACAAGGTATTTGAGAAAAAGATTGTACCACCTAGCGATGTCAGCGTTTTAAACCCCGTTGACGGCCACATATCGACCGCCACACTAATTACCTGCGACCCCCCGGGCACTAATGTTAACCGCCTTATTATTGTCGGCGACCAGATTAGCCCAGACCCAGGCGGCAACGCGGCCAGCACAGCGCTTAAAACCGATGCTAAACCCGCCAAACTGGCCGGCAATTCCGAGTCTTTGTGGCACCGGATAGTACACGCAATCTTCTAACTTATTTCTTAACTAAGCTTGTCTGGGTCAAAGAAGTACGACCAGTAACAGTTTTGGAAGGCGCCAGCGTAAAGACGGTTTTAGAATCAGGGCTAAAGAAAGCGCCGTTTAAAAGGCTAGGCACCAATGTTTGTTCGTTGGATCCTTCAAAATCAGTAATATAACTCTGGTTATTATTAACAGCCTTAAAGCGGAAGCTATCCATCCAGGCCACCTTTTGGGTTGGATCAGTAAGAGGCAGCGAAACCTTAAATTGACGGTCACCTTCGATATCATAAACCACAAAATTTGTGCCGGATTGGGCGGCTATGAGATGCGAGTCGGGCGAGAATGATACAAACTGAGGGTTAGGTAGCCGTAGCACCGCCGGGATCAACAATGCCTTGTTTTGCTGGCCTTTAAGCGTTGGCAATGGATCGGTATAGACAAACACCGCGTCATCCAAATTGGTGCCCACGGCGTAATACGGCGTGCCGTCAAACTGGTCGACATCAAACAGATATGTCTGAGCTTCGGTTACTGTCTTTAACAGATAAGATGCTCTGTCATTTTCGCGGATCCGGACATCTACTTTGCCCGTGTCGGCGCCGGTTTTTGTGGCATAGAGCAAAATATCGGGCCCATAAGACCGGTAGGCAATGACGTTGTTAACAATTGCCCCAGAAACCGTCCGGTTTTTAAGATCACCCTGGCGCACTACGCCGCCTGTTGCGTCATAGATATAAATTTGATCTGGTTTTTTGTCGCGCAGCGTTACCGAACTTGGTGCCACTGTTAGGGTGGTGTTGATACTAAGGCTGCTGGCAATATTGGTTATGTCAACCATTAAGAATTCGCTTGTGTCGTCGTAGCTCCGCTGCATAAGAAGATGTTTGTTATCGCCGGCCCACTGCAGCGCGGTAAGCGTGGCCGGTTTGGTAGGGTCTGTCAAGATTGATGCTGGAATGGTTAATGTTGCTGGAGCTGCCGAAGGTGTATTTAGATCATAGACATCAAAAACATAGGTCTGGCCTGGCTGCTGCACCATAAGCCAGCGTTTATCAATGCTCTGGGTCGTTAAAAGCGGGGCAGAGGCATAAAGCTGGTTTTCAGAGGTAGCCAGGGTTTTTGGCACCAGTAAAGGATAGACAAGCCGCTCAATACTGCCGCCCGTAAGTGTAAATGTCCGCTTCCAGTCGCGGTAGCCGTCGGCCGTTAGCTTAATTGAATACTGTTTGCTGCCCGGGAGAACCAACCGCGTAGACGTCCGGTTGCCTTGGATAGTCCCGTCCAGATAAACATTGGCGCTAACAGGTTGCGAGTCAACAAAAACAGTACCATTTTGGATAATATCACCGGTTTTACGGTCATATGAAAAGCCCTGGGCGCTCACCAACACCAGCCAAGCAGCCAACGACAGCGCGACCGCCATTAGCAAATAGCCAAGCAGCAGGCGCCTGCGGTGTGATTTTTTACGTTTTGGGTCGAGGAAATCCATATAGTACTTCTATATCCGCTTAATTATTTTTGTCTTTATATTATACGCTTGTACTAAGTTATATCAGATTCGGACTTCAGTTGCTACCAGGGCTTTGGACGATAGCCTGCGACTGAGTACAAACGTGACCTGATCTACTTGCATCGCAGGCATAAGCACAGTAAGATTAATCTAAGTAAGTTAGTATCTGCATAAAGCGTATAAATGGGACAAAAAAGACACACCGTGGGAAAGCAGGAACACCAATCTATCATCGAGTTCAACGGCCAGCGGTTTAATGCGCGGACCGGCCGGTTAATCGACGGAATAAGCGCGCCCATCAGCCCAACAAAACCAACCATAAGCGATATGGCTCCAGCAAATCATGCTTCAAGAGCCTTAACCCCCAGTAAACAGGTCCACAAGACCCTACAGCCAAGCAAAACCTTGATGCGCCGGGCCGTACAAAAGCCCTCAACAATTACCGACCGTAAAACCGTAGCCATGGATGTTGTTTCGCACACCCCGGGTCAAACCGCGGTCGAAAAGTTCCACAGCGTCAGCGCTGAACGTGACCTGCGTGCCGGTAAAATACGCCAAAACTCCCTAGTTAACCGCTTTGGCGGCGAACTGCATGCTAGCAAGTCTGTCATTGCACCAGAAAAGCTCAATATGCTGCCCGAAGAACAAACCGTCCGTGAAGTACTTGCGTCCCCATTGCTTAGCGCCAAATATGACAACCGGTCAGCAACCAGCAAAATGCTCGACAAAAGCCTCCGCAGCGCGACAAGCCACGAAGAAAAACCCATCAAAAAAGCAAAGCTTCACCACCGCCTAGGCAGCAAAGTCGGCCTTAGCGCCAAAGCCGCCAGCATTGCGGCCGGCAGCTTGGCCGTACTACTTGTTGGTGGCTTTGTGGCCTATCAAAACATCCCCAATCTTTCCATCCGCTACGCTAGCGCCAAAGCCGGAGTCCATGCCAGCTTGCCAACATACCAGCCAGCAGGTTTTGCCATTAATAGCCACGTTGGCTACAGCCCCGGCGTAATTAGCGTGGCCTACAAAGCCAACGCTGACAACCGGGCGTATACAATCACCCAAAAAACCACCAACTGGAACAGCGATGCTCTTAAAGAACACCTTATGGGTACGACCGGGATTATCCCGCAGAGCTACCCGGACAACGGCCAGACAATTTATTTGCACGATAACAATCAGGCCGACTGGGTCAACAATGGCGTTTGGTACAGCATTACAGGCAACTCAAACCTCAATACCGACCAGCTGATCAAAATTGCTACTTCTCTATAAATTTGTGAAATGTGCGTAAAAACCTTATTGTAATCTGTTTTTGACGCGTTCGAGGCCCATGACTTTCATTATGGTCCAAAGGTCAGGTGTACGGTTTTTGCCGGTGAGTTTTACGCGGATAATGCGGGCAAAGTCAGCCACGTTGCCATTAAACTTTTCGGGTGATTCTTTAAAAACTCCATTGTCGGTAGAAAAACCTGTTTTTTCAGCCGCGGATTTTAGTTTATCGAACCACGTTTGCTGGTCATCATTTTCATCATAAGTACTCATAAACTCCGCACATACTGTCGTAACGACGTCAGAAGGAAAGTCTTTAAGCTCTTCCGACACTCGTGAAATAAATTCTTCAGGGAATAAGCCGTCAAAAAAGTAGCTATAATTTTCTGGGGCATCCGACCATTTGGCCAAGTCTTTGCGTGGTTTGTCGCCGTCCCGTTCAATACTTAAGATCAGGTTTGTATAACTATCGTCTGCTTCCATTGCCGCTGCAAAACGTGGTGAATTATTGTTTGCCCAAGCCAAAATCTCTGCATTAAACTTATCTTGCGGCAAGCTGGCAATGTAGTCCTTGGCATAATCTTCAAGCTTTTTCATGTCCAGTAGCGGCGCGCGGCTGGCGGCCAGTTTTTCAAGCGAAATAGGGAAGTCAGTTACTGGTTTGCCGGGGTTTGCGCGGTACCAGTCTTCAAAGTTGGAGTTCGCTAATCCAAACAAATACGCCTTAACAGCCTCTATAGGGTAGCCAGCTTCCAGCCAATACTGCACGTTTGCTTCGTCGTCCTTGCGCTTGCTGAGCTTGCGTTTACCGCCGCCGTTTTTGTCGATGACCGATATTGGGGCAAAGTGGCCATAGGTAAAAGGTTCGATGTTTAACGCCTGGGCAAGTTCAATGTGCAGGGCAGTGCTTGGCAGCCATTCGTCGCTTCTAAACACTTTGGTAATGCGCATAAGATGGTCGTCCACGACATGCGCCAGGTGATAAGTTGGCAAGCGGTATTCATCGCTTTTAATTAGCGGCACATCCAGGTCGTTTTCAGGCACTTCCATTTTGCCTTTAAAAACATCGGTGTACTGGATACGTTTTAGGTGGTCGCCGTTAGATCTAAAACGAAGCACAAATGGTTTTTCGGCGTCTAATGCTGCAATAATATCGGCTTCGGTTTTATTGCGCCACAAAGCCCAGTCGCCATAATAGCCCGGACGCTGCTTTTTAGCCTGCTGGTCTGCGGTTGCAGCTTTAAGTTCTTCTGGTGTTGCAAAGCAGGGGTAGGCGCGGCTATTTTTGAGTAGTTCCAGTGCGTAGCCCATGTACGTTTTACCGCGTTCACTCTGAAAATACGGGCCATAAGCGCCGCCCCCTGCAGCCCAGCCAGTGCGACTATCTGAGTTTTCTCCAGATGAGATAAAACTAATTTTCTCTGATGGAAGAGTAGTTTGATCTACTTTGACATCAGAAAAATCAGTTTTGGCCATTCGGGAAGGCTCAGTAGATGTGCTGGTCTGGGGTGTAGGGGGCGTGTCTGGGCCTTCATCATAGCCAAGATCAAATTCGCGGAAAGCATTAATAATGCCCTCAACCGAGCCTTCGACCTCTCGCTTTTTGTCGGTGTCTTCAATTCGCAGAATAAACACGCCGCCAGTCTGGTGAGCAATTCGTTCGTTTATAAGCCCGGCATAAATCGTGCCAATATGGACAAATCCGGTTGGGCTCGGCGGCACGCGCATTACCTCGGCACCGCCAGGCAACGAGCGGGCAGGGTAAGCTGCTTCACTTTCCTGGCGTTCCGTATAGCCATGAGGCGCCAACAAAGCAGTTAAACGTTCAATAAGTTCAGGGGAATACATACCCTTGATTGTACCAGAGGTTATACGCAGTTAAGAACTTTCATTTATATCGATAACGCTTATGGTACAATTTAGACAAATGGATGATATTATCCGGCCGCGTCGGCCAAAAACACCGGTAAAAACGGAGCCTGAGGCTTTTAAGAATATACCTAGTGGTCCAAGCACCCAAAAAGCGGCTAATTTTAACACTGGCGCCTTATCAAAAATTGCCTTAAAATCAGCTAAATCCGAATCAAAATTTAAAACGCCGGACGAAGTTGCCGACGAAGATATTGCCGCAGCTGCCATCGCTAAGGCTCCAGAAACAATAAACAGCGAAGAAGCGCCCGCCGAAGAAGTAAAAAAACGTAAATTTAGCTTTAAACCGCACATGCCGCATGGCAAAAAACAGTGGATTATCGCCAGCATCATAGCTGTTTTAGTACTTGGAGGCGGCAGTGCCAGCGCTTACTTTTTTGTCATTAAAAAGCCTGCCAAAGCTGCACCAGTTGTCGCAAAAGTAGTCAAAAAAGCTGTGCCGCCAAAAACCACCACCGAAGTTTCTAAGCTTAGCGGCCTGAGCGTGCCAATTGGTACCAACCTCGGCCCAGTAACGGCCGTCCAGATTGAAAACAGCCCCGACGCCCGCCCGCAATCCGGCCTTAAAGAAGCCAGTATTGTTTATGAAGCCATCGCCGAAGGCGGAATTACCCGTTTTAACGCTATTTTCCAGGACACCGCGCCAGATTATATTGGCCCGATCCGCTCACTCCGCCCATACTACATCGACTGGTTCTTGCCGTTTGACGCCTCTATCGCCCACGTCGGCGGCGCGCCGCAAGCACTGCAGGACATCAAAACCCTGGGCATTAAAGACCTCGACCAGTTTTATAACGGCGGCAGCTATGACCGCATCACCAGCCGCTATGCTCCGCACAACGTCTATACCTCCGTCGCGCGCCTAAACGACCTCGAAAAGTCTAAAGGCTTCACGAGTGCTACCTACACTGGTTTTTTACGTAAAAAAGATGCCGTTCCAACAAAGCCAGTAACACCTCCAACGGCTAAAATTGTCGACTTGAGTATTTCGAGCTACTTCTACAATGTGCATTACGACTACGACGCCGCCAAAAACGCCTACCTCCGCTCTGAGGGTGGCGCGCCGCACCTTGACCTAAAGTCTAGTACTCAGCTAGAACCAAAAGTGGTGGTAGCGATTGTAATGGGGCGTGGGATAGACGGCGACGGCGAACACACCGACTACACCACCGTTGGCAGCGGGCATATGTACGTCTTCCAGGACGGCGCAGTTCAAGAAGGCACATGGGCAAAAGACAGCCGCCAGGCCCAATGGAAATTTACTACTGCGGACGGCAAACCGATTGCGTTTAACGCCGGCCAAACGTGGATCAGCATGGTTGATAGCACCGGTTCTGTAACCTATGCGCCTTAATTATGAGATCTAAAGGGTAGGCAAATAATGGATAATTTTAAGAAATTCAGCAGCGACCTCACGGCATACGGCTTTTTTTGGATATTTATTAGCAGCCTTTTAGCTGTTGGTGCGTACCTTTTATGCAGCCGTGTCTTTAAGCTTAATGACCTATTTTCACTGCTTGCGACCACCGTTATAGCCTTATTGCTATCTGTTGGAGTTGCCAAACTTCTTGTCATGGCCGTTAGTGAACCGTTTAAGGCGATCTGGCAGGCGCTTTGGCAGCTGACAGAGAGCGCAGGCAATGTACCAACTCCCCAGCCAGACAAGCTAACCCACGGAAGGGAGCTGGCCATGTCGATGATAAAACAGATGTACCAGCTTGGCGGTACGCAGGCTGCTTCAGCCGTAGTTACGACGGCGGCTTCCCAAGCAGTCCCAGCTCCCGCGGCACAGAATACCCAACTGCTAGAAGTCATGCCGCTGCCGGTTTTTGCACTGGACGAAAACGATATGGTCCAAAGCATTAACCAGCTGGCCGCGGACTACGCTGGACGCCCGCGCGAAGAAATTATCGGCAAGTCAATCAACGATGTTTTGCAGCTATCTTTTCAGACAAATGACACACTTGAAACATGGTTGGCATCCGCAAAGGCTAGTAGCGTTATGGCCAATTCGTCTTGGGATAGAGTCCGGATGCAAGTTGCCGACAAAGGCTTAAAGCAGTTTGACCTAATCGCGCGCTACGCCAAGGGCAACACGACCGGATATGACACGCTGCTTGGGATTTTTGACCACACCGAACGTTATAGCAACGAAGACGGCAAGACAAGCTACGTGGCTTTGGCCGTGCATGAGCTCCGCACGCCGCTAACTGTACTGCGCGGCTACATTGAAGTATTCGAAGACGAGCTAGACAGCAAGCTGACACCAGAGCTGCGTGACTTTATGCATAAAATGAGCGCGTCCGCCCAAGCTTTGACGGCTTTTGTCAGTAACATCCTAAATGTTGCCCGTGTTGACGAAAACCAGCTTACTCTTAGCCTGCACGAAGCAAACTGGAATGAACTTTTGCCAGAATTTGCCAAAGACCTGGAGCTTCGCGCAAAAGTCCGCGGCAAAACCCTGGAGCTAGATATCCAGCCAAACCTGCCCGCGGTCGCAGTTGATAAAGTTAGCATCTACGAAGTAATAAGCAACTTGGTAGATAACGCTATAAAATACAGCGGCACAAGCGCGAAGATAATACTGCATTCGGCGGTAGGCAAAGACGGCAATGTTGAAACAGTCGTCCAAGACTATGGAGTCGGCATTCCAGAGGGAGCCATGAGATATTTGTTTACCAAATACTACCGCAGCCATCGCAACAAGGGTAGTATAAGCGGCAGCGGCCTGGGGCTATATCTTGTCAAAGCCATTGTCACAGCCCATGGCGGCAATGTCTGGGTCAATAGTAAAGAAGACGAGGGCAGCAGCTTTGGCTTTTCGGTAGTACCGTACACAAGCGTTGCCGCCGAGCTAAAAGACCCTGCAAACGCTAACATCGAACGCCAAGCGCACGGCTGGATAAAAAACCATTCAATGTATCGGAGATAAACCATGGATAATGACCAACACAGTACACCAATCAATCAAAACGGCCTCAAAGTCCTCTGCGTTGAAGACGAATTTTTTATTAGCGAGCTGTACGACCGGGCGCTGCGTAAAGCTGGTTATGACGTAACTAATGCTCTTAATGGCAACGACGGGCTAGAGCTGGCCAAAACTGACCAGTACGACATTATTTTGCTAGACCTGATGGTGCCTGGCATGACGGGCATTGAAATCCTCAAAGTTTTAAGCGATGAAACGAAGACACCCAAAATCCATAGCAAGATAATTATTACCACCAACCTTGTCCAGGACGATGCCGCCCGCCAAGAGATCGAAAGCCACGCCGACGGCTATATTATTAAAGCCGACATTACACCAAAAGAACTTGTCGCTTTCCTTGAGAAGCTCCGCTAAAGACGGGCCACTGGCTTAAAACAGGGAAATATGATAAGATTGCCTCTGTTATTTACATAATTTAGTAAAAATTAAGGTCCCGTCGTCTATCGGTTAGGACACCAGGTTCTCATCCTGGTAAGAGGAGTTCGACTCTCCTCGGGATCACCACGTCGCAGCTAACTCCAACCCGCCTAATTTCGCGCAAACAAGTGGCGCAAAATTGGCGTTGGCCATCGCATTACTACTCCTTTAACCCACAAAGCAGCCTTTGCGGGGGACCCGAAGACTGCACAACGCTGTAATATTCATAACGCTTATGGTAAGATTGCTGTAAGTAACTTTAATGAATATCCGTCTCAAAACACTTGGCATCAACACCCTGGCTGTGGCCAGTGTTCTTTTTATTTTGTACCAGGTTTCGGCACCGCTCATTTTGCATGGTTTTGAAAAAGTAGAGACAAATGACGCCATCCAGAACGTCGGCAGAGCCACCGACGCCATCAACAGCCAGCTTTTTTCACTTAGCAGCAAGCTGATCGACTGGGCCAGCTGGGACGATTCGTATAACTTTGCGGCCGACAAAAACAACGAGTTTGTACAAAGTAACTTTGGCGGCAACGACACCTACAAAAGCCCCATTTTTGACATGATTTTGTACTTTAATACCAAAGGCAAATTGGTCTATGCAAACGGCAGCAGCAAACCCTCTGCCGAGCTTTTAGACAAGCTGAGCCCAACAAGCCCGTTGTTAAAGTACGACAATGCAGCAAATATTGATGCCGATGCCGAGGCAGTAAGCGGGATTATCACCACCAAAGAGGGCATTTTACTCGCCTCCAGCCGGCCAATTTTGCATAACGACGGCTCGGGTCCAACCCACGGGTCAATTATTTTTACTAAATTTTTAACAACCGCATATATTGGCGAGCTGGCCGAAACGGCTCATTTGGATCTTGGTTTTTATCCTGTAAACAGCACAAAACTGCCTCCTGACGCTATAGCTATTGAGTCAAGCCTGAGCGTCGGCAAAACAATAACAAAAGCCCAAAATAGCACCATCATCAATGGCTACACTTTGCTAGCAGGCCTGGATGGCAAGCCAGCAGTGCTGGTGCGTGTTAACCTCGACCGCGAAATTTATGATCAGGGACGCGAAAGCCTGCACCTTTTTCTTATCATCCTGCTTGTAGCGGGCGTCTTGTTCCCACTGGTTACCTCTATACTGCTCGATGCATTGGTAATTCGTAGAATTGAGCTTCTTACCAAAAACGTTACCAAAATTAATGACCAAAACGGCCTTAAAAACAAGCTAACGTTTAAGGGGAGTGACGAAGTTGCGCTGCTTGCAACCAGCATTAACCACATGCTCCAGCGTATCGAAGACTCTAACCAGCATGTTCATAGCTTAGTAGGCCAGCTAAAAATCGAAAAAGAGGGCGTCGAAGACCAGGTCAGGCAACGGACACATCAGTTGGAAGAAGAAAAAACCCGCTTTTTTGCCTCCATCAACAGCCTGCCGCTGGGCTTTATCCTAACCGACTCGAGCGACCATGTCCTCATGATGAATCCAAGCATTAAAAAGATTTTAAGCTTTAGCTCGGATGATGCAAAAAGTATTGCAAAAAAGATAGCCGAAAAAGACTCTCTGCTGCTTAAGCTCATGGAACACACCAGCAAAGTTACGGACAGCAAAAAAATATCAACCATCGAGCTATCTACCCCAGAAGGCCGGTTCTTGCATGCACTGGCAGCCCCCGTCTTAACGCACGCAGGAACTGTAGACGGAACGGTTATTATTGTTGAGGACGTCACCGAAGCTAAGATTATGGAACGCTCAAAAGAAGAGTTTTTCTCGATTGCTTCCCACGAACTTAGGACACCGCTTACGGCAATCCGCGGCAATACGTCGCTTATCAAACAACTCTACGAAGACCAGCTTAAAGACCCTTCGTTTAACGAAATGGTGGACGATATTCACTCCTCTAGCATGCGCTTGATTTCGATTGTAAATGACTTTTTGGATGTTAGTAGTTTGGAGCAGGGGAAAATTAAATTTACCGAAAAAGATTTTGATATCAGTACAACCATTGAAGAAGTTATAAAAGAAATGAACGGCATGGTGACCGAGAAAAAGCTGTACCTTACCTTCGAAAAACCAGCCCAGGCACTTCCGCTGCTTCACGCCGATCCGAACCGTATTAAGCAGGTCATCTACAACCTCATTGGAAACTCTATTAAGTTTACCGAAACAGGCGGCGTAACGATCAAAACAGAAGTCATGCCAAACAAAATGCTCAAGATTATGCTTATCGACACCGGCCGCGGTATATCACCAGAAGGGCAGCAGCTGCTGTTTCACAAGTTCCAGCAAACGGGTGAAAGCCTGCAGACGCGTGACACTACCCGCGGGACAGGACTGGGGCTTTATATATCTAAGCTCATTGTGGAACATTTTGGCGGCCAAATAAAGCTGGACGCAAGCCAAGAGGGCGATGGCCATGGCAGCACGTTTAGCATTACGCTACCGCTAGCTTAAAGTTGCCGGGTTTGCTTTTGCCACAAGGAATAATAACGGCCTTTATTTTTAAGCAGCTGGGCGTGAGTGCCTTCTTCTTCGATAGCGCCGTTATGCATGACAATTATTCTATCCAGCCCCGCCACGGTGCTGAGCCTGTGGGCGATAATAACTGCCGTGTGTTTTCCAATAATTTCCGGCAGGGCCGCTTGGATAATAGATTCGCTTTCACTGTCCAGCGCGCTAGTGGCTTCGTCAAATAGGATCATTGGCGCGTTTTTGAGCACCGCCCGGGCAATAACAACGCGTTGTTTTTGGCCACCGCTGAGCTTGACACCGCGTTCACCAACAATTGTGTCGTAACCCTTTGGCAGATCCATAATAAAGCTGTGGGCATAGGCGGCTTTGGCGGCCTTTTCAATTTCCGCGTGGCTGGCAGCCGAGTTGTGGTAGGCAATGTTTTCTTTTATTGTACGGTGAAATAGCACCGGCTCCTGAGGCACGTAGGCAATATGGCGGCGCAGGTCGCTTTGCTTAACGTCGCGTATGTCTACGCCATCGATAGCAATCGAACCGGACTCAATATCATCAAAACGCATAAGCAGGCTAGCGAGCGTGCTTTTGCCGGCGCCGCTAAGGCCAACAACGCCCACATGTTCGCCGGCTGCAATCTCCAGATTCATGTTTTTAAAAATATAGCCTGCCGAATTATCACCGTACCTAAAACTCATATCTTTTATGCTAACTGCGGCTTGGTTTGGGTTAAAGTCCTGAGCTTCTTCCGAATCAGCGATTGACTCATGGGTTGGTTCCAGAACCTCCAGCGTCGGCACAAGCTTGCTGACAAGATCGTCGTGCCGCTCGATAAGATCAGGCACATCGCCGAGGTTGCGGTTAATCTGAAACAGGTAGGTAATAGTAAGGACAATCAAGCTTACTTTACTGTTGCCTCCATGTCGTGAAGCTTGTAACACAAACCAGAAGCCAAGTCCCATTATGAGCGTAGTCATAATTATGCGCGGCGAATCAAGCAGGATTGTCACCTTACGGCGTTGCCAAAAAGCATCAGCTTCCTGCTTCTCTAACTTCTCAATACGTGTCAAAGCGGCTGCTTCTTGCCCAGCAGCTTTGTACGCCACAATGTTAGTAATGTCGTCAGCTACTTCTCCCGCAATTTTTCTGTATAGTTCGTGGGACTTCTCCCTGTAGTGTTTTGTCTTACTCGAAGCCCATGACATATAAAAAATTTGAAATATAACTAATCCAAACGCCGTTAGTCCGACTTTCCATGACGCAATAGTGAGTACGAGCGCAGGGATAGTAAGAGATACCGATGCACGCACTATATCAGTACGAAGTAGCCTTAACAGGTCGAGTGAACTATCGACATACTGCTTTAACATACTTGTTAAATAGCCAGTATGGCTGTCGCGGTAAAATGACATATCTTTATTTGTAAGTTTTTTGTAATACCTAACCGCATTTGTTTCATAAATGGCATTTTCACCGCGATGTGAGAGCAGGCCGGTAAGAGTTAGTAACACGTCGGCAAACAGTACCACGCTAACAAATAGTATAATGTCATGTTTAGCTTCCCCGTAGTGACCAGCCGCAATATTAGCGGCAAGGTTTGCAAGAATTAAGAGCGAAAATATGCGAGCAATAAGTGTACGGATAATTTCCGCCACAAAAGAAAACCACACCGTAGGCTTGCGCCCATAAGTGTGCAGCAGGTGTTTATAAGCCTTCCGATTCATTACCTATACGATACCATTTCTTTTACTTACTAGAATATACTTTACTAAAAACCCGCCGATTCTTTATAGCCCGCAGATATCGATGGGTTTCGAACGATAGTGCAGCTTGGGATGAAAGCCAAGCACCGAAGCGGAGGCGTATGGCATGATACGGTGAGCATCGGAGCACAGGCTTTCGCCCAAGATGTGCATCGTGCGGAAGCCTCTCACATAAAAAAGCCCGCTCTCTCAAGCGGGCTTTTTCAGTAACCGTCAATTAGTTGTTGATGACAGTAGTGTTGCTGTCGCCATTGTTGTTGCCAGCACCGCCTGATGCGCCTGCACCAGCAGTTGTGTTGCCAGAAACATTGCTGTTTCCGCTAGTAGAAGTCTGACGAGTGAATGAGATGTTTCCAACGTTGTTGTTGTTCTGAACGTTAGTGTTGTTGTTTGAAACAATCGTTGCGTTTACAGGTGAGCTTGGGCCCTGTGTAGAGATGTTGGTAGTCTGACCAGCACCTGCGCCGCTGCCGCCGTGGACGCCTGGATCGCCAGCACCGCCGTTGTTAATACCAACGCTTGAACCAGTACCGTTGTTGTTACCAGCACCGCCTGAACCTGTGCCGCCAGCTGCTGTAGTGTTGCCAGAAGTGTTTACATTGCCGGTCTTTGAACCTTGGCCGGTAGTGTTAAGGCCAAGAACGTTGTTGTTGTTTGACTTGTTCTTGTTAGTGTTGTCGGACAATACAAGACCTACGCCTGAGTTTGGACCTTGTGTGCCGACATTTGTGCTGCCAACCATGTCCATTGGACCACAACCGTTGCCGTTATTAATAGCTACAGAAGTGTTGGTGCTATTGTTGTTGGTTGCGTTGCCGCTTGATGCGCCGCCCATTTTGCCCCAGCTAGACTGGATGTCGCCCATGTGAGCGCTAAAAGCTGCTGCCCATTCGCTATAAGTATGGCCTTGTGCTGCCCAAACACTTGGGTCCCAAGCGCCCCACGCGCCACCGCCGATGCCAGCAGTTGTATTACCAGAAACGTTGACGTTTCCAGTAGATGCGCTTTGATTGGTATTATTTACAGATGTAACATTGTTGTTGTTCTGAACGCTGCAGTTGTTGTTGGTCGACTCACTGATAGAGATTGGTGAGCTTGGACCCTGTGTTGACGCATTAACTCCTGCAAAGGCCATGCCTGTTGAACCAGTGAATAATGCAGTAATTGCTGCGACTGCGACTGTTGCTCCGCGTGGGAATAACTTCTTCATATGAACCCTCCTGTTAATAGATACTTGTTCCCATAGACTAGTTTGTTTACTTAGTGAATTCTGTAAGAAATATTACACAATCAACTAGAGAATTCTCCAAATCGCTCATGCTTAATTGTAAATCGCATTAAAAACCGCCATAATACAACTTAAGTTCTTATGCTATACATGTTTATAATTGCTGGGGTATTTACTGGGGTGGCTGTCGCTACTGTATTAATCTTGTCTAAAAAGAAGCATCAAAAAGGCGGTTCAAAGGGAACCGATCACGCGCTGGCGGCCAACTTACAGGACGAAAAAGTAAAATCCGAGATTATCTTAAATTCGATTGAAGACGGCGTTTTCTTGATCGACGAGCAGCGCGCTATCCAGCTTTTTAATCCGGCAGCAGGCGTAATAACCGGTTGGGACCCTAAGCAAACGCTCGGCATCGACTACAAATCAGTCTTAAAATTTATAAATGAAAAGGGCGAACCCTACGCGCCTGAAAAAGACCCGGTTAACATTGCTCTGACAGAAAAGCGCACCGTAAAAGACAACCAGGCCAGCCTTGCCACCCAGGCCAAAAAAGTATTGTCGCTTGCCATTACGGTTTCGCCTCTGTTAGATGCCGAGAAAAACGTCCGCGGCGCAGTGGGAATTTTCCGTGATGTTTCCCAGGAGCGCCAAGAGGGTCAAAAACGTGCCGAATTTGTCAGCACCGCCAGCCACGAAATGCGCACCCCCGTTGCCGCAATTGAAGGCTACTTAGCACTGGCCTTAAACGATAAAGTAAGCACCATCGACAGCAAAGCCCGCGACTTCTTGGAAAAAGCCCACGAAAGCACCCAGCACCTTGGACAACTGTTCCAGGACCTGCTTACCAGCGCCAAAGCCGAAGATGGCCGTCTTACTAACCATCCTGTCGTCGTAGAGCTCAGTAGTATGCTAGAAAGCCTAACAGACGGGCTAAAGTTCGCCGCTCAGAAAAAAGCACTTTCGGTTGAGTTTGTTTTAGGCGCTCCCAACAGTGTGATCGATGCTAGCGGCGGCAATGTTGTGAAGCCTCTATATTATGTCCAGGTTGACCCCGACCGCATCCGCGAAGTCATTACCAACCTTTTTGATAACGCTGTTAAATATACCGACGCTGGCAAAGTAACCATTGGCCTGACTGGTGACACCAACGTTGTCCAGCTTCGCATCAGCGACACTGGACATGGCATTGCGGCCGAAGACACCCAGCACTTATTTGAAAAATTTTACCGCGTTGACAACAGCAACACCCGCACGGTGGGCGGAACGGGATTAGGGCTGTTTATTTGCCGCAAGATTGTTGAGCTTTATAATGGCCGGATCTGGGTCGACAGCGTTGTCGACAAGGGAAGTACGTTTTATATCAACCTGCCGCGCCTAAGTTCTGACAGGGCACAGACACTGATGCATGAAGAAAGCTCACAAACTTCAGCATTGGGAAGCAAATGATATGAGACGGAGTTCGTGATACAATGACCATATTGAAGCATAAACGTATAAGCAGGAGAGGGTAGCCGCAATGTCAAAAATTATGCTCGTCGAGGACGACAACAATTTACGAGAAATTTACGAAGCCCGTTTGCTGGCTGAAGGCTATGAGATCGTATCCGCGCATGACGGTGAAGAGGCCTTGGCGCTTGCTGTTAAAGAAAAGCCAGACTTGATTATTTCTGATGTTATGATGCCAAAAATCAGTGGTTTTGATATGCTCGACATTCTCCGTTCTACCCCCGAGACACGCGACACCAAAGTTATTATGATGACAGCCTTAAGCCAAGCCGAAGACAAGGCACGGGCAGAAAAGCTTGGCGCAGACCGATACCTCGTTAAATCACAGGTGACACTTGAAGACGTTGTTAAGATTGCCCGCGAAGTAATGGATGGCTCAGGCGCAGCCGGAGCGGCACCAGCAGCCCCAGCCGTTGACGATACTGCCGCAGCCAGCCCAGCACAAGACCCAGTTGCTGCAGATCCCGTAGCTGCCCCTGTCGTTGCAGCCCCAGTTGTGGCTCCGCCAAGCGATCCCGTTGCCGCGCCAGCTCCAGACGAACCAATTACCGTCACCTCTACGCTTGGCAGTGTCACGAGCGCACAAAGCTCATCAGACGAGCAGTCCCAAGTCACCGACCAAGTAAACAGTTTTGTTAGCCAAAATCCTGGCACCGACATTACGCCTTCTACAACTGCGCCAATTGCCACTGCAACCGAACCGAACGCTCCACCGGCTGCAGAAGCAACCCCAGCAGCAGAACCACTCGCTGGCGGAGTGAATGGCAAAAAAGTTCTCCAGCCACTGAGCGATCCAGCAGCCAAGCCAGATCTAAACGAACTCCTTGCCAAAGAAGAAGCCAAAGCCGCTGGAACCGCAAGCCCCGCAGCTGCACCAGCACAGGCACCGGCTGAAGATCCAAACCTAATCTCCCTCTAGGTAAACATTAAATATGCGTATAAACCGCTACATTGCCCAGGCGACAGGTATTTCACGCCGTGCCGCCGACAAGCTCGTCCAGGGCAATAAGGTGTTTATTAATGACATTATGGCCCAGCTAAGTGACCATGCCACCTCCATTGATAAGGTTGTTGTCGACAAAAAGCGTATTTTTTTGCCCGCCGAAGCTACCACAATTATTCTTAATAAACCAGTGGGCTATGTGTGCTCACGGGACGGGCAGGGCAGCAAAACCGTCTATGAACTACTACCAGATGAGTTTAAGGCTCTCAAGCCCGTGGGCAGGCTCGACAAAGACTCCAGCGGCCTATTGGTCATGACCGATGACGGCCAGCTGGCGCACGAGCTGACGCATCCAAAGTTTGTTAAAGATAAGATATACATTGTGCACCTGGCGCATCCTTTGAAAGGCCTGGACTTTGACGCAATCACCAAAAAGGGTGTCGACATTGGTGATAAGATTCTCAGCAAATTCCGGCTTGAAGTAAAAGATGAAAGCCACATGGCAGGCAAAAGCCATTCCATCCACGACTCATGCTTCGCCGAAAACAACAAAGACTGGATCGTAACCCTTCACGAAGGCCGCAACCGCCAGATCCGCCGCACCTTCAGCGCCCTTGGCTACACCGTAAAAACCCTCCACCGCATCACATTTGGCGACTATAAGCTACTAAACATAAGAACTGGACAATACGAAAAGGCTTAGGCGTTTAAAATTGTATTTGGCGTAGGTAACGGTTCGATTGTTGTATCCGGTGCTTGGCCATATGCATTAGGCTCCCATACAAGTGGTGAACCTGGACAATCAAATTTTTCACCGGCTGCAGGCATTTTACAGTCTTCCCAGTTAGGTATTACAAGATACGCAGGGGCTGAACGATCTGGTGCTGGCGAATAAAGTCCAGTGTTTGGATCCTTGCTATCTGATACTTCTCCGCACCATGCTTCTGGGTTTCCGTCACCGTTAATGTCATATGCATATACTGGCTTTTTCGAAAGATCTCCAACTACAATATAGGTAATATGCGAACCGTTACGACCTAGTATATCCGCTTGAACAAGGCTTCCTTGAGGAAGTTTCTCACCACCTTCCGGACAGTCTTCAACAAGTACAGGCTGGTTTGCATACGAACGACTTAAGGCTACATCTAATTCGGTACTCTCAACGCTTCTTCTACTTTCTACTGTTTTGACACCCGACTCTTTGCTAGCATAACTACCACTAATTGCCAGCGCTGCAATTGCTACAGGACCTGCAACATATTTGAAGACTTCTGACATTAAACTTGCGCGTGATTTATTCATGATAAAAGTCTAACATAATATTGCTCTTTCGTCAATATGACTTATCTGTTATAATGGACACAACATGGCAGTTAAAGTACCTATCGTTGCAATCATCGGTCGCGCGAACGTTGGCAAGTCCAGCTTATTCAATGCGGCCCTCGGACGGCGCGAGGCGATTGTCGCTGACGAAGCAGGTACAACCCGCGATAGCCTTTATGGCAAAGTTACCTTTTATGACAAGGATTTCTGGCTGGTCGACACAGCTGGGCTCAAGCAAAAAGCCGCCGATGAATTTGAGTTTACCATCCAGGAACAGATTGCCCAGGCCGCCGACAGCGCCGACCTTATTTTGGTCGTTATTGAATCGCACGTTACGCTGACCGAAGAAGACCGCAAAGTCGCCAAAATGGCGCTTAAGACCCGCAAACCAGTCATTTTGGTCGTTAACAAGGGTGACAAGCTTGGCCGCCACATCAACGACCAAGATGTTATGACGCCATACCAGCGCCTCGGCATCAAGGACATTTTTATCACATCTGCAACCCAGTCAGCAGGGATCGAAGAGTTGTTTGAATACGTCAGCGAACAGATACCGCGCGCCACAATCGTCGTGGCCGAAGACCGCATCTCCCTCGCCATCTTAGGCCGCCCAAACGTTGGCAAATCCCAGCTTTTTAACACCTTGGCCAAAAAACAGCAGGCAATCGTCGCCGACCGAGCCGGCACCACCCGTGACATTAACCGCACCGCTGTTAAGTTTATGGGCAAAGAGATTGAGCTCATGGACACCGCTGGCATCCGCCGCAATGGCAAGATTGAAGTGGGCGTTGAGAAGTTTAGTGTTATCCGCTCCTTAAGCGCCATTGAACAATCCGACATCTGTCTGCTCCTAATCGACGCTAATGACCTAAGTGTCCAGCTTGACCAAAAAATTGCCGGTATGATCAAAGAAGCGGGCAAGGGGTTAATTATCATCATAAGCAAATGGGACAGCGTCGAAGACAAAGACGCCTGGACCCACGACAAAATGATCCCCAAAGTCCAGGCCGAGTTTGAATTTGTACCATGGGCGCCAATGATCGTCACCAGCTCGGTAACAGGGCAGAATGTCGCTAAAATCTTCGAAATGGTTGTCGAGATCTCAAACACCCGCCACAAGCGCATCAAAACAACCGAGCTCAACGGCTGGCTGCACAAAACCACCGACCGCCACCCGCCAGCCGGCCTCAAAAACCGCCAGCCAAAACTCCGTTATGTCGTCCAAGAAGAGGGCAATGACTCGCCAAACTTCAAGATTTTTGGCTCACAGCTTAAGTTTTTACACTGGTCATACCGCCGCCACATGGACCGGACCTTCCGCGAAACCTTTGGTTTTGAAGGCACTCCCGTAAAGTTCTGGTACATAGACCAGCATGAACCGCGAGAGAAAAAAGACGGTATCGACTGGAAAAAATCCCTCCGCCCCGACCAGCTCCCCGACCGCACCAAAAAAGACTGATTAACGCTTTTGTTTAACTCCCGATAATTTGTTATCTTTAAAAAAAGGAGTTAATAATGAGACAACTTGATGTTCGCGAATCGGACCTACTATTAAAGTTACGGGTTGATATAGATGAGCATGGCTTACCTAACCTAAGGGTAAAAACTGGTCTTGCAGCATATGCAACTGATAGCGCCCTAGAAGAAGGTATGTTAGGTGTTAACCCACATATAGAAGTAGCTCAACGTGCAGCAGAAAGAACCCTAACTAAAGATGTTTTTCATAACGTATTGTTACAAAATTATATAGCTGACCCCTCTGAAGTTCATGATGGACTCACAGCTCTTATAGATGGAACTGCGACCAGCATGACAGTCGTTGGTAACTATATGGTTCAGGCAGCATTAGCAGAGCTTCACGCAAGAAAACACCCCATACCACAGTTACTAGGGCAATTAAGCCAAGTAGCCCTTAGCGAAGTGTGGGATCCATCGCTCACTAGCACTGCGATGCGACCATCGCTAGCTCAGCCAGATATGCTTGCACTGTTTCCCAACTAAACAAGCTACTGATTCCAAGAATAGGATATACTACCCCATATGGGACTTTTTGAACGCAAACAAACACCTATAACTATGAGCTATTTCAGCATTGGCAATGAAAAAACCAAGCTGATTGTGGGCCTTGGCAATGTGGGCAAAAAATACGAGAAAAGCCGTCATAACGCGGGCTTTTTATGCCTTGACCACGCTGTAAAGCTAGCCGATGGGGAATGGAAAGAGAAGAAGTCTCTCAAGAGCCTAGTGGCCGAAGTAAGAGTTGGAGAAAAACGCGTAATTTTTATTAAGCCCACAACGCTCATGAACCTCAGCGGCGACGCCGTCCAGGCTGTAAAACAGTTTTATAAAATAGCCAACAAAGACGTTTTGGTGGTGCATGACGAACTAGCCTTGCCGTATGGCACCTTACGCATCCGTAATGGCGGCAGCAGTGCAGGCAACAATGGCATTAAATCCATCTCGACAGTATTGGGCGAAGACTACTCCCGCCTCCGCATCGGCATAGCTGGCGAAAACGCCAAAAAAGAAGACGCAGCCGCATATGTCCTTAAAAACTTTTCTAAGGCAGAGCAAGGGGAGTTTAAAGCCCTCTTTGCGGAAACAAACGCACTCATCACCGAGTTTATCTACTCCGACCAACTTGCACCCGACACCCGCCAGTTTATTTAATGTTTGACATTTAGAAATTTAGTGCTAAAGTATAAATCATGTTATTTGTAAACATAACCAGCACCGATAAGGCAAAGAAGACCACTCTCACGAGGGGATTCTTTGATTTACACCTAAAGCATAAGTAAACTTTAAACCAATCAAGACACCAAGCCCTTCGTGAAAACGGAGGGTTTTTTAATTTAAGTAAATTTTAGCGGCCTTGAGCCAACAAGAAAAGGAAATGACATGAACACACCAGATAATACGGGTAGTATCGGAGGCCTCGGAATCCATGAGAGGTCACACAACCGACTCTACCATAACAACGAAATACCTACTGAAGATATTAGTCAGATACACGAAGGCGTCACTCAGCTACAGGCAATGGCATGGGATATCCCAAACATCAGCCGCATTGTCTTGCGGGGAATTATGGGGCAAAGAGCCTTTGACCAGCTGGTAAATTCAGGACTGGGGCATGATCTTGAAGTACTGGCATCACTTTCGGGTCATGGTCACCCTGGGCAATACCTCTATAGTGTTGCCAGAAACCAACCGCACCGACGAACACATGTTCCGGTTGCGGAGATGATTGCCCAAACTAACCAACCCTTACCCGTGCGTGACCAGCAGCACGACATACCGCCAAGCGAAACACTACCCAACGCGGGAGATGTAGATGGAATACTTACGCTGTGGGGAAGCACTTTCAAATGGACAAAAGAGTCTACGGAAACTTTTATACGAGATCTGCAACAAAACGCGATTATGAGCCCAGCTGAACGAACTCTATGGTTTTCAGGCCAACGTTGCACCGATGGCCAGCTTGTCAGCGCGGCGATGGCCGAAAGGCTTGATATGCCTACCTTCACTGGCCATATTGCTTTGATTGAATCAACCGAATGGCGCACTCACCCAGATTACTTACGAAGAGGGCTAATGGCACAAACACTTCGAGATATGAATGGAAATATACAGCAAGATTTAGTAGGTCAATACCCGTTTATCTTTGCTGAATGCAACTTTCAAACTCGTGCTGATATTGCTGGGCGCCTAGCCGGATTTTTCGTTCCAGATCGTAACATCGGCACCCAAACTATCCGTCAAAACGTGGTCGTAGAAGACGGCACCAACCTACCTTCCAACATCTTACGTGACTTTACATTTGTAAATGTGCCAGGAAGGGCAATCTAAATGCGTGCTGTTGAACTGTTCTATGACCCCCGTCACGCCATACATAACCCGGCCTATGAGCTCTACAATGGCATCCAAACACCATATGCTGAGTGTGCCGATAGACTAGAGGTTATTGCAGAGCATTTGCAGCAATCTGGACGCAAATTAAGGCGCCCACGTTCTTATGACATAAGTCATGTCCGAGCGCTTCATTCAGCGCCTTACATTAACTTTGTCAGGGAAACATCGGCGCGGCTAAAAAACGGTGAGACACTCATGCCTAGTAACTTCATCATGGACACATACACGCCAATAACCGGCCGTACATATCAGGCTGCCCGGCAGGCTGTTTCTACCGCGCTTACAGCAGCACACTATGTTTTGAGTAATCATGACGGCATGGCGTATGCACTATGCCGTCCGCCTGGCCATCATGCCGCGCAAAAACACAGTGGAGGCTACTGTTATTTTAATAACGCGGCCATCGCAGCAAACTACCTTTCTGGACATGGCAGGATTGCTATCCTGGACATTGACTACCATCACGGCAACGGCACTCAAGAACTATTCTACGACAGGGATGATGTGCTATATGTTTCAATCCACGCCGACCCGAGTTTGCAGTTCCCATACATTAGCGGATTTAAAAGTGAAACAGGAGAAGGCCGGGGCAAAGGCTTTACCAAAAATTACCCACTACCGCTACATACAGGAAACGCCCAGTATTTTCGAACCCTGAGGCGTGCCGTACAAGACGTTCAAAACTTCAACCCTGATTTTTTGGTAATTTCAGCTGGTTTTGATGCCCATGAAGCCGATCCAATCTGTCGTTTTGACCTAACAACCTCGTGCTATGCAGATATTGGCAGTACCATCAGTGCTCTTAATCTACCAACAATAATAGTCCAAGAAGGAGGCTACAACCTAAAAACCCTCGGCATACTCGCCGAAACCTTCATTAATTGCCTTGAGAAATAAAAAGGTTTAAGAAAGACTGTCTACGAATAAAATTTTCCAACTAAAAAGAGTCTGTAGAGGGGGTGGGCACCGCTACAGACTCTTTTTAGGCTCAAGACAAGCTTAAGCCAATAAAACACCCTTCAACCCACCTTGAAGGCCTCCCCACACCATCTCTGGGCTTGTGAACGCTCTCGTATTGCGCTCAAAGTCCAGAGAAGGTGTGGGGCCCACTCGTGGTTGTCCGACATATCCTGGCCATCAAAAAGTGCGAGGGAGGAATGCGGGGTTAAAGGGGTTAGTCCGCTTTAGAACGTTTGCACCTCTAAAGGGATGCGTAGCTAGATAAGTGGAGGGTAACAACTTATAAAGCACGTTCTAAAACAGCCTAACGATTTCACTTGGATTGCTCCAAATGAACGTTAAAATAGGGGTATAAGGTACATAAATCCCATAAAGAGACTCACGGATTGCTATTTTAGCAAACTTATGACATTATGTCAATACTTAAATACAAAAGAGGGTAGTTGTCAATATGCTAACGCTTACTTTACCAGAGATACCGCATGATCTTCGCCAGTTGGCGCAGCCGGTAGAAAAACTCCATATTATAGGTAATACACTGGACGATCTTATGCAGCGTCCGCGCCTTGCAATTGTTGGCAGCCGCAAGATTACACCATATGGCAGGGGAGTCACCGAAAGCCTCACAGCCGAGCTCGTAAGCAAGGGCGTAGTAATTGTCAGCGGGCTGGCACTTGGGACTGATTCCATCGCCCACCAGGCATGTTTGGACGCTGGCGGCCAGACAATAGCAGTAATAGCTAGCGGCCCAGACGCTATCTATCCAGCCGGCCACACCAACCTTGCTAGGGAAATTGTGAAAAAAGGCGGCATTGTCGCCACCGAATACGATAAAGGCCACAAACCATTTGCATGGGACTTTTTGGCGCGCAACCGTATAATTGCCGCTTTAAGCCAAGGCGTACTTGTTACAGAAGCGGCGGCCAAAAGCGGCTCACTAAACACCGCCAACCACGCGCTGCAGCTCGGCAAGCCAGTCTTTGCGGTGCCCGGCAACATCACCAACCCCTTAAGCGCAGGCTGCAATAACCTCATTAAAGCCGGCGCCATTCCTGTTACATGCGTCGAAGATATTCTAAATGCCTTGGAATGGTACGACTTGGCAGCGGCACCAAAAAAAATCTTAGGAGCAACCGATGAAGAAAACACCATTATTCAGCTTTTGCAGCACGGTGTTAGCGACGGGGCAGAACTACTCCTGAGAAGCGAGCTTGAGACTAGCCCCTTCAACCAAGCCCTGACCATGCTTGAAATTACTGGCAAAATCCGCCCGCTCGGCGCCAACCACTGGTCATTGTAACTACAGTAAGTGATACACTAATCTTATGAAAATGCTTATCTTTCTTGGCACCACTGTGGGCGGTGTACTTGGCGGGCTTTTTGGTCAAATACTTGATAAAGGTAATGGTCTAGGTGGCTGGAGCCTGTTATTTGGCGGTTTAGTAGGACCATTATTAGGTTTGTGGGCCGGCTATAAAATCGGCAAATACATGGCCGAATGATCCAGGAATCCCACACTTGGCTATTTCCGCCCCGAGTCCTTGCGGTACGCAGTCACCATAATTAGATATATGCCTCCTTTGCGTTCCGCAGACTCAGAACGAAACTAGCTCGAGCGTGGAATCCCTGAAGTTGTGAGGAAAAATTTCTCAGTTTTGTGTTTGAAACTTGACGGGTACACCTTTGATACAGTAGGGTAAGGAGCTATATGCCAATTCAGGCATGACTTTAACCATAAGTTTGATAGACTACAGTGTACATGAACGCGTACCAGAATAACTTACTAGGCATAAAATGAATTATTTGCGAGATAAAATTAACAAAGTGCGACAAGAGGTAGCATTAGCTACATTGCGAAGCAGTTTGTTAATTTTAGCCGAAAATAGTCATTTTAGGGCAGGAAGGATATTCCGGTACGCGTTCTAATATGACAAAAAACCTTGTGATCGTAGAGAGCCCCGCAAAGGCCAAGACAATCGAGAAGTACTTGGGCAAAGACTACACCGTTAAAAGTAGCTTTGGCCACATTCGTGATTTGCCAAAAAAGGGTCTCAGCATCGACAAGGCCAACAATTTTGAACCAACCTACGAAGTTAGCCCAGAGAAAAAGAAGGTTGTTGCGGAGCTTAAAAAGCTCGCCAAAGGAGCAGAAGTCTGGCTCGCAACTGATGAAGACCGCGAAGGGGAGGCCATTGCCTGGCACCTTGCTATGGCTCTTGGACTTGATACCAAAAAGACAAAGCGCATTGTTTTTCACGAAATTACCAAGCCAGCCATCTTGGCCGCAATCGAAAACCCTCGTTTGGTTGATTTGCATCTTGTAGACGCCCAGCAAGCCCGCCGTGTGCTTGACCGTCTTGTTGGCTACGAACTCTCACCAGTACTCTGGAAAAAGGTCCGCGCTGGATTGTCCGCAGGACGAGTTCAATCTGTTGCCGTCCGCCTTATTGTGGAGCGCGAACGCGCGATTGCCGCCCACCAGGCCGAAAGCAGCTATAAAATTATCGGCGACTTTTTAAGTAATAAAGAAAGTTTCAGCGCCGAGCTAAACACCAAGCCAGCTACCATTGAAGAATCCAAAAAGTTCCTAGAAGCCAACATTGGTGCCACCTATACCGTAAAAAGCGTCACCAAAAAGCCCGGCAGCCGTAACCCAGGCGCGCCGTTTACCACCTCAACACTCCAGCAAGAAGCCGCCCGCCGCCTTGGCTTTACCGTCCGTCAGACCATGTCCGTGGCCCAGCGCCTGTACGAAAGCGGAAAGATCACTTACATGCGTACCGACAGCACCATCTTGTCTGGCTTGGCAATTAACGCGGCCGAACAATACATCAAGAAAGAATTTGGCGACAAGTATCACACCTTGCGCCAGTTCAAGACCAAAGATTCCAGCGCCCAAGAAGCCCACGAAGCTATCCGCCCAACCGACTTTACGACCGAAACCGCCGGCGAAGACTCCCAGCAAGAAAAGCTTTATAAACTCATTTGGCAGCGCGCCCTCTCAAGCCAGATGTCACCAGCCGTTACTGACAAAACAGATGTCAATATCACCATTTCCACGCGTCCAGAGGTGTTTGTTGCCAAAGGCGAGATATTAGTCTTTGACGGTTTCCTTCGGGTCTACGGCGGCGGCAAGGACGACAGCCTTCTTCCTGACCTTAAAGAGGGTCAAGCCCTCCAGAACGAGCGTATTACAGCCACAGAGACCTTTAGCCGCGCTCCAGCCCGCTACTCGGAAGCATCACTTGTTAAAGCATTAGAAGAGATGGGAATTGGCCGTCCAAGCACCTACGCGCCGACCATTTCGACCGTCCAGGATAGGGGTTATGTTGAAAAGCAGGACCTTGAAGGCAATGAACGCGATGTCCGCAGCGCCGTATTAGTAAATGGCACAGTCAAAGAAGACACCGTCAAAGAGCGCTATGGCGCCGACAGAGGCAAACTGATGCCAACCGCTGTTGCCGAAGTAACTACCGACTTCTTAACCAAATACTTTGGGCCAATTGTAGACTATGACTTTACCGTCAAAGCCGAAAAAGAGTTCGACGATATTGCAGATGGTAAAACCGCCTGGAACAAGATGATTGCCGAGTTTTATAACAGCGACTTTAAGCCGCTAATTAAGGCATCCGCCGATGTTACCCGCGAAGAAACCTCACAGTCCCGTACACTCGGCACAGATCCAAAGAGTAAAAAACCAATCATCGTCCGTTTTGGCCGCTACGGCCCTATGCTCCAAAAGGGTGAGACCTCTGATGAGGAAAAGCCTGCTTTCGCCCCGCTTCCTAAGGAAACAACCATGGATAATGTCACGCTAGAGCAAGCTTTGCCAATGTTTGACTTGCCAAAAACCATTGGTGCGCTCGAAGACGGCCGTCCGATTTTGGGCAACATAGGCCGTTTTGGCCCTTATATCCAGGTAGACAAGGTCTATGTGTCGCTAAAAGAGCATGACCCATTGACCATCACCGAAGAAGAAGCCCGCGAATTATTTGCCGAAAAGCTAGTCCAGATTGCCGAGCGCAACGTTGCCGACTTCGGTAAGATCAAGATACTAAAAGGCCCATACGGCCCATATGTAACAGATGGTAAGAAAAACGCCCGGATTGCCAAAGATGTTGACCCAACCCAGCTAACAGAGGCGGACGCCAAAAAGATCCTCGACGAAGCTCCAGCCAAAAAGAAGTTCGTAAAGCGCCGCGCCGTCAAAAAATAAATTGCAACAATAAAGCGTTTATTATATAGTACTCTACAATGAGC
>JAQGGW010000007.1 GCA_028289135.1 Candidatus Saccharimonadota bacterium
TATAATTCAAATGATATATTCAATGATATTAAAATAAGTCGTAATAAATTTTATCGTGCTGCATACTTACATGCTTACTGGAAAAGAATGGTTGCATGTGATGGTACTTTTAATTATTACGAACAAGAATCTATTAATATAATTAGGGAACGTTCGAACGGTCCAACTTCAGAAACCCAACTAGCTTTTAATTTTAGACATAATCTTGATGATGCAGAATTGGTGCTCAAAGGCATTAAACATCTTGATCTAGAAACAGGAGCCAAGCAAAAGATTATTGAGCAAGCACAGGCTGCATTGATTGAGGGAGGGAGAGCTGAGCAGTTTGAAATTAGAGATACTGAATCAATACCCGAAAGTCCTAACCAATTAACTAACGAGCGAGCCGCAGAAGCGTGGCAGCTTGGTAGGATAATTAGTGGAGATGAACAGGAAGGTGTAACCGACGAAGTTAAAGAATATTTATTGGACGTTAAGAATAAAATAGCAACAGAAGTAGCGTCCATCTCGCATCAGCTTGTGAGTAACGGATATATTGATGATGCCCGCTTGCTAGATGCAGACGAAGCAAAACGGATCGGTATGGTTCCATTTGAAACCACCTTTTTTAAGTTAGTTTCACGTTACATCGTTCAAAGTGCTGGGGGTTTGGAGCAATTCTTAGTAAGTCCTTCATCTGTTGACATTAAAGAATTGTCTAAGGTAATCCATCAAGCAATGAAAGAGTATATGCTTGTTTACAAGCATGATGTCCCTCTATACGACAAAGTTTTTGATACATTTGATGAGCTTTCAAAAGAAAAAGTAGTACCTGAAATATATCTGGGTCGTGACGGTGTTTACGCATTTTATGGGCGTAAAGCACAACAACTGGCTTCAAAGTGGGAAGTAAAAGATGGCGAGCGAGTACGTAAACAAGACAAAGAAACTGTAAAAATTGCACCTAAGTATTTAGTGTTTCCTCGTACTTACATGAGTAACCTAAGCCCAGAAGCTCAGCACGCTTACCTAGAACAAGAAGGTATTACGAAGGAGGTAGACCCGCACTTCTTTGATACGGGCTATAAGGGAACGATTCCAGAAAATATATTGATTTTATTGGGCTATGATAAAAAATCGCTTGAAGACCATATCCACTTGTTAACCAGCGATATTGCAGGAAGAGAGCTGAGTGAAATGCAAACAACTGCCAGCGAACGTGGTTACGACCTTCGTAAAAGGGTGATAGATATTGAATATTCTCCAAAAGCTACCACTACGTCGGAGGGTTTATACAGAGATGAAAAAGGCAAAATAAGACCAATTGAAGTTGCCAGCACTCCGCGCGATCAGTTAATATTCCAAACCGTAAAGCAGGGTATCTGGAGGCATTACTGGCTGAAGAGTTTGCATGCACGGGCAGAACATGACAATAAATCGTTAGTTGTCTACTAGATAAATCTTAGAAGTTTCAAGATATTTTGTTGATATTGCTTCAATATGTAATTAAGAATATAGATATGACTTCGGGGATAGTAAGTGAGTGTATACGTCACTTTGAGTAGCCGTGTCATTGTTTATCATCGAATTCCGATATGATCCAAGTATGCCGCTCGCCCAGGACAACTGGACCGTAATGATAGCAGATCTTACACCTGAGATGGAGCTCGATGATGCGGCGCTTCGTTTATTAGTAGAGCCTATATATAGCGAAGCGACCGAGCAGATTGTACGGCTAACGTAAACTCGCAGCCTATTTTTAACAGATATGAGGGGAGAAAGCTGAGAGAATCTTTTGCATGTTGTAAATAAAATGCATATGCTTAAGCTCAAAGGGCTTCAAGTGGAACCAATAATTGAACTTAAGAACGTAACAAAAACTTATAAGCTTGGCGACGAAACGCTGAAGGCGCTTGATAGCGTCAGCTTTAAGGTATCTCCGGGGGATTTTATTGCCATCACTGGCCCATCCGGGTCAGGCAAGTCGACGCTGGCGAACATTATTGGCGGACTGGACCATCCGGACGGCGGTTCGGTAATTGTCGACGGCAACGAGCTAATGCATACCCGCGACAACAAGCTTTCTAGCTACCGCAACGAACACATTGGCTTTGTATTCCAGTCTTTTAACCTCCAAGGCAACAACACGGCGCTTGAAAACGTTATGCTGCCGCTGGTTTTTGCGCGCATGAAAAACAAGGACCGCAAGGCCCGCGCCAAAGAATGTTTGGAAGCCGTTGGGCTAGGCGACCGTCTCAAGCACAAGCCAACCCAGCTTTCTGGCGGCCAGCGCCAACGCGTGGCAATTGCCCGGGCGTTGAGCGGCAAGCCTAAAATTATCATTGCCGACGAACCGACCGGAAACTTGGACAGCGCCAAAGGCGAAGAGATTATGACGCTTCTAAAGGGTCTTAACAAAGACGGCATTACCCTGCTAATTATTACCCACGACATGAATGTTGCCCGCCAAGCAAAAAGGGTGGTTGAAATCCGTGATGGCAAGATAACGGAGCGCCGCTAATATGAAGCTTTTTGACTACATCCGATTGGCATTTAGAAATATCCGTAGGCAAAAACTCCGCAGCGCCCTAACAATTTTTGCCGTAGTTATTGGTGCTACCTCCGTAACTATCATGCTTTCACTCGTTACCGGAGCCAAAGGATTCTTTAAAAGCCAGGTGGAAAGCAGCGGCCTTTTGGAGCAGGTGGCCGTGTCGCCAAAACAAGACATTACCGACTTTAACTCGGCCAACAACGGCGGCCAGTGTGATTCTTGTACCAAGCTAACAGATGCAATAGTCGAAAAGGTCAAAGCCGTACCGCACGTAATTGGCGTGGCCCGGCAGGTGCAGGACGGCAGTCTGGAAGCCATTACCTACAACGGCAAAAAGCTCAGCCTGCAGCGCACAACAGCCTACGACGCCAACGGTATTATTACCCGCAATATTTTGGCAGGCCGCGATTTGGCAGAAGCCGACAAAGACGGCGTGATTACCATAACCTCCGACTACGCTGACAAATTTGGATTTAAAGGAAACTACGCAGGGCTCATCGGCAAAGACGTAACTCTTTCGACGCGGGGTTTTTATAACGGGGTAGGGGCGGACATCCAGCCGCCGGTGCAGTGCCAAGGGGCTTGCGACAACAATAACAATAACCCTGGGCAAAACCAAAAAGCCACCGTCTTTACGGCCAAAGTTGTGGGTATTACCGACACGAATGACAGCGACGCCACAGTACGGGTGCCGATCGACTGGGCGCGCGGATTCCAGACTATGCGGATGTATCAGCAGGATAAGGTTACGCAGGTAGATTGTTCCAAAGCCCGCGGGCCATGCAACCCGCCGCAGCCAACCTTTTCACTAGTTACGACTGACCAGCTGGCAATTAATGGTTACGCCAGCCTTATTGCCAAAGTAGACAACAGCAAAAACGCGGCCGGCGTCTCAACCGAAATCAAAAAACTTGGTGTTGGAGCGGCAGACGCATCGGCTTCAATCAACCAGCAATTGACAGTATTTAACATCTTAGGATTAGTGCTGGGCGGCATCGGCGGCATCGCCATGGCGGTCGCGGCAATCGGCGTTGTTAACACCATGATTATGGCAATCTTGGAGCGGACCCGTGAGATTGGTGTCATGCGCGCCGTTGGTGCCAAGCGCTCCACCGTGCGAAGCCTGTTTACCTTCGAAGCATCGATGCTTGGTTTCTGGGGCGGGGTATTTGGCGTTGCCATTGGCTTTGGCCTGACCCGTGTCGCTAACATTTTTGTGAATAAGCAGCTGGCATCACAGGGGCTAAAGGCCCACGACATTATTGGTCTGCCGGTGTGGCTTATTCTGGCCGTTGTCGGCATTTCTACCCTCATTGGTCTATTGGCTGGGCTTTACCCAGCATCACGCGCGGCCAAGCTTGACCCTGTTGAAGCGCTGCGATACGAATAAACCCAGATCTTATACATTGCACATCTTGGGCCAAAACCTGTGTCAAAAGTTCTCACTATATGTTAAATACGGCTCAAACTTTGTGCTCGGTTTTGACTCCAAGCTGCACTAATGTATGAAGATCTGGCAGCCTCATTGCTTAGATAAAAGTAAATAATCGTAAGCTTGCAAAAATAGCAAATCTGTGCTATTGTTAAAGTGTTAAATAAACACAAATATGGCAAGAATTTTTACAGAAACACGGCGTGAAGCGCGCCAGGAAAAATCTATAAACAAGAAGCTCACTAAGCTAGCAACTTCGCATGGCTTGGAACTTTCGGACGACCGCTTAGCCCATTTAACAGATAATGCCAAGAGATTCCAAGACTTACAGTTGAGCGGCAGAGGCCGACGTGTTAGTTTTGTGCAAGATGGTATAGGCATTGACCCCCAAGTAAGCTTCAAAAGCTGGGAAAGGGTATCCGCTATCGATTTTGCTCCAACCATCGCTGAAGGAGTTAGGGCCACTAAACAGCAACGCGCCTTAACTACCGAGCTGTCGCTTGACGTATTGCACGCATTGCAGGATTATACACTGCTCGTTGATGGCGGCTATATAGAAAAACCCACCCGTCTTGCCAATTATACAAATAAAGATATGAGCAAAGTTGCTGAACGTGTTGGGTTTGTTCCTTTGCCGCAGGCACCTGGTTTTATTAGTGCCGACTATGACGCTATGCAAGCAGCGCTGTTTTCACCCGAAACTTTCCGCGTTGAAGCTATGTTAATGCAGCGCCAAGAACGGCTTCAGTCTGCACTTGGTAACACTGCAGCGATTGGACAGGGTTAAGATTATGAGCCATACACATGAAGCACTTCGCTCACCAGTTGTAGAGACTTTAGTTGAAGCTGCAATCCCTGAAAGCAGAGTGTATACAGTTGACGGCATTACCTTGCCAGATTTTGACCTTGACCTAGGTGTGTTATCACTTTTTAAAGACACACCTACTGATATTTTGGATGAGTTGTTTCAGGATGCTTATCCGGAGAATAAAAAAGATGCTCTTAATTCTGTTTCAGAGCAAGAACTAACTAACCTTGCTGGGTTTGCTAACGAAAGTATTAGCGCAGATCATATTAAAAAAGCACAGCCAAACCAAACAGTATATATTGGTCCGCGCGCAATTCATCGCCGGCCAGCCCTTAAAGCAGGTGCTATGAGGCTTGGAATATTTTGTTTTATTGGCGTATCTGAATTAAACGATATCTAAAAATCACCGGTTTTTGAGGGCCGGTGATTTTACTTTAAGGAATTTAGGGAGGGTTAGTTAGAAGTTGAGCTGGTGCTCGTCATGTCGGATGCTGGGGCTATGTCGCCGTCAGGTCCGCCGTGACCTCTATGACCGCCGCCATGAAGCATGTTGGCATATTCGGTTGGGATTTTGTTGTCGGATACCCATTTGTCGAATGCTGTTTTTTCGGCTTCTCTGGCGGCTTTGCGTTCGGCGGCTGTCATGGTGCTCATTTTGCCTCGATTGGCATCGCGTGTTGTTTGAAGCGACTTAAACTCAGCCACAATCGCATCGGATTGTGCCTGGGTGATTGTGCCCGCAGTTACGCCAGCTTTAAGCTTGGTTTGCAGCTTGGTAAGCCTTGAAGCTTCGTGGTCGGCACGGTTCTGGTCAAAGACCGCTTGGACGTCCGCTTTTTTAAGGCCAAACTTGGCTGCAATTTTATCTACAATGCTGGTCTCGGTTGTGCCGGTGGTGCTGGTTGCAGCGTTTGCTACACCCACGCCCAATGCGCCAACGCCAATGGATGCCACCGTTGCGGCGACTAGTAATTTCTTTTTCATACTCATGCATATCTCCTATTTATAGTTTGTACCACGCTAGCTTGTGGTAATAGGGACTATATATTCTCAGGGTGAGAATCAGCTGAGGCGAATATAGGAGAAAATACTAGGTTTAAGCAGTGGCTGGAGCGGTATCTTCTTGGTTGTCGATTTCTTGGACGCCGCTACGGACAAAATGTGAGGCGTAGGAGATTAGTGTGTAAAACAAGTAGTAGGCGCTAAAAGTTGCACCGGTCGACATTTGTACCATGGTGTGCGAGTCTTTAAAAATGTTATTGAACGGCGAGACAAACGGATCGGTAAAAATGGTAATTCCGCGGGAGAGCGGGCCGCCAACAAACAGCAGCGCAAATATAATACGTAGCGCAAGCCCAATAAGAAGTGTCGCGCTGGCGAAGGCAAAGATGGTGTAGGCTCTTTCGGCAAGGTCGAAATGATTTATTTTGGGAATATTGAGGGACAAGGACTTTAGGTCATTTTCTGTCGACTGGACTGTATGTGCCATGGCGGGACTCCTTATGTGATGCGCATAAGTATTGCTTTAAACATAAAATTTTGCAGTAATCAAGCCCGCAGCTTGGCTGTAATAAAACCGACATTCTTATGTTTATGTATCTTGATTGATGGTTGTTAATGGCCTGGCTTTAGCGGTAGGCAGCTTGGAATTCTGGGCCGTTTTTAAAGCGGTAGTGCAGGTAGGCGAGGGCTAAGAGTCCAAAAAGCAGGCTCATTGCGACTGCGGAAAAAGCCATGGGGTGCGCGGCACTGACAGCGAGCAGGCCTTGTTTGGTGGAGCGTGCGGCGGCACTGAGGTTGGTGGTGGCTTCGCCCAGGACTTTGCCTGCTTTTGATTTTGTTTCGGGAGTTTGCTGCGGGGTCGTCTGTGGTTGCTGGGCCGTTTTTGACGCAGGGTTAACGTCTGTTAAAAGTGGATTATTTTGTGCGGTGTTTTCTGAAGGTTGGGTGCTGACGCCGGCAGTGATGTCGATGGCGGTTGGCTTTGGTGTGCCGCTGGCGGAGGTAGTGGTTGGGTTTTGGGGTACAGGGTCTGGTGCCGGAGATGTGCTTGTTTGGCCGGAAGTTGTGGTTCCACTCGGAGTTGACGTGGCGGCAGGCGGCGGGCCGATGTTTGGGTCGCAGGCGTCGTCTTGGCCGTCTTTGTCAATGTCTTGGCCGCTGGCTGTAATCACTCCGCAGGCGGTTGGGTTGTCTGGATCCAAAACATCAACGGTTGTTGTGATACTGACGGGTTGGTTGGTGACATCTTGGCCGTCGATTGTGACTGTTTGGGTGCCGGCCGTATCAGTTGGAATCTGGATGGTTATGTCACCATTATTGCCGGAAGTTATGCTGCCACTTGGGACTCCATTTGTGGTGATGGTGTAGGCTGTATTTGGCTGCAGGGCAAAGTCGTGGCCGCTAATTTTGGCGGTGGTTGGTTTGGCTTTGGCGACCGTTGGTTCGCTGGCTGTATTGGTTGCAATCCGCTTTATTGTGCGGCCGGTTTTTGGCACGTTTTTAAGTGCTGAATTTTCGTCGCTGATGGGCGGCAGTGTGGCATTTGGGTTGTCTGGAATAATGCCTAGGTTGTTAGTTATATTTAGAATTTTTTGGGCGAGGAGGAACTGGCCGAAGGCGTTGGGGTGGAAACTTTCGTTGCCAATGACATGCATAATATCGCTGCCAGCCGTGAGGCCGTTCATGGCAATGCTGCCGGCAGTTGCTTCGCATAGGCGGTGGCCATTGAAGGCGTCTTCGACGTCGGCGTAGTAGACTCCGGCTTGGGAGGCGGCGGTTTTTACCATGGCGTCGATGCGGCCGATGAGTTCTCCGGCAAAGGTTAGCTCGCTTTCGCTCATGTGGACGTTTGCGCCGCAGTTGCCGGTGCTCAGCGCAATTTGCGGGTAGCCAACTGCGTAAATCCGTGCACTATTTGGCGCGGCGGATTTGAGTTTTTTGTAAACATTTGTGAGCGTTGGAAGTTTGCTATCGACAGTTTTAAAAACTTCCAGCCGGTCTTCGTAGGTGGGGTAGCAGGTACCGGCATGGGCGCAGGATTTTACGAGCGGGCCAAAGTTTAGGTCGTTGCCGATGACGCTGAGGGTTATTAGTTGGGGCTGGTTTTCGGAGACGAATTTAATTTGTTTGCTGTAGCCTGGTAACCAGGCACCCAATCCATTCACCGCAGGCTGATATGTTGGCCTATACTGGTTATCTCGATCAGTTCTTATACCATCCTTATCGATGCCGCTACCGCCACCCACGTTATATGTCATTGCTCCAGAACAAGCCACCGAATGGAAACTGTCAATGCTCAGCTTTTTAGCAATTAAGTATGGGTAAGAAAGGGTCGAAAGGTGGCATTTATTGTTATTGTCGTCTGTGCCAACTTCGTAACTCTGCGAGCCTTCGCCGGAGCTAAATGAATCACCCATACCAAGATATTGCATGCCGGCAAGAGTTGTGCCGGGTGCTGCCAAGGCAAATTGGCCGGTTTTATAACTGCTGCTAATGTCGTATGAAGCATAAATCTTAAGCTGATCGTTGGTTATAAAACGCATCTGTAAAATACTTCCCAGATCGCTGACTTTGCTTCTAAAATATGTGTCTAGATCTTGCGACTGGCAGTTAATTGGTTGGCCAATAACGCTTGGCACAGAGTCGCAGGTGCTGAGGTCAAAAATGCGAAAATAATGAAACGCTTTGGATGCTACAGCTACAAAACGCCCGTCGCCGCTTATGGCAATGCGTTCTGCCGAGCCAGTGCCGTCGCCATTTTCTAGCGAGACTTGAAAAGGCAGGACTTCCATGGTTTCTAGATTTATGCGCAAAATTCCGTGTCCAGGCGAATCGACTACAGCCCATTTGCCGTCGCTTGAGCCAACCATATTGTCTAGCAAAACCGGCAGCAAATTGCCGGCAGCATCGGTGATGGGGGTTTGGGTTACGGGCGTAACTTCGGCCCAGATTTTTCCATTCAGCGAACTGGTGTAGCGGATGGAACCCGTGAGTCGTGACAGCCAAACATAATTGCCAATGGCGGGTGCGCCGCTTTGGGTACTAACAAATACGTCGGAGCCGGGGAAGGCAAAAAACGGGTAAGGGCTGTGGTCAGGGTGGACGGTTTCGGCCACATACGGCGTACCCGGCACATCCATAAATCCATTATCCAAGACTTCGCCTGCAGTAGTGTCCAAAAAGCAGCCGCTAATCTGGCTTTCGCTATAAAGCAGCGGCGGGATAATAGCGCCGTTTCGTTTTGTAAAGCTTAGGTTGCTGCAGTCGACGTTGCCGTGTTGGATAAAAGTGCTCGGCAACTGGTTGTCGGTTACGTTTGGATTTTGGGCCGCAAAAACCGGGTCGCCGATTGCAAACCAAGGTGATTGCGCAGGCGACGCCATGAGTTTGGCGGGCAAGGCAGAAAGGCCGCACAAAGCGGCCAAAAGCAGGATTCGTTGCAGGGTTGTTTTGCCACGCTTCATATCTGTAAAATCTTACGAATATTAAAGCATGCAAAACAGTATTACGCAATGTATATTTAATTAGTAAAGCTTATGCTTTTATTAATATATTGGGAAGCGAGACAAACTTCCGCAATACACGCCGGTGGAATAATCGTTCTGGGAATGATCACTATAGGATATGTTGCACGAGAGGTTTATGGATGTAAATTTAAAGTCTACGGAAAAATCATTTTTGCTATTAAAACTTTTATCGTTAATGTTGTCGGCGAAAATTGCTTTCTGAGACTTTAGTGATGTATACATTTTAACCAATACATCAGCCGATTCCTTGGCTGACTGGTTTGACGAGTAGACCAGGTTGACTGAGCATCCAAGTGAACCGGTACTACTCTCAGGATTTGAGAATTGGCAGCCACGAGAAAAAGTGGTTTCAATGCCTTGGGCGCGCAAGTCGGCCGCTACTTTGTTAATGGCCACGGTGGCTTGGTCGTATTTGCGGCGTTCGATGTGGATGTAGCTGTATTTATAGACAAAAAAGCCCGCAATCAGCAGCAGGATGAGACTGCCGGCAATTTTTAATCTCTTATAACCCTTTTTTGGTTTGGCAACTTGTTGCATGTTGCATTTATATAAACATTAGCGCTTATGAAAGGCAAGATTATTTCTGCGTTAGGTCGCAAGGCGGCTGCTGGGCGAGAACAGCAAGATCTGGAGCCGAAATATCGGCATAGACGAAGTTGGCGAATTGGGTGATGCCTGGTGCGCCTTTTATCTTCGCCCACTCGGTGGAGGTTTTATATGTTTCATTATGTTCTGGGTGGGAAGTAATTTCGCGGCCATTAGTTATGCAGATTACTTCTGCTACAACACCTGGTGCATAGGCGCCATTGCAGGTTTTATCTATTTGTGAGGTGCTAACGCCTGGGTAGACTTGGGTGTCGGCGTCGTGAATTGGGTCAAGATCGTCAAAGGTTAGTTTTGGTCCGCCAGTGTATAAAGGAGCGGGGGATATTGGGCAGTAGCTAGTTGGGCTGTTGCTTGTGGCATATGCGGTGCCGGTGCTGTTATCCTCGCCTGTTGTAACGACACCACCATTGACATTTTCGGATACCCTAACTGAGTTATTAGCGGTGGTTGGCGGGGTGTCGGATAGGCTGCCTTTGCCTTCGGATGCGCAGCCTGTAAGTGCTGCAAATGCAATGCCGAGGGCGAGAAAAGGGTGCTTTGAACGGCGTGTGGTAAATTCTGACATAAAAACTCCTTTAATATTCATTACCTTAACACTTTATTAAGGGGTTAGCGAATAAGCTATCTTACAGGAATTAGCACCTTACTTCGATAATCGAGCCCACAAACTGTGATATTTATCACACTTATGGGAAGGTAGTTGAATTTCTGTTCGTAAAGTTGTACAATATGTTTAGATACATACTTTACAATATGTTAAATACAGTATGTGGGAGCCAACATGAGCATAGAAGCAGTTCCAGCAGTAATACCCCAACAAGTCGGGCCAGATATTGATACACAAGATGCCCAAAACATAAGCAGAAACCCATTGCGCCGCTTGATAATGGCGGGCGCAGCATTACTTGCCAGTACAGCTGTAATTAATGAGACAGCTTACGCATCCGATGGGGTCGGCCAAGACGCGGCTATATCTACGTGCGCAAATGGTGAGAACCCGGCAGATTATATAAGCACTGGACAGAAGGTTCCCTGCAAGCGCCCGGGTGATACTTTGTGCCAACCATACGATCCAAACGTAAGATATGGAATTCAAGATCCCAATGCTCCATATGATATTTATGGCCGTCAGGTTACGAAAGTGTTTTGGTATTGCGGTACAACTCCTCTTGCACCTGCACAAACACCTCCACCAAAAGGTGAGCTTGTTATTCCACCCATTACATCGGTTGGAACTGCTTCTAAATTTGTAGCAATATCACCAGAGCGTATTTTTAATACCCGCGATGGAACAGGAGAAAATGGAGTCGCAAAGCCCATTGCCGCAAATAGTTCTGTTGATATTGATATTCGTAACCAACCAGGTATTTCAAAAGACGCAACTGCTGTAGTGGTTAACCTAACAGCAATCGGCCAAGCAGCAGGTTATGTAACGGCTTATCCAACCGGCACACCAAGACCAAATGTATCAGCGCTTAATATAAACAACCCGGGCGACATTGTACCGAATTTGGTTACAGTTCCAATTGGGGCAAATGGCGATATTACTGTTTATAGCCAAAGTGGAACTGAACTTGTGGTTGACGCAGAAGGCAGCTATGTTCCTGCAGCGTCTGGATCGGCCGCAGGCAGGCTTATAGCTGGGTTAACCCCTGGGCGCGTGTATGACAGTCGTGACGCAAATGCCCAAATGCATTTAGGCGAAACCAGGACGCTAGACGTAACAGGTGTAGCCGGGATTCCAAAAACTGGGGTTGGCGCAGTTGAGCTAAACATGACTGCCGTTGATGCTCAAGCTTCTGGCTTTATTACAGTTTGGCCCGACGGTATTGCACGGCCAGATACTTCTGTAGTGAACTTTGCCTCAGGAGCTAATAGCATTGCTGCAAATCGTGTATTAGTCCCTGTTACAAATGGCAAGATAGATATATATGCTTCACAAGACATAAGTATAGTAATTGATGCTGTAGATGCATTTACAGATAATTCTGCAGTTGTGAGTACCTCAGGCTTATTCCAGGCAGTTACGCCTACAAGACTTCTAGATACCCGTTATGACCAAAACCGGCCTCAAGCAATGCAAGGCTATCTTGTTGATATTTCCAAAGCCGGACTAGATCCATCGAAATTTATAGGCATGGAAGGCAATTTGACGATAACTGGGCTAAACAACCAGATGACGTTTGGTACTGCCTATACGGAAGTAAACAATGGCCGGTCAACAGTTAATGGAATGTTAACCCGCGCAAATGGTTTTGCCGCACTGCTTAGAACTTCTGTTGCAGTAAACCGCCCCTCAGATATGATAGTTGATGTCAGCGGTCTGTATTCTAAGTAGGTATTAAATTATTTTGGAAGGTTTACGGCCGCCTAGCATAAGAGGTATACTTAGCGGTAAGTATGGGTGCAAAACGGAAAGTAATATTAATAGTGGTGGTGGGCTTAGTTGTCATAGGCGCTGGTGTTGGTGGCGCAATTTTATTTAAAACTAACCGTGAAAAAGCTTTTTTGCGCAGCCACACAAGTAATACTCGACCTACAAAAAAAGCGGATAGTGCTTACACACCACCTGAAGTAGTTAAGTCTTTTGATAGTTTAGAAACACAGTACAGCCAAGGTAAATATGCAGAATTTATACCTGCTGCAGAAGTCTATGCAAGAGATGAATCACACGATAGTAGCTCGCGCTTAAGTATGTATGAAATGTGTATTAGGGCAGCACTCAAAACAAAAGTCCAAGCAGAAGCAGATGTATGTAAACAAGAGGCTCTTACCTTAGCTGCCGCACGGACAGACCAAGCCGGACGAGATGGCTGGAAAAACCTGATTACTGATGCTTATAACGGCGTAAATCCCAAAGATTCAACGGTAAGCCAATGAGAATTTTATTTAAAAAGGGCAAACTTTGTACGGCTGTTTTTATACTTTTTTTGATGTTTATGGCTTTTGGTTTGGCCAAGGGGCAAAAGGCCGAGGCATATATACCCGGTGTTAAAAGTTCAGTTTTCCCCGACACTAGCCTGCCTGGTGGCGCGGATACTTATGCCGTTGTCCAACTACGTCAAAGCGGAGCACAAGTTCGCGCCCAAAGTACAATTGCCAACATTTATGTGCCAGTTGGTTTAGTGAACCAAAATATTGCAATAAACATCCAAGATGGCTGCAATAACTCGGGGCCCGATATTCAGGGCTGGGTAGCAAACACTTTGTTTTATATTGAAGATCCAAACATTGGATTTGGCGTAACAACGGCTTCAAACTGCGGCCCAGGCGGAACTATACCAATGAACTTTATTGCTTCGCCATCATCTAGGACTTACCAGGACAATGAAAGCGGTGTTAATTATTATGTATACAAATTCCGAGCCCAGGCTTATGGTTCGGAATCACAACAATACCTAAACGCCTTTAGGCTAATAGGCGGCACGGGTGGTGTGTTTTTGGGTGTTGCTGATACTGATTCCTTTTGCGACAACATATCTTATCCAAAATCCTGTCCTTCAGCTCCTCCAGGTCAAAGTTTGGTTTACTCCACTTTTTATAACCGAGGTAACCCATTTGGAGCAGACTATGGCCAAACGCTAGAAATAAATACAGGATGTAAAAATCGTATAGGCGGAATTAGTTTGTATGACCTTGACGCAAGTGATCCCGCGCTGAATCAAGTTAATTTGCACGTTAAGCTCGAGTCAAGGCCAACTGCAGGTGGTCCAACAACATTACTGGCTGAGCTGGATAGGAATGAGCTGATTTGGATACAAGCAAACGACGATCAGTATGCCAATTTCCCAGGGAACTTGCAAATGAGCCTTGCAGCTAATACAACATTTATTATGACTATAACAGGGGTTAGTTATAACAATGCTATCCAAGCACGGCCATATCTTTTAAATGCCAGCGATCCAAACGTATGTGGAAGTAACCCGCAAGGCTACATTGATAGTTGCCAGCTTGAAGGCGGGCATACGGTTATATATGGCTGGGCTTATGATGGCGACTCAAACTCAAGTGGTGAGCCTCCAGTTAACCTAACTGTGAATGGGACTTCTTACGCTAATTCGGGGAATATTAACAGTGATAATCCGTATCGTGATGCGGAGATTGAAGCGTATTTAGGCGTCGGACCCTCTAAACGCAGTTATGGCTTTAGGTGGGACGCTGGTGTGTTAAACGTGGGCGGACTATGGGCAATTTCGGGTACGGTATTAAACGTTGGCGGCGGGTCAAACCAAGGACTCGGGCTTAATACTGCAGGAGGTGCGCCGGCAGGTGGGTTTGGCTATGGATTTCCGGGAGGCGCGGTGCCTGTTGCGTGTCAACAGCCACCAAACGTTACCATATCTGGCAGTGTCTATGATGCCCAGGATTCTTCTATAAAATACGCAGGTGTATTTATATATACTTGCGTAGCCGGGGTCTCTGCCACTACGGACGGAGCGGGCAATTATAGCTTTACTATTCCTGCTGGCACCTATTTCTGTGTCGGATCAAATGATCTGCCAACTTATACTGACGCTATTCATCCACGGCCTACGACTGGGTGGGGGTATTTGTCCTGTCCAAACTACCCGGCTGCATCAGTAATACCTAGCGGCCAAAACCCTAACTATTGCACGGCAAGCTACCGTTATGACAACCAGCAGGCTGGGCAGTATACCGCCAACGGCTACGACCGTGGCATAGAAACAGGGTACGACTTCGCGTATACACGGCCGCAAGTTAATGTCCAGGGAGCGATTTATAACGCATACAATTTGGGTCAAAGATATGACATCTCGATTCAAACGTGTGCTTCACACTTTTATATACCCGCCAGCGTCTCAACTTCAAATGGTGTCTATAACATTACTATGTACCGCGGTGACACATACTGCTTACGCCCATCAGGGGCATTACCTTCTGGATATTACAACGTCAGGCCGTGGTCAGAGGGCTACGGTGGCTGCGCGGCGCATAACGACCTATCTGGATATAACTATTGCGCCGGAGTTGGTACGTATGAATGGCAAGTAGCAGGAGGCCAGTATCCATTGGGGCCTAATATTGACCGCAATGCGGATAACGGATTTGATTTTGTATTCCGCTTTGCGCCTGTGGTTAACTGTAACTTAATTGGTCCAAGTGTATCAGAGGCAGGGACGCCTTTTACCGTCCAGTTTAATGGTATAGACAACAGCAACTCCTTGCAGCCTAAAGTAACAAGCGGTAATTATAGCTACACCATCCAAGGAATCGCCAGCTATGGGACTTCATATGCAGGAGGGTTAGATCCGCGCGGTTCGCCAGGCAAGGTTCTTGTTACTAATACCTATACGGCCCCAGCTGCTGGCGCATATCCTTTTACCGGGAGTATTACCGCAGTCGGAGATGGTATTCCAGCAGGGCCAGTAGCTTGTGGCGGCTTGTCATCGGTTAAGATATCTACGTTTCCATACTTTAAAACGTATGGCGAAGATGTTGTGACGGGTAATGGCTTTGATACAACAAGTGCAGCGCCAACATGCCCCGCAACGCCTGGCAACATATACGCATACGCCCAAAAAGATACTCCGGCCGGCGTTTTCAGCTCGAATTATAAGGGGGCGGGTGCGCAAAATGGTGCAATGACCCGTGGAAGTATATTAGGCTTCTTTACTGCAGCTAACAGGACCGCCGTAAATACGCCGCCAAAAAGTTTAACGTTTGCAAATACCGCTCCAGTATCCACCGATGAATTTGGGGGTAATTATGGAGCTGGCACGCCGTGTATTACGGATTACTTTAGTGATCCTGCATTAAGCCCTGTAAATGGCGGCACGCGCGACCCTGGTCTTACTTCTGTCAACGGCAAAGAAAAGCCTTGGACAGGAGTTCTTGCAGGGGGCTCAGGAAAGTACCGTTATCTGGCCACAGCAAATACTAATATCACGGGGATTAGCGTTCCGGTTGGACAGCAGCTGGCAATATATGTTGATGGCGATCTTACGATTTCTGGTGATATAACTTTTGCTTCTGGAGCAAGTTTGCCAACAGACTTACCAAACTTAGCGGTTATCGTCCGAGGCAATATCTTTATTACGCCAAACGTTAAACGCATCGATGGTTTGTATGTGGCCCAGCCAAAAGTAGGGCAAGAAGCTTCGAAGGGACGAGTTTATACCTGTGCTTTGCCGTTTGCCCAGGTTGCAGCTGTTAATTTGGCAACTACTTGCGGTACGGGGTCCCAGCCACTCGCAATAAATGGCTCATTGGTAGCGCAGCAGGTCAAACTCCTCCGGGCGGTAAATTCATTAAAGGACAGCACGTATAGTAATGTGCTGCCGGCTGGTGAAATACCAAACTTTGCAGATGGTTCTAGTACCGCCGGCGGTGCAAACACCAAGGCCGCCGAAGTTATTAACTATACCCCCGAAATGTACCTTGCGCCTTCGGCGCTAAAAGACCCTGGGCTGGCATGCATTAACACTAATTGTAACTACGACTCAATTTTTAGCCTGCCTCCGGTTTATTAACGGGCCCTATTCCCAAGGGTTTATCTTAAAAGCCAAAATCAGCTTCCAGTCAATCTGTTTAGTATCACGTGCAAAAATGATCTATAATTTATTTAAGCATGAGTGGTATTAAGCTGAGTAGGCTTGTGGGGTATGTAGTTATTTTAGCTGTTGTGGGTGTGGCATGCTACTTTGTGATGCACGCACTCAGGTCACATAATAAGGCTATAGCCCAAAACACTTGCGTAACTGACAAAACAGGTATGGCGCTCTCCAAAGATATAACACTTCTAAAAGCAAAGAATGTCAGCAAACTAAAGCCAATTGCCACCCAGATTGAATCACTAAAAGGCTACCAAAAAAGCCCGACCTGTATGTACGTATTAACAATGTATTACATTAACGCCTCGGATGCCATTAAGGCCCAGGCTGAATACGATACATTGAAGGAATTAAAACCGCATGGTTCATATGGCATAAATATACAAAAAGCTACGCTATCTCTTACAGATCTAAAAACACTAATCGAAGGAGTAAAGCTTAGGTCGGAGCAGTTTAAAAATAACGTGCTTTATGGCCCGGTGGTACCGAAGTAATGACAAGCCAAAGTGCCAGCATAAATATAGGCGATAGCTATTATAAAAAGTTATGGCTGTTTTTTGGTCTCAGTATTGTTATTTGTTTTTTAATGGCTTTTTGGTTTGGGAGCGCAAAGGTGCACGCAAACCAGTTGAACCTCGATCCAGGCTCTTCGATCCCCAGCAATTATTATGACTATCTTGCTAACTGCAACTCTGCTTTGCCGCAGTATAACCCAAGCCATAGTAGCCCTGCGATTGTACAGTGGGTAGCTGATAGTTCTGGGGGTGAGGTTCAGACAATTGAAGTGCAGCCAGGAAATGATGGAAGGTACCGGTTGCAGTACATACTTGCCGGTGCTGTTTGCTTTTCTAATAATGCCGTCAGCCAAACTTTTGCTAAGATAACTAGCGCATCCGCAAGCACGGGAACAGTTAATAATGCTGTAGATAAAACTACAGGAATAACATATGCGCACACCGGCTCACCTGGGTCATATGACGCAAGCGCCATCTTTTTTGACTATGATTTTGGCGGTCCTATAACTACAACCCAGAACATAACATTTACAATCAGCACGAAGGTTTTAAACCATTTTACGAGCGGATTAAATGGTTGCGTAACAGGGGCCGGTTCAACGATAGATACTTGTACTGGCCAGAGCGATATAAATATTAGTTTGACCTTCGAGGTTTCCCAGCATGCACCCATTGCCAATCTTGATTCTGCGGGTAGCTGCAGTGTAAATATTTCTGGGTGGGGTTTTGACCAAGATGCCCCAGGCACAGGACTGGCTTTTCATACGTATTTGGATCATAAAGCGGGCGAGGTTGGCGCAATTGGACTGCCCGCACAAAGCAGCACCGTACTTCGGTCTGACGTTAACAATCTAGCTGCCTATTCCGGCTACGGTCTTACAGGCAAACATGGGTTTTCGTTTGCGATGCCAGATGCCTATAAGTATTCTGACCATGCGGTATATGTGTACGCAATCGGGGTTGACCCTGCCGGCAGCCCAGATGGTACTAACGCTCTTGTAAGCGGAACTTTTACCGCATGTCCGCCGGAACATCCTCCAGCCGGCACTATCGTTACGGCAAACTGCTCAAAAATAGCTGGTAACTTTTCTGATAGTGATCACGGAGGTTCTTATAAAATAGACGTCTACTTTGGGTCTAAAACGGCCGCAAACAAAACTACAATTAGCACGGATTCTTCGGATAACTGGAGTATTACTGTACCGAATAAATATAAACACGCTTATGACATGCAGGTGTGGGTTGAAGGATACGGCAAAGCAAACGATGGCACGGAAGATGCAGACGCTACGACTCTTGCTAACAGTCCTTCGGATTATGGCACATGCCAAAGTTCCGCCTGTTCTTCGGTTGTTGGTGATAAGAATAACGCAGGGTACGTCGACACCATTGGAGACGGTGGGGTATATACCATACAGCGCGGTGACAAATTTAAGATAAAAATGGTTTATAAAAATACGGCCCCCGCAATTGGCGGTACGACATGGAGTACAGGCCAGGAAAGCGGACAGGTTGATGTGGGCACAGACGGCCCGGCCGGTGCAAGTACTTATGGGAAAGCCGTGACATCAAGGCTTGCACCGTTTGGAGGGAATTCAAGTGTCGCACCTGGAAGTACAGCCAGCTATGCGTGGTCTCATGACTCATCAGAAGATGAGGCGGGGGATTACACTGTTAAATACGAGATGGTACAGGAACCTTCCGAATGGTTTGGGAGTACCTGCGGGTTCACTATAAGGGTAGTTTTGCCGCCTCCTGTTATCACTTGCACACTTCAACCAGGCGGGACATACGAAACAACTATGCCTTATACGCCACAGGCCACAATTACCCATAGTGGTCCCAAGTACTCCCCAAGCTTTAGTAATATGGTTGTAACATTTTCTGTAGATGGGACGCAGGTTGGTACTTATGGGCCCAAGACAGTAGCCAATGGCAGCTCAGCATCAGCTGTGTCGTCGGGGCCGTACACAAGCCCCGATCCTGGCAAGCATAACGTAACGGCAACGGTAACGGGTTCCCCAGATCCGGCTTCGCCTATAGTTTGCGAAGCAGTTTCCGTCGAGTTTGTGTTGATGCCGTATCTAAAAACTTTTGGGGCGGACATAAGTACGGGCAGCAACTTTAGTAACAACAATCCTGTTCCTACCTGCACGTCAACTACAGGGGGTATCTACGGTTTTGCAAGCGGATCAGGGCCAAGCTATAAAGGTGCATCAGCGCAGTACGGCGCAATGGCACGCGGGCCAATATTGGGGTTCTTTACGGCATCAAATCGTTCGTCGCTCAACAACGCGCCAAAAGGGCTAACTTTTAGCAATACAAACGCGCTTGAATTTGGGGGTAACTACGGTCCAGGCCTCCCTTGTATTACCGATTATTTTAGCGATCCAACTTCGGTCCCAGCTCCACTAAATGGCGGGACGCGTGATCCTGGACTTTTGGCAGCAAATGGCAAAGAAACAACGTGGGGCGGTTCGGTAGCTGCCGGATTAGGCAAGCACCGCTATATTGCAAACGGCAATATTCAGATTGCTGGCCTGACCATACCTGCCGGCACCCAGGCTGCAATTTATATAAAAGGGAACCTAACAATATCAGGTGACGTTAGTTTTGACCCCGCAAGCTCAATTGCCGCACTGCCGAATCTGGCGATAATAGTAAGAGGTAATATTTTTATTACGCCAAACGTGCAGCGGATCGATGGCCTTTTTGTGGCCCAGCCAACGAATATCATTACCCCGTCAGATGGCCGGATTTATACCTGTGCGAACCCGTTTGCAGCCATTCCAGCCGTTAATCTTGCGACCGCATGCGGCAATAGCGGTTCGGCACCGTTGGCAGTAAACGGCGCGTTAGTTGCGCAGCAAGTTAAATTCTTAAGAACAATGAATTCGTACGGTGTAAATGGGACGGCGAGCAATTTGGCGCCTTATGGTGAAATACCAAATTTTGCGAATGGTTCAGAAACAGGCAACGGGGCAAACACTAGGGCCGCGGAAGTTATAAATTATACGCCAGAAGTCTACCTGGCTCCGTCTGCTATAAAAAGCCCTGACTTGGAATGTGTGGATATATCATGCAAATACGAATCAATCTATAGTTTGCCGCCTGTTTATTAGCCCAAACAACTGCAAGAAGTTGTTTAAAAGCGTCATGCTTATGCTATAATTTTAAGTAATTATGAGTATGTTGAGTGGGGTATCTGACTTCTTTGGACTGGACATTGGTACCACGGCTATTAGAGCCGTACAGCTTAAAGGCAACGGCCCAAATAAAACCCTTGTCAAATACGGGTACGTTCCAATAGACCCAAAACTAGCCATGAGTGACGCCAAAGCGGATCAACAGAAACTGGTTCAAATAGTGCGTGGGCTCATAGACCAGTCGGGGATTACCATAAAAGAGGTGGCCGTTGGACTGCCGTCTAACAGGGTATTTACGACAGTGGTTGATATCGACAGGCTCAGTCCAGCTGAACTTGGCAAGACAATAATGTTCCAGGCTGATTCATTGATTCCAACACCCGTAGCAGAAAGTAAAATTGACTGGGCGCTACTGGGTGATTCACCAAAAGAGCAGGGCAAGGTCGAAGTATTATTGTCGAGCGTATCAAATGACTATATTGAGGGCAGGCTTGATGCTTTGGAGTCGATTGGACTCAACGTTATTGCTTTTGAACCAGATACCATCGCATTAGCACGCTCTATGATTGCGCCTGAGACAATGCCTCCAACCATGATCGTCGATATAGGCAATAAAACCACAGATATTATTATTACAATGAACGGCGTGCCGCGGCTTACGCGCTCAATTCCAACAGGCAGCGAGGCCGTTGTAAAAAGTGCAATGCAGAACCTGAATATTGATGAAAAGCAGGCCCAGCAGTTTGTATTCAAATTCGGCTTAGGCAAAGACAAGCTCGAGGGGCAAATCTATAACGCGATTATTGGTACGGTTGAACTGCTTGTAAGCGATATCGACAAGTCGATCAAATTCTTTGTTAGCCGCTATCCTAACACCCGTATTGACCGGATTATTGTCACGGGCGGAGCATCAACCTTGGCGGAATTCCCACTATATCTTGCGAATAAGTTTGGTATGAATGTCGAGATTGGCAACGCATGGCGCAACATCGCTTTTCCGGCTGACCGTCAGAACGAACTATTGAGCTTGTCAAATCACTTCGGGGTAGCTGCCGGACTAGCCCAGAGGCAAGAGTAATGATTCAGTTTAACTTGCTACCTGACGTTAAAGTAGCCTATATCAAAGCTATAAAAGCTAAGCGTGTTGTTATGGTTGCTTCCGGGATTGCCGTTGTCATTTCACTTGGAATACTAGCAGCCATGTTCTCGGCTGTAAGTATCCAAAAAAACCACATCAAGGATTTAAACGTGGACATCAGGAAATATGAGAATGATCTGTCGGGCACCCAGGATCTTGCTAAAATCCTTACTATCCAAAACCAGCTAAAGAGCTTGCCGGCACTATATAGCCAGCGGCCCGTTACGAGCCGGTTGTATAAATATATCCAAGCAACTACTCCTGCCCAGATCAGTATGAAAAGAATTGACCTTGATTTTGTTGCTGGTACACTCGAAACCGAAGGAACGGCAGATACACTAGAATCAGTAAACCGCTATGTTGACACGCTCAAGTTTACGACCTATACCACAGACTCAGACAAAACCCCCGTCAACGCCTTTTCTAGTGTCATACTCAAAACATTTAACCGTGATACCAAAACCGCAAGCTATACAATCGACTTTAATTTTGATCCAGTAATCTTTAATGCAGACCAAAAAGTTAATCTTATCGTTCCAAGCACTGTTACTACACGCTCCGAAACTGAGCTTCCATTTGACTCGAAAGGAACAAACTAATGGCTATGCCACAAAAAGGAAAAAGGCTTTTAATAGACAGGACACAAGCTATAATGCTGGGTTTTGTTGTTGGCGCCTCTGTTATTACGATGTTTTCACTTGTAGCAAGTAAGTCATATTTCACCCAAGCAAATTATCTCAATAAGCTGGCCGGCAAAAAAGAAAAAGCCGTCAAGCAGCTTAAGAGCAATAAGGACGCGGTTAGCAAGCTGGTGGCTTCGTATAAAGACTTTGCTTCAAAAAACCCAAACCTTATCGGAGGTGCTAATGCCGGGAAGGATGAACGCGATGGCGACAACGGCCGTCTGGTGTTGGATGCGCTTCCAAGCAAATATGACTTTCCAGCACTCGCAACAAGCCTTGAGAAACTGCTAAACGGCTATACGATAAATACAATAAGCGGTAGCGACGATAGTACCAACCAAACAGATACGGCAGCAACACCGGTTGCGATCCCGTTTACGCTTGATGTAACATCCGACTACGCTGGTATCCAAAAGCTGAGCAGCACATTTGAAAAGTCGATTCGTCCATTCCAGATACTAAGTATTAAACTTAACGGTACAAATGCCATTTTGCAGTCGACAATAACCGCTCAAACGTTTTATCAGCCCGAGAAGAATCTAAAAATAGGATCAGAGGTCGTTAAATGAAACAAAAAGATATAGTTATTATTGGATTCACTATTGTGGTAGCTGGCATATTTTCGTATGTTATCTGCAATAACTTTTTATTTACTGCGAAAGACCAAAAACAAAATGTAGAAGTTGTAGCACCGATTACTTCTGAATTCCTGCTTCCTGACAAAGCTATATTCAATACTGATGCTATTAACCCGACAAAGGTAATCGAAATCGCGCCAAATACCAATAACCAGCCGTTTACGAACGCCGAGTAGGGTAAGGGGGTTTTAGCATGAGTGTACTTTCCGCTTCCATCCAAAAGCAGGTTGAAGACCAGCTTGTTAAGGGCCAACTTGTTGCCGCCGATAAACTCGCCGCCGCTAAGCAAAAAGCAACGTCATCAAATACGCCGCTGTTTTTGCAGCTCGTTAACGACAAATTAATAGATAACGAGCACCTGACAAAAACCATTGCCCTTGTAACAAAGGTCCCATACGTAAACCTCAACAATACGATTGTTGACCAAAAAACCCTTGAGTTGCTTTCGCACGACATTGCTGAGCGTTATATGGCGGTGCCTCTGGGCGAAATGCAGAACCGGCTTGTAGTAGCCATGTTGGACGCCGATAATGTCCAGGCCGTTGACTTTTTAAGTAACAAAATTGGCCGCCCGCTTAAGGTCTATACTGCCAGTGAAGAAGGTATCCGCAACGTTTTGCTGCAATACCCTTCTTCTTTGTCAAAAGGCGTTACGGAGTCGCTGGAGCATCAGGCAGAACAAAATGACCAGCCAGGCGAAGATCCTAAGGACACGTCTAAAGTTAAAAACATCAAGACAATAGTCCAGGACTCGCCAATCTCGAAAGCGCTGTCCACAATTTTGGAATACGCGGCCAAAAACCGGGCCAGCGATATACACATTGAACCGCTAGAAAAAGAGCTTAAAATCCGCGCCCGGATTGACGGCGTACTTCGTGAAATTATGAAGCTGCCAAAAACCACCGAACCGCCACTGGTTAGCCGTATCAAAATCCTTAGCAACCTCAAGATCGACGAACACCGCATCCCTCAGGATGGCCAGTTTACGATTCATGTGGACGACAAAGACATTGACCTTCGTATTGCCATCAGCCCGGTTGTTTGGGGCGAACAAGTGGTTATCCGTCTGCTAGACAAGTCCGGAACCAGCTTTAAGCTTGAAGACATGGGCTACACCGGACGGGCTCTAAGGACTATCCGTGACGGCGTAAAAAATCCAAACGGGATGGTCTTGACCTCTGGTCCAACGGGTTCTGGCAAGTCCACCAGCCTCTACGCGCTAATCCAGGAAATCAAGAACGAGAGCATTAACATTGTCACGCTCGAAGACCCGGTTGAGTATAAGATGGATGGCATTAACCAGATCCAGGTAAATGCCGACGTTGGCCTGACATTCGCGGCCGGCCTCCGTTCTATCTTGCGCCAAGATCCAAACGTGGTGATGGTGGGGGAGATCCGTGACCCAGAAACTGCCAATTTGGCGGTGCAGGCAGCGCTAACAGGGCACTTGGTGTTTAGTACGCTGCACACCAACTCGGCAGCCGGAATTTTGCCGCGGCTTCTGGACATGGATATTGAGCCGTTTTTGATTGCCAGCACCGTGCGGGTTGTGATTGGCCAGCGTCTGGTGCGCAAAATTGCCGTCCCTGAGCCGTATCAGAGCGACAAGATAGAAACGGCAGCCATAAATAAATATATTGGCCATTTGCTGCCCGAAAAAGAGAGTGACATTGCCGCCGTCGCCGAAGATTTAGGCTATAAAACCTTGCCTCTTCGTGGCCAAACCGCTTATACTTTGTACAAGGGCAAGGACGCGCCTGACGCGCCCGGTGGCTACAAGGGTAGAATTGGGCTTTATGAAGTCTTTGAAGTTAAAGAAAACATCCAAGACCTCATTATGAAGCGGGCAACAGCCGGCGAAATTCAAAAAGCAGCCCAGACAAATGGCATGATAACCATGCAGCAGGACGGATATTTAAAAGCATTAGCAGGCAAGACCAGCTTGGCCGAAGTTAACAGGGTGGCCGCAGATGACGTTGCATAAACAAGAAGGAGTGGGGATGACAAAATCTAACATACAGATCAGGGGCAAAATCTAATGGCCTCTGTAGCTCCACGCATCGAGATCTTGCTAGAAGAAGTAATTAAGAAAAAGGCTTCTGACCTTCACCTGCAGGTGGGATTGCCGCCTATGCTCCGTGTCGACGGGTCGCTTTTGCCAGTTTCAGGGGCCGAAGCTTTGACTGAAGAAACGGTTGAGTCTCTTATTTTTGCCATTTTAGATGAAGACCAAAAGCAGATTTTGCTCAAAGACAAAGAGTTTGATTTTAGTTTTGCCTTTGGCGACCTGGGCCGTTTCCGCGTGAATTCATTTCATGAGCGGGGAAACTTGGCTGCCGCACTGCGTTTGATCCCAAATGAAATCCTGACGGTCGAACAGCTTGGTTTGCCGCCAGTTGTTACCAAATTTACCGACTATCCGCGCGGGCTTGTTTTGGTAACTGGCCCAACGGGTTCAGGCAAATCCACCACGCTCGCCGCTTTGATCCACAAGATCAACACCGAGCGCTCCCAGCACATCATTACAATCGAAGACCCGATTGAGTTTACGCATAAGAGCAAGCATTCAGTGATCGTGCAGCGTGAAGTACACTATGACACATATTCATTTAGCGCCGCACTCCGCAGTGCGCTTCGCCAAGACCCGGACGTCGTGCTGATCGGGGAAATGCGTGACCTGGAGACCATCGCTGCTGCAATTACCATCGCCGAAACAGGGCACTTGGTGTTCGCTACGCTGCACACCAACTCCGCCGCCCAAAGTATTGACCGTATGATAGACGTTTTCCCGCCGCACCAGCAGCCGCAGATCCGCGCCCAGCTTAGCAATATCCTGATGGCCATCTGCAGCCAGCGGCTTGTGCCAGCCATTGGCGGCGGGCGTATTGCCGCTGCCGAAGTTTTGGTAGCCACACCTGCGGTTCGCAACATTATCCGCGAAGGCAAGAGCCACCAGCTTGACGCTGTTATCCAAACTGGTGCCGAGTTCGGCATGCAAAGCATGGACAAGACTTTGGTTGGCCTGATTCACGCCGGAACAATTACTTATGACGAAGCCCGTAACTTTGCGGTTGATATCGAAGAGCTAGACAGATTGATGAGGAGCTAAGGTAAGATGTTAACTTTTAAGTATGAAGCCCGCGACTCACGTACCGGCCAGCTCATAAAAGCTGAGGTAGAAGCCGATAATGAGCAGTCTGCCTCAAAACTCATTCGGCAAGAAGGGCTATCCCCGCTACAAATTACTATGAAAGAAGCGGGAAGCAGTAACCCTATTAGCAAGTTCCAGAACCGTGTTAAAGCAAAGGACAGGATTTTGTTTGCCCGGCAGCTCTCGACGCTTATTAATGCGGGGCTGCCGTTGGTACAAAGTTTGCGTAGTGTTGCCGATCAAACAGTTTCGAAGCCGCTAAAAGTAGTTATTAATAAAATCATTACCGATATTGAAGCCGGCGGGGCATTCGCAGCTTCCCTCGAAAAGCACCCCAAGGTGTTTAACCAGGTGTTCATTAGCCTCGTTTCCGCTGGTGAAGCATCGGGCACGCTCGATAAAGCATTGGAACGGGTTGCACTCCAACAAGAAAAAGACGCCGAAATTTTAAGCAAAGTCCGCGGCGCGATGGCTTACCCAATCATTGTGTTGATGGTTATGGGCGGTGTGGTGGGCTTTATGATTGTAAAAGTATTGCCGCAGGTAGAGAGCATTTATAAAGGCATTCCTGGCACCAAACTGCCGTTTATCACCGTAGCGCTGCTGGCAGTTTCGCACTTTATTATCAATTTTTGGTGGGTGGTAATTATAATTACAGTTCTGGTGGTTTTTGCTACAACCAAATGGGCGCGGACAGGGCCTGGTAAAGAAATTATTGACAAACTCAAGATGAAGATGTGGCCCGTTGGCCCGTTGTTTATGAAAATGTATATGGCTCGGTTTGCCCGCACGGGTACAACTCTTGTTTCAAGCGGTGTGCCGCTACTCCAGGTGCTGGACATTACTTCTAGGGCGGTAAACAATGTTCACATTGGCCGGTCTCTAAACAAGGCTGCCGAAAAGGTAAGGGGCGGTAAAGCGCTCTCGGCCGCAATCGATAAAGACCCTAACTTTTTGGAATTGGTACCAAACATGCTTAGGATTGGTGAGCAATCTGGCCAGATCGAGCAAATGATGGAAAAAGTTGCCGAATATTACGAAAAAGAAGTGGACCAGCAGATTAAAACCATCTCTACCATTATTGAACCCGTCATGATGGTATTGCTTGGGGTCGTCGCATTTATCTTGGTTGCGGCAATCTTGCTGCCAATATATGGTTTAGCCGGACAAACCCAGAATATCCGTTAAAATACTCTCTGAGCGTCTCTGTAAGAAAACGCTTGTGTTTTAAGTGAAGTGCCGTTATTATTCATGTATATAAATTAATCATTCTCAATTCGAAAGGGAAACAACAAATGGTGGGCAACTTTAAAAGTAAAAGAGAAGAAGGCTTCACGATTATTGAAGTCTTGATTGTTTTGGCAATCGCAGGTTTGATTATGTTAATCGTGTTCTTGGCAGTTCCTGCTTTGCAGCGTAACTCTCGTAACACACAACGTAAGAGTGATGTTACGGCAATTCTCGGTGCGGCATCAGAATATGTAACTAACAATGGCGGTAAATTACCTGCCGCGACTGGAGCTTTTAATACCGTATTCGTAAACTCGAATGTAAATCTTGGCTTTTACCTTCCAGCCAACGTAAAATATAACTATTCGGCAGCCGCACGTGCATCAGCTCCTGCTGTTGCAGCAGGTAACGACGCTGTTACGGTTTACAACTACCTAAAGTGCAACGGCAATGTTGCGACTATAACTGGAGCATCAGCACGAAGTCTTGCTTCGCTCTACAATGTTGAAGGTTCGGGTGGTGACACTCCACAGTGCTCAGAGTCATAAAATAAAATTATTAAAAGAGCCTCATCACGAGGCTCTTTTAATATGCTAAGATAAGCACAATGATAGTATTGATCTTAATAGTTCTTGGGTTATGTTTTGGTAGCTTTGTAAACGCCACCGTGTGGCGAATACACGAGCAAAAAGCTTTAAAGCAAAAGCCCAAGCGGGGATCAAAGAAACCAGCCTTAACCGCCAAAGAGCTTTCGATCTCAAAAGGTCGTAGTATGTGTACGCATTGCCACCATGTTTTGGCTGCCAAGGATCTCATACCGGTGTTGTCTTGGGTAGAGCTTCGGGGCAAATGCCGGTACTGTGGCAAAAGGATCGAAGACACTCCGCTTGCCGAACTGCTGACTCCACTACTGTTTGTAATTTCTTATCTGTGGTGGCCAACCACATTCACGACCATGCAAACGGTTAATTTTGTTATGTGGTGCGTGGCGCTAGTTGGCTTTGTGGCGCTTATGATCTATGACATCCGCTGGCTCACGCTGCCAAACCGGATTGTGTACCCGCTAACCGTGCTGGCGGCTGGTGTAGCCATCCTAAACATCACTGTGTTTCATGGCGGCATGTCGAGCCTTAAGGACATCGGTTTTGCCGTACTTATCGACGCCGGGCTCTTTTACGGCTTGTTTCAGCTATCCAAGGGCAAATGGATTGGAGGCGGTGACGTAAAGCTCGGATTATTACTTGGTTTGCTTATAGCAGCACCTATACCAGCATTTTTAGTGCTGTTTTTTGCTTCGCTTATTGGGACGGTATTGATTTTGCCTGGTCTAATAACCAAAAAGGTAACGGCCAAAAGCCACATTCCATTCGGACCGTTTTTAATTATTGCGACAATAATTGTCCGCCTCTTCGGTGCCGGCATAGTAGCCTGGTACAAAAAGAAATTTTTACTGTATTAACACCCCACAAGGCAGGCCTTGCGGGGGCCCCATGATAAAGTTTATTTTATCCCCTACATATTAATTTGCAGGGTTACAGCTCATTCCAATCGTGAAAAAGACCGAGATAAACTCGGATCTTTTTCCAGTACTCAGTATCCATGTCTTAAACAAAAAGATCCGGCTCCGCCGGTCTTTTTGCAGGAACGAAAGTGGCTGTAACTGGAGTGAATAACATACAAATAAAGAAAAATTCCCATAAGGGGCCCCCGCAAAGCCTGCTTTGTGGGGTACCGGTTATGCTATACTAACAGGTATGAAAAGCGCCAAGGCGGTTGGTGTTGCAGGGTACACCATTTTAGAGGTTATGATCGTGCTCGTGGTAACGGGTGGTTTGTTTGCGAGTGTAGCTGCAATGCTCAGCGGTAAACAAGCTACAACCGAGTTCAACCAAGCAGTCCGTGACTATGAAGCTAAAATCCAAGCAACGGCGAGCGATGTAGCTACGGGTTTTTATTCAACAGGAACTTTTAGCTGTAGCGTAAGTGGCCCAGGCCCCGTTACGTTTGCTCCAGCGCCGGTTAGTTTGCCCGGCACGAACAAAGGCTGTCTGTTTTTAGGCAAAATGTTGGCAACAGGGGCATTATCTACAGATATTTTTACTTTGGCCGGCCGCCAATATAAACCAGATAATATTACAGATATCGAGACTTTAGCGGACGCCTCAGCCCGGGCAGTATACTCTCCAGTAGATATTACAGAACCCTACACCAATAAATTTAGCATGATGATTAAAAACGTCTATACCATACCTGGCAATGTATCAATTGGCGGTTTTGGATTTATATCCGAGCTAAGCGGAGCAAATGGTGCTGGTAGCCCAGATACTGGGAGCAGGGGTGTTTTGCTATACGGCCTGACAGGTACCACATCTCCAAATGCCAACAACCGTGCAGCCAATGCTGCGCTTATTAATGCCGGCGTAACTCCTGAGCCTACGGGTGTAAGGGTGTGCCTTTGGGATGGTGGCAATCACAAAGGAGAAATAACGGTTGGTGATAACGGCAGTCAAACAACCACAGAGGTAACGTTTGACAACGGAGTCAGCCCAGTATGTTAAGACAGCGTAAATCACTTTTGGAGCGTGGCGACACTATCGTCGAAGTCTTAATTTCCATAGCCGTTGCGGGCTTGGTTCTTGCCATTACCTACAGCACTATGAACCGTAACCTACTCGTTACACAAGCCAGCCAGGAGCGTACCGAAGCCACCAAAATCGCACAGGGCCAGCTAGAACTTATAAAAGCACACAACGATACAGGGGACACTACCATTACAAGTGGTACTTTTTGCCTTGATGCTTCTTCGACGACAGCTATCCCGGGCTTTACTGGCGGCTCACCTTTGCCCTCACTGCCTGATAACTTCGCAAACTATCCAGCTGGCTGCCGCGGCAAAGGCCTTAACGGCTTTTATAACATCGGGATTACAACTAATAGCGGCATTTACAAAGTCTTCGTACGTTGGGACAGCGTTTTGGGCAACGGCCAACAGGACCAAGTCATAATGGTATACGAAATATGAGATTTTTTAGTAGCAACGGCCAAAAGAATAAAGAACAGGGCTTTACAATCCTTGAGCTGCTTATATCTACCGCGGTATTTTCGGTTGTTTTACTTCTGTGCGCGACTGCCATTGTCCAGGTAGGCCAGATCTACTATAAGGGAGTTGTAACGAATCGAATTCAGGATACTTCACGCAAAGTTGCGAACGATGTAATCGGCGCGATACAGTATGGCGATACTAATTTGCTGCACCAAAAAGTTCCTATCACCGGGGGCTTCGCGGAATGCCTTGGTACTATTCGCTACACCTATTTACTTTCTAAATCAGTGGGTACAGGGACTGGGCAATCGGCACATGTGTTATGGAAAGATCGTATTGGGGCGTCTGGTTCTTGCGGGTTAAACCCAGTAAACCTCAACGCGCCTGTGGGCCAGGGCGAAGAGCTGCTTGGGCCAAATATGCGCGTTAAAGACTTTACGATTAACTCGCTGACTGGCAGCACGTGGCAGGTCACTATAACAGTTGCATACGGCGCAACAGATGACGTATTTAACCTTGTAGGTGGTGTCTATGATTATGGCCACTGCATTCCAAGAAACACAGGCGGGCAGTTTTGTGCAGTGTCATCAATTACCAGTTATGTGACAGAAAGGTTATGATAAAAGTATGAAATTGCTCAAGGTAAAAAACCAGCAGGGATTCGTATCAATCTTTTCGGTTTTAATTATTATGAGCGTCCTTACTTTGCTTGCTATAGGCTTTTCTAATATTACCCGCAGTGCCCAAAAGCGAACTTTGGACAACCAGCTAAACACTCAGGCATTTTATGCCGCTGAGTCGGGCGTAAATGAGGCAAAAAAGGCCTTGCTCATCAACCCTACTGCCTCAAAGTCCACATGCCAGGGAACTACTACACCAGCAGTGCCAGGTACTTTTACTACCTATACTCTTGACGCTACACTTTCTTCTGGCTACACCTGTGTACTCATCAACCCCGCAATAGATCTTAAGTTCGACTCTGTTTCTACCCAAGGTGTAGGCTCGCCAAAAACCGGTACAATCGAAAGTTCTACGGGTCCGTTTGGGTCATTTGATGTCAGCTGGTCAGGACCAGGCGGAGGAGCCGTTCCAATCCCCAAACCGGCGGGAAGCTACCCATATATTTTAGATAACTCCGCATCTTGGGGCAACAAACTAGGCGTTTTGCGGGTTGACCTAGTCCCAGTTGACCTAGGGCTCGACAGGGCTACGCTTGCCACCAAAAGCTACTCTTTTTATCTTTACCCATCACAAAATAGCCCCTCGAACCAAGCAACACTCGGCGGCTTAAATGGTACGGCCGACCAAGCACAGCTCGTCTACGTTAAATGTGCGGCCACTGTTTCGCCTTGTAGCGCAACTGTACACGTCACCAACAATGCCAGCAGCAAATTCTACATACGCGTGCAGTCACTTTACAACCCGTCGTCCTCAGTTATCCTCAACAATTTTAAGAGTAATACAGGAACGGCCTTAACAACAAAAAGCGGACAGGTAATTGTGGACGCAACTGGCAAGGCAAATGACGTGCTGCGGCGTATACAGGTAAGGGTAAAACAGTCAGGAACCGATAATTTCTCATCTGACTATGCCATCCAGTCTGGAGAATCCATCTGTAAACGCTTGCAGGTTGCCAAGCCAGACAATGTAACTCCTACAACTACTGATCAGTCTGATACGGCTTGCCAAACAAATAATTAAACATACCCCATGAAACAGGTTTCATGGGGACCCCGTAAATTACGTTTGCTCCCGACCATCCCCCTCCTTGGAAATTTCGGCACATTGATTTAGCCGCTGGAGACAGTTTTACGCTATTAAATCAACGTGCCGAAACTTCCCGTAAACCTCACCATGTAGCTAAAAGTCATGTGAAGCCCCCTGATGGGGCTTCACGGGGAAAGAAGTGGATATTATTATCTAGATTTGTTTATCGTGAAATTTGGTGTGGATTTCTTTGAGGTGGGGGTCGGTGACGTGGGTGTAGATCTGGGTGGTGGCGATGTTGCTGTGGCCAAGCATCGCCTGCACGCTTCGCAAATCAGCGCCGTTCATCAGTAGGTCGGTCGCAAAACTGTGCCGCATGGTGTGCGGGCTAACGTGTTTGGTAATTCCGGCCAGCAGGGCATAGCGCGCAACTAACCTTTGTACGCTGCGTGCCGTTAAACGGTAAAAGTTGCCGTCCAAGTTTATTTGTTTGTGGCCGCTGTAGCGCACAAACAGCGGCTTAGCATTATCCATCCGCATGTCTAGGTATTTCTGAATGCAATCCGCTGCGGTGTCGCTGATAAAAATCGGCCGGTCTTTTTGGCCTTTTCCGCGCACCGTAAACTCTTTACGCTTTAAGTTAATATGATCTTTGTCGAGCCCAACCAGCTCCGATACACGCAGCCCAGATGAAAATAATAGCTCCATAATTGCTTTATCACGCAGGCCCGCCAAGCTATTTGTGTCCGGTGTTTCAAACATACGCTGCAGTTCTTCGGGAGTTAAAAACGTAACTTGTTTGCGGACGGTTCTTGCCAGCTCAACTTTGTCGGCGCTCATGCAGGGGAGGTCGCGTTTGGTGCAGTATTTTAAGAAACTTCTAAGGGCAATCAAATGATAGTTCTGCGTGTTTTTTTGCAGCTCGTCCGACACGTTTGTGCCCAAGCGGTTGAGCCACAAACGCCACTTACGAAGCATCTCGGGGTCGATGTCACTAAGTTTCATGTCATCCCCGGCAAAGTCCAGCAAACGGGTCAGGTAATGGTCATAGTTTTGGATAGTCTTTTGTGAGCGGTTTTGCTCGATCTCCAGATATTCCAAAAAGTCAGTCTTTAGTTTGCTTACAAGCATAAACATAGTGTAACTGATGTAAAACAGATGTAAAGGTGAGTAAAAAATGTATTCAGCATGCTATCTGTTAGCGCTGGAAAAGTCCCGCATTTTCTGCTAGAATAGTGAAAAGTAACAAAAGGATAAATCTCATGGAACGAACTTTCATCATCTTCAAACCAGACGCAGTCCAACGCGGCATTGTAGGCGAAATCTTAACTCGCTTCGAAAAGGCCGGTCTTAAAATAGTCGGCACCAAAATGATCAAACCAACAGAAGAAGAGTTCCACCACCACTACGAAGGCATCAGCCAAATGATCTCACGCCGCGGCCAAAAAGCCTTTGACGTTACGCTTGCCATGATGCAAGAAGGCCCCGTCATCGCAGCAGTCCTTGAAGGCATTGAAGCCGTAAGTTTGGTCCGCAAAATGGTCGGCACAACCGAGCCAAAGAGTGCACTGCCTGGTACCATCCGCGGCGACTACGCACACATGAGCTTTGGCTACGCAGACGGGCAGGGCGTTGGGATCCCCAACCTCATCCACGCATCTGGCGACGCCAACGAAGCCAAGCTTGAAATCGCACATTGGTTTAGCGACAGCGAACTCTTCGACTACGAAACCGCAGCTGAAGCCTTCACCCAGACTAAGTCAAAAAAATAACAGTTTTCAAAAGATAAAAAAGCTCGTCATTATGACGAGCTTTTTTTAACGTGCCTCTGGCAGGAATCGAATCGGAAGAATGCCTGCGGCATTCTGAGTACACGCTAAAGTCGCTTATGGGTAGATTTACTTAAAATACGAATGGTGCCCCTGGCAGGAATCGAACCCAGAACATGCCTGTGGCATGTTTCTGTCGGTGTGAGCGATAGTAATTTGGTGCCCCTGGCAGGAATCGAACCTACAGCCTCTCCTTAGGACGGAGCAATTTTATCCATTGAACTACAGGGGCGCACTGAGCTTTAGTATACATGAAGTATGGCTCAGTACACATTGCTACATCATTGACAAATCACAAAGCTTATGCTAAAATGTATCCGTTAATCCTAAAACAAACATGACCAACCACGACGCCGAACCAAACCCAACAGATTTTCTTGATCCCACCGAATACAGCCGTGCACTGGGTCTTTTTCAAAAGGCGGTGTTGAAACGCGGGTTGTTTACAACTTTTGCAGGTGAAGATTTTCACGGCTCAAGCACGTACAGTGGTAAAGCTCCCTTTATTCAGAGGGATGACCCCCTAGGCGTAAGGCGTGAAATAACGTTCCAAGTTGGACAAATGCAAACAAAAGTCATTCTTAACTTACATAATAGTGCCATAGCTCGCTCAAGGCAGGCTGCCGACTCCGGCCCGGGCTACCAAGAGGCCGCAGAATCTGTAGAGGCGAACGGTTTGTCTATCGGGACTATTTTTGTTGGTGGTCTTGGGGACGAAGACTCTGATAATGGCAGTTTAGGCATATTTATCGAATTTTATGAAATGCCGCTTATACAAGTGACCGTGGATCAGAATATTCCCGGCACAACACCAAAAAGAGCAGCCGATATGCAGGTATTTGCTGATTTCTTAGGTTTAGATCGTAGCTTTGCTACTGGTGAGCGTGAAGAAATGTATAGCCCATTTACAGAAGAAGATCTGACGAACTTTACCCAAGGACTTGAACGGCTGTACCAACTCGATAGCAACGAAGTTACTTTATAGCCTAAAGCTTTAACCAATGTACCCTTGTTAAGCCTTATGCTTTATACTGTTAACAACAACCATGGCCAAAGACACAACCGAAGCAGCCGAGAAAAAACTCTTTAAAGAGCAGTTTGAGGACGAAGATGTCCTTTTAGTTTTTCGCAAGCACCCGGTGGTTATGCGCAAAGGGCTTGTCCTTGCCAGTGTGGCGGTGTTGTTTGGCACGGTGCCGGCACTGATTAAGCCCGAATTTAGCTGGTTTTTTGGCGGGCTAGCTGGGGGCTTTATCCTGTCGGGCCTGGTGTTTTTGCCGTTTTGGATCAGCTGGCATTTTAGCGTTTATATTGTTACCAACCAGCGCTTGATCCAGATTACTCAAAAGGGTCTGTTCCACCGCAGTATGGTGGGCTTGGGGCTCAACCAGATCCAGATGGTAAACTACGAAATCGCCGGTCTGCAGGAAACACTGCTTGGGTTTGGTACAATAATGATACAAACTTTTGTGGGGAGTTTGACCATTCACGAAGTTCACAAGCCAGCCTTGATCCAAAAAGAGCTGCTCGAAATCCTGCGCGAACAGGGCATCAGCGCCTCTACCACCCCAGTTACGGGCCAAGGCATTGAAGACGAAGACCAAGAATAGGAACATTTAGAATATTTATGAAAAAGCCCAATCTCAAGAAAATTAAACTAAAAAAACCTGACCTCAAGCAGGGAATCCAGCACGTCAAAAAACTGCGCAATCCTATTAAAAACGTTAAGGCATACCGCACAAACCGCACCAACGTTACTGCCAAGGCCGTCGTGCCGTTTATTACCAACGAAACTGTCGCCGAACACCGTGAAGAAGTGCTAAAAGGCGCCCGCAAATACATTTATCCGCTCCAGCATTCCAAGCATAAGATTGTGGTTATTTCCTCCAGCATTTTTGCCACTATGGTCGTGGGTCTGTTTGCCTACGGGGCTGTTTCACTCTACAAACTCCAGTCAACCTCCACATTTGTCTACCGCATCACTCAAGTCGTGCCTTTCCCAGTGGCACGGGTGCACGGCAATATGGTTAGTTACGAAAGCTACCTTTTTGAACTCCGCCACTACATGCATTATTACGAAACCCAGCAAAAACTTAGCTTCCAGACCAAAGAGGGCAAACAACAGCTCCAGGCCTACAAACAGCGCGCGCTTCAAACCGTTATTGACGACGCTTATGTAAAACAACTGGCCGAAAAGAACAAAGTAAGTGTCACCAACCGCGAAGTCGACCAAGAAATTGCCATCGTTAAGGCCCAAAACCGCCTTGGCACCAGCGACCAAGTGTTCGAAGACGTCCTGCGCGATTTCTGGGGTTGGTCGCTCAACGACTTTAAACGCTCATTGCGCCAGCAGCTTTTGGCGCGCAAAGTAGTCAGCAAGCTCGACACCGCCGCCCACACAAAAGCCACCGCTGCTTTGGCCGAGCTTAACTCTGGCGCTGTCTTTGGTGACGTGGCCAAAAAATATTCCAACGACACCGCAGCCAACGGCGACTACGCCAGCCTAATCGACCGCTCCAACCGCGACGTGGACGCCCGGGTCACAGCCGCATTGTTTGCTCTAAAGCCAGGCCAGACCAGCGGAATTATCGACACCGGCTACTCTCTTGAAATCGTAAAACTTACAGGCATAGAAGGCGGCAAAGCCCATGCCAGCCACATTCAGATTAACCTCAAGAACCTCAAAGATTTCCTAGATCCAATCAAGGCCAAACAAAAAGCCCACCGCTACATTAAAGTCTAGCCAAAGTTATTTCTTAACAGTAACAGATGAAAAGATGTCTTTAAGAACAGGGTAAGTGTCCGGTTTTTGGACGGTGGTGTAGCTAACGGTAAAGAGCTGCTCGTGGCCTGGGGCGGGGAAGACGGCCATGTATGTCTGGTTGTCAGGCGTGCAGACAGGTACGCTTGTTTTATTCATAACAACGCTAAAGACTGGTTTCCAGCCGTTGCCAACCTTGGTACAAGTCGTAAGGTCGGCGGTTGGCGTTAGCTTTACGCTGGCCGTAGTGGAGTCAACTTCGTGTTTAAGCGCGGTGGTTTTGTCAGCAAGCGCCACAGACTTGGAGTGGCGGTAAAACTTAAAGCTATAGGTGTAGCCAACACCCTTGGTCGACTGCGTGCCCAGGGTGCCGGAGTTGGTTTTTAGCAATATTCCAGCGCCCAAAACCACCAGCACAGCGACTAAGCCCTTGATGTTAATTGGCTGCTTTGGCTCGGGTGCTTCCGCAGGCTCGTCATCAAGCTCCATTTCATCCTCCACCGGCATTCCAGCTTCGGCAGCAGAAACTGCGTCAACAGCCGCGTCATCCGAGGCAGCTGGTTCAATGGCGGCAAGTTCATAAGACAGCGCTGGAGTCACTGGTGTAGGTGTTTCAGACGTTTGAAATGGCTGGGCTTCTTCTACGGGCAAAGGCATGGCTAAAGGTTCAGACGCAGCTTGCGGAGAAGTAGCAGTTTGCTCAGGCGTAGCTTGTGGCACGGGTGAGACTACTTGATCTGTTGGGGTTAAATCAGCCGGCTCAACTGATGCTTTTTCGGTTTCGTCGAATGTTGGCAATGGCGGCAAGTCCGAAACAAGCGACATAGGCGCCTCTGTAACTGGCGGTACGGCAAAAGAAGCATCGTCTGCTGGAGAAGCAGGCACTCCCGTTTGGCTCCCGTTTGGCTCATTCGGAATATTTGTCTGATCCATGAGCCAATCATAGCATAAGTATTAAGATTCTAAGAGGTTATTGCCTAAAATGTTTGAGCTTTTAAAGCCAGCTGGCGATGTAGTTCTTAGGCAAATGGTCGGCTCGCGCCCCAATAAGCGTCGTGCGTCGGTATTTAAAAGATGGAACACCACGTTTTACTTTGTGGCCAAGGTAGACGTAGGCATTAAGCGTTTTAGCGCCGGTGTGAATCCTGACCAGTTTGCGGCTGTAGTCACGCGGGACATCTTCAAAACCGTCGAGTCTTTTAATGTCAGCCCGGCTCATTTGGTAGACCGCGCCCCAAACCTGGCCGCCATCATGCTTAGCAATGTTCAGATATGCTTTGTTATCCCAGTCGATGCATTCACCCCCGTAATACAGGGTATAGCCGTTTAAATATCCCACGCTCAAAAGCTTAGCACTCGGGCAGCGCTGGTGCATTTGGTGTTTGTTAAGGTTGGAGCCGTAGGCAAAATAAAGCATATGATTATTTCCTCGACCGTTTAACAACTTTACGGGCAAGTGCTGCGCCCAAAGCAACTGTACCTGCAGCAGCGGCAGTATTGTGGGCTGATGGCAGTTTATCTTTATTCTGGTTTGCAATATGTTTGCTGGCGGCAACGGCAAGGCGGGCGGCAGTAGCTGCGCCTTTGCGGCTAAATGGCGACACATACTCGCCACTTTGAGGGTGCAGCACATGCGGAATTTTCCCAGGCTGGGTAACATAACGGCTAGTACCAAAAAACGGTGTGGCCACTTCGTTGGCGAGCTTTTGGAAGGCACGGGTACTTGGAGGGAGCTTCGTGAGCGCGGAGGCAGCTTGGGCAAAATTATCTCTGCTTGGGTTTCTCGCGTCTTTATAAAACTGCACGGCAGGGCGTGCCCTCAAGTTAATAGCATGACCATTGGACATGTCTGGGCCAACTGAAATCAGCGCTCCAGGTTTGGCCACATCATAAAAACCTTTCGCGGCTTTAAGGGCTGCTTCCGGATCGTCGATTGATAAATGAGGCAGGAGCCAGTAAGAAAAGACCACATCATATGTGCCGGGTTCGCCTTGCAGATGTGTAGCATCGCCGGCGATATGCTTAACATTTTCGGGTGCTCCGGCGGTAACTTCGGCTAAAATCTTAGGGTCACGGTAGCTGTAGTCAAAGTTGGTCCAGGTAATGTCTGGGCGCAGTGCAGCTACTTCATTACCAAACGGCGAAGCGCCGGCACCGGCGTCTAAAACTTGCGCATTGGGCGCTAATCTTTTAGCCAAGTCCTCAACGCTTTCAAAACCATGCATCCGCGCCAAAAGCTCAGCGGAGCGGTGAGTAGTAACGGCTTGTTCGTAGACGGTAAGGTTTGGTTGTGTCATTTTTATTATTCTTGTGGTTCGGATGAATTTTTAATAAGAAAGGCTAGTCTTTGTAAATCAAGACCAAGAGGATTCGTAGACCTACCGCGAAGCGTTTCGTCTGAAATTCGTGCTATTTCATTTACAGCATTAACGGTACGTTGCCAGTGAAACAAGTTAAATACGCTGTCAGGTACCTCAATACCATTTGCTTCATAACCTTGCGCGGTGGTTCTCTTAACTTTTCTGACCGTTGCACTTGGTCCGCCGCCTATACACCATAGTGGAACGTTTGTATCTTTATGGACGTCACCTGCCGTAAGTACGCCTTTTGCACGCCCCTCTTGCACTAATGTCTGAAACTCAGTCCAGGCAGGGTCTGCAAACATTGGCTCAAGAATTTTATCCGCCAACCCCGTAACCAACCCTAATTGTGCGCGGTCATGTTCGCTTAGAGCTAAATTTTTACCATAATATGTACGTGGTTCAAGGGCAGCCGTTGTCAGTTGGTTAAGTGCTGCTTTGTCTATAGCGTCAACAGTTAAGGCTTCTGCGCCTGCTAAAGGGTCTTGTGGTGTTGGATCGTGTGTCATGAAGTATTTGTTTTTTAATTAACACCTATAATCTATCACACTTATGCTTAAATGTCAATGTTATGTTGCTGCCTAAAACTAGGCAAGGGCGAGTAAAACTATGCCAAGGATTAGGCTGATGGCAACAAGGGCTTGGGAGGCGTAGTTTTTAAGCAGTTTTTGGACGCGGGCTAAGAATTTATCGCGCTCCGCAGTGGGCGTTAGGCGGAAGGCAAGTACGACGGCAATTTGTATTACCAAAGCAGCCACTGCATAGGTGGCAACGGCGGCAACTAATGAAAGATTACTTAAAGAAAACTGGCCAGCACGGACCATGGCGATCACAAATACCACGTCCAAAACAGATTGCACGGCCACAATCAGCCCGCCGAGCAAAAATAATTTGAGGTGGTTTAGTTTGAGCCATTTGCGGGTTTTTGACGGCAGTTCTCCCTCGGTTTTGCCTGATTTTAGCCGCATAAATGTGACAGTAGCCACGCAGAGCAAGATAACCCCAGCAGCTCTTTCAACACCCGGCAAAAACCAAGAGTTTGCATGCTCAAAATGCAGCACAAAAGTGCCGATTCCTTTCGCAAATACCAGCCCCATGAGCATCAGGGCAGTAAAGCTCCCGCTTAAAAAGATCAGCGCGCGTTTGTAGGGGTGTTTTTGCACCAAAAGCACGGGCATAATCCCAATCCCTACAGGGTCAACGGCCGAAAGGCCCAAAATTGCCAACGAAATAAAAAGTCTTAGCACGCTAATAGTATACAACTGCTTAACATCAACTTATGCTACGATGTGGTTATGATTTCAAACGAGAAAATGACCGCTGTTGAGATGGAACGGATTCTTGAGCATTATGAACTAAACAGGATTCACACCGACGTTTTTGAAAAGGCAATTCTTTTGGTAATAGCTTCATTAGGGCTAATTACGGCTTTGGCGTGGGACACCGCGCTGAGCAGCCTGTTTGAGCGCATGTTTGGCGGCCGGCAAACTTTGGCCGAGGAGCTTAGCTACGCGGCTGTTATAACTATTATCGCGGCTGTGGTATCTGTTTTGTTAGGGCGGTCCATCAAGAAAAAAGCCAAGAAAACTAAAAAATAAACGATCGTAATAAGGTCACACCTTTTTATCAAAACTATTTCAATCAGTTAAGGTTGTAAATAAGGTAAAAAAGTGCTAAAATATGCTTATGATCGATGCTAGAAATATACTTTCTGTAAACCCTTTTGATCTCGAAGATGCAAGGATTGCAAAGCGCCTTGGTATACACCTGCCTGATCTTTGGATGACAGAGCGTTACGAAGAGCGGTTAGCCCGTGAAGGATTTAGCTTACAGGTTGACCCAGATAAACTCATAGCAGCCTTTGACAGGCTTGAGATAGGCGGCGACACCGTAGGTTTTGGTGTGCTGTTTGACTCATTAGGCTATGAAGCTGGGCCAGAAACAATCCGTAAGTATGCAGGTGTTGATAAATTTAGATACGGGAGCAATGTAAGCGACCGTGATAGTGATTTGCCATTTTTTACGCTTCTTGCGGACCCAACTCCTACAGTTGTCGAGCACTCTGCAGAGCGCGCAACATTTGGGTTACTGCTCGGGTCAAAAGTAATGAGCGAAATGATCGATTATGAAGCGCAGGAAGAGCTGGAAGTACAGCGCGATAAAAAGGCCAATCATCTTAAGGTCACCGGACTTTATACCAATGTTGGCGTCGTAATTTCTAATATGATTGCACGAGTATCCGGTGCTTATGATGGTATACCAGTAGTGGGAAATCCAATTGTCACGGCTGTAGGCGCTGGCGTTTTGGGTGCGGCTGCAAGCGGACTTGGCAGACATAAGAGCAGTGAAGTTAAAAACGGCGAAGTATGTGAATACGCTGAATCAATCGCAGAAGAAATGGTTCTGCCTGTAGCTCAGCAATTTTCTGTAATTTCCTTTCAGCCAATGATAGGTACTGACCCAACCATCTCACGCAAACTACTCAAAGAAATTAGAGGCGAAGTAGAAAACCTGTAGAAGCTGTACTACAGAAAAAGACCTTATCTCAAGACTAGTCTTTTTGAATATATTTTTGGTGGGCCGCAAAGCCAAAAAATAGTTATTTATCCGCACGCTGTTTGGCTGACAGCAAAATAAACGCATAAAAAGCAGCACCGGAAAGGCCAAGCGCAAAACTAAGCACGGCCGGGGTTTTAGTAAGTGTTTGGTGAATTATAATCATAAAAAGCAGCGAGCCACCATAGCTAAGGGGCAGCCTGCGCAAAAATCCTTCCAGGAATTTCGCACCTTGGGACTTGTTCAAAAAATACAAAATACTGCCTAGCATAACGGGGAAGCTGCTGATAATCCCACCCCAGACCGGCCCTAAAAAGCGGGCAGCAACTACCGCGCTTGCTATCAGCACACCGCCAACGAAAAAACGCAGAGCATACATGTGCTTAGGGAGGGGAATTTTGTTTGGAACAATAACGCTAAAGTCACGAAACTTATAAAGGAAAGCCGCTAATCCTAGCGTAGCCAGAAGCACCACAGCGTAAAAGTCCAGGCTTGAGAGTTGTCTAATAGCAATCGCCGCGGCAAGCCACGCAAGAGTAGCAAGCGTTATTGCGATTGGGTGTTTTCTTGCATGGGACGACTTCTTGACGGCTTGCATAAACACGAGCGCATAGATCAGCGTGGCGATAAACATAAGTGGTGCAATGGAAACCGCCGAACGCGCGTCCGCAGGCCCTTCGGTAATGGCAATAAAAGATAAACTGACGAGAATAGTGGAAGGAAGACCTGCAACCGCACCGCCAATACGCGATCCAAGCCGCTCTGACAGCCACACAACGCCAGCAACATAACCGCCGCCCACAACAAACGAAGCAAATATCTTTAAGGCGTAGTCCATGGTCTCATCATAGCAAACATCAGGTTATTTTTTAGTTTCCCAGAGGTTGGTGATGTCTGTCCAAGTGAGCTTTTCGAGGCTGGTATCAAAACGACAAAAACTAACATTAAAAGTGTGAAGTATTTCACTGAAGGTTATATTGCTTTGCCATACACTACTATTGCAACGTTGCGCTGATACGTAAAAAGCTAAGGAGAATATTATGGCAGACAACACATCAGGCCGAGGATTTGCATCAATGGATGAAGACAAGCAAAAAGAAATTGCTAGCAAGGGCGGCAAAGCTACCGGCGGCAAGAACTTAAGCACCGAAGCACGCGCCAAGGGCGGCAAGAACAGCCATGGCGGCGGTCGTAAGAGCGAATAAAAAGTTTTAGCAAACAAATTCCATAAGAGTCCCCTGGAAGGACACCTCACTCGATGGGGTGTCCTTTTTTGCTACTAGATAATTTTGTAGCAAAGTAATTATCATTTTTACGTGTGAACATAGTTGACGGGAGGCGTGAGTAATGGTATTTTAGGTTAGATGAAAAGACGAAGTGCCGAATTGACCATGATGATGCCCATGCAATGCCCTCAGGCTGGTTAGTTAGACATTTAATCAAGAATTTTACCGGCCTGAGGGCCGATTTTTAATTTATTAGTAAATATTTGAGGAGAAAAATGATGAGCAGGGAAACAGAACCAAAAGTGGTGGCAATTATTAACGACTGCCGTGACCCGAATGCAGTAGCCCGCCAGCAGATGATGGTTGGCAACCTTTTTGACGCCAACCAAACATTTGTTGGTGTCGATTCGGAGTTGGAGGCAAGCGGCAACTTGGTGGATTTACTGGACATAAGCAACGGGCGGCCAAATATAATTTTGGTTAACAAAGCGCCTCGCAATGGCAGTGCTAGGCAACACAAAAACGGCACGCCTTTTGGGTTTTTTTGGCACGGTGAAACCCTGGTTGTTAGCAGTGTCGACGGCCTAGCCCTGTCGCTGCCTAAAAAACTAGGGCTAACAGCGGTGGTGCGTGAGCTGGATATTGAGTCGACAGTCGACGATGTGCTAGAACAAACGGGTGAGGCCGACGAGCCGGGTCTAAGGGATAAGATTATCGACACCCAATACCGAAGCCTTGAATATGTACCACGCGTGGCGCGGGCGCTTTGGAACCGGGCCAACATCCAAAGTGAGCTAAAAAGTCTTGACCATGTTCCGAATGCCAATCTACGTGGTTGGGGAGTAGATAACTTTGGTAACGTCAAAACAACGGCATTACCTGGTGATATTGGTTTTGATCCAGAACAGGGGGATGGTTTTAGGATTACGACAGCGTTAGGCGAACTTAGCTGTTACCGTCAGCTTCGCAGTGTTCCAGATGGAGAATTAGCAGTTACAGTCGGTAGCTCTGGCTTTGGAAAAGATAGATTTTTGGAAGTTGTGGTGCAGGGCGGCAGTGCCCACGACAGGTTTGTGCAAGCTGACCCAGGCTTTAAATTGTCCGAAACAAATTTGTTTACGCCCGCGTCTTAGGGTTTTTGGCGAGATCCTTTGTCATAATGTGACGGAGCTCTTTGTTACCAAAGTAATCTGTTTCTGACCCTGTAATTCGAAAACCATTGTTTAGGTAAAAACCTATAGCTCTCTTGTTCTTTGGGCTAGTAAGTAAGTAGAGTTTTCTGTGTCCTGAAAGACTGGCTAATTGTTCGGCAAAAGAGATCATTTCACCACCGTAACCTTGGCTTTGCAGATCAGGGTCAACCCCAATGCTTAAAATTTCTATCGCATCGTGTTCTGGACGATCGACAAGCGTCAAGGAGCTAATAAGCCGGCCCTCTTCGTTCTTCCAAACATAAGTATTACCTTGATTTTTACCTGACAAGAACTCTACCAAATCGCTAGGCGACTCAGTGGGAAACATATAGGGACTTGAGGCTGTGACTCTAGAATCTAGTGCAAACAGGATGTCGGCATGCTCAATGACATTAATGTGCACAGGTACACCAAAAGCTTCCTTCATAAGTAAAACCATAGAATAAAAGATATAAAAAAGCAATTTGGTGGGCTATAGCGGGCGAGGTTAGAACTTATTTCAAATACTGCTAGACTTATCCTATGCTAATTAAAACTGAAAAGTTTATTACAAAAGGCTCAAAAAAGGCCATTTTCTTTTTATGTCCATACGGCACGAATATTAAGCGATTAAAGTGGGCTATCCACTCGCTTCAAAAAGCAGGCTACACAGTGGAGGCCTACGAATTTAGTAACCATGTACTTGATCTTGGCGACCCATCCCAACTTATTATAGCCATTAAGCAGACGAGAGAAGTGATTCAAGAAAGCGTAGCCAAACTTAAAGGGCAGGGATATACGAATTTTGGTTTTATTGGCAGTAGCCTCGGATCTTTTATTATTTACAATTGTTTGGCGGTATTGCCAGAATTAAAGTGGGGGATAATTAACACCGGCGGTGAGGTAGCCGATGCTGTTTGGTCGGACAAAGTAATGCGAAAACCTTACGAAGCTAATGGGTACACTAAGGAAAATCTGCAAAATGCCTGGAGTGATATTCAGTACCCGGACTTGGGTGATCTAAAAGGAAAGAACCTGCTGCTCATTACTAGTATTTCAGACGAAATAGTGGGTTATGAAGGCGCCATCAAGTGCTTTGATTATATAAAATCTGCCGGTCCAAATGTTGAAGTGCAGGTACACAAAAGGCTTGGACACCGAAAGACGGTGCTGCGTAACCTTTTACGGTTGCGAAAGTTGGTTCGGCGGGTTGATTTATAGTTCCAGGTTGTGGCGAAGGAGGTATGGAACTGTTTTAGCTTTCTAGAAAAGCAATGAGCTTTTTGATTCCTGATATATTCTTGGCTCCGCCTAGAAAGTGGCCGAGTCGTTTGTTTTCGTAATATGTTAAAAGGGCGCCAGTTTGTTCAAGCGCCTTTTTGGTCCTTAGGGAATCGTTATAATCCAGTATCGAGTCGGGCTTTGATAGATACAAAAGCACCTTTTTGTCTTTAAACTCGGCAGCAGTTTTAACTGGGTCAATGTAGCTAAACTCTTTAGCCAGCATTGCTTCTGTAATGCCTTGTTTTACAAATTTTTCTTTGGCTCGGCGAGGTGGTTTTGAAGTATAGATATTTCTTGCCAGATCGCCATAGGTTAAGTTAAGGACTGTGTGGCTAATCTGAGGCGTGGTCCGGCCCAGCAGACCGGCTACTAACGTCCCCATGCTGGTACCGTGGGCAGAGAAGCTGCTTACACCTTCACCGGATAGCCGTTGTATGCGCGCCTGGGCATCGTTAACAATGTCTTTGTAGAAGCCGTGCCACTCGTCTAATTGCGCTCTAACCATCAGCGAGATTGGATAATCATAAATAATTACCGAGTAGCCGCACTTGTTCAAGGCTCTGACGAATAGGCGATAGGTGCTGATTTTGGTGCCCAAGGCAGTAAATACAAACACCACCTTTCCAGAGCTAACAAGGCTTTCTTGAACGCGAAAACGAGCATGAACTTCTATCATCCCCCTAATATAGCAAAAAACACCTCTCACGGAGGTGTTTTTGGTTGGTGGGATATTAGACTTATCTTGCTCTTTATCTTTCAGTAAAACGGTGGTTAATTATATTTCTTCTCAAAGTCTCCACGATTGATGATGTCGACTATCCCAAGAACTTCTTGCTCATCTTCTAGCTCAACAACTGCATAAACAATACGTACTTTACGAAGCATTTCGCTATTTGGTAAAGTGGCTACATCACTTGGTTTAAATCTCCAAAGTTGGACTCTTTGATTATTATACATTGGGGTGCCTTGTCCTTTATCTAATCCTCGTAGAGTTAGTGAACCTTCGCCTTTTGGATTTTTGGAAATAAAGCTAATCACATCTTCTAGTAAGCTTTGCGCTCGCTTATCTTTCTTGCCAGTGTAGTTTTTAATTGCTCTGCTCAAATCCTGCGGCTCGTCTTTAAAGTCGTAGCCATCAAAGCTGTCACCAACTGCTCTCCAACCATCGTACTGAGCAACGGTTTTTAAAATTCCCATTCTTAGCAGGTGTTTCTTCTGATACTTCGTTAGCAGTATGTGAACTATCCAAATCACTAGGCATCTGAGTGCTAGCATCAAGTTCTTCTAAACCGTGAAGGCTCATAAATCTCGCGGCCACATCGACTGGGATAGGTAATATACTAACATCTTGAGAAGTTAGCTGTGATTCTTGTTCTTCAAATAGTGGCAGAGGCTGTTGATGTGCATCTTGCATTGACATATCAATATAATATCATAAGCGTTATAAAAAGTCAATATGATATCAAGCTCGACCGACTAGAGCACACCTGCACCCGTGCTCGGAACTAGGAGGTAGTTCCTGTGCGCGGGCTAGGTGACCGAACCGGCGATCTAGCGGGCTGTGCCCGCGATCGGCGCTTCAAACCGAGACGAACCGGGCCAAATAAAAAGCCCTAGCTTTCGCTAAGACTTTTTATTTGGCGGGCTCGACCGGATTCGAACCGGCGATCTCCTCCGTGACAGGGAGGCATGTTAGGCCTCTACACCACGAGCCCATGTGGTCAGTTCTTTTAAAATAAAAAAACCTGGAACGTGATTCCAAGCATTTACGCCTGTCACACGTTTTGTTCATCTTATCAGAACAGGGGTAAAAAAGCAAACGGTTAGCTTGCTGGTATAGTTAGGTATATGCCTTTATTTAAAGCCGCCAACAAATTGGACAGGGTTTTTGAGATTTCGATTATTCTTAAGGCCGTCGACGGATTGATTGAAACTGCTGGTGGTGTTTTATTGCTGCTTGTAAATCCGGCCAGCATAACCAATTGGGCGACAAGAATTACGCAGCATGAGCTCAGCACTGACCCGCATGACTTTATTGCCCGGCACATTTTGCACAGCGCCCAGAATTTTGCCTCTGGCGGACGCACTTTTGCCGCCGTATATTTGCTGATCCATGGGCTGTCTAAGATTGTGCTGGTGGTGGAGATTTTGCGCGAGCATTTGTGGGCTTACAGGGGCATGATCGTGTTGCTTGGATTGTTTATTATCTACCAGGTCTACCGTATGTTTTATGAGCCGGCAATCTGGCTGGTTGTATTAACTGTTTTTGACGCGTTTGTTATTTATTTGACGATCCGAGAAGAGAAGCGCCAGCGCTTGGCGCTTGGAAAGCACTCGAATTAAACTAAGGCAATAAGAATGAAATGTTTGCTATAATTACCCCTGTCGCCGAAGTAGCTCAGTTGGTAGAGCAGCTCACTCGTAACGAGCAGGTCGCAGGTTCGAATCCCGTCTTCGGCTCCATTCCCACAAAAAGTCTCATTCGTTTTAAGACACGCGGGTATCGTATAACGGCTATTATGTATCCTTCCCAAGGATGAAACGAGAGTTCGACTCTCTCTACCCGCACCACGTCGTAAGACTAAGTACAACCCGCTGTATTTGAGCGAACAAGTAGCTCAAATCCTGCGGGTCGTACTATAGCTCACTCCTTAACCCCGCTGAACAGGTTCAGCGGGGACCCCAATTGATACTTTATCTTGATCTAACGTTTATTGCTCGGTTACAGTTGCTTTCGATCTTTGAGGGCTGAGAGTTTATTTTTGTAGAGAAAGCTGATTACGGCGACGGTGAGGAGCCAGCCTAGGAGGACGGTTTTGGTTAGGGTAGTTTCGCGATTTTCTACCTCTGTTAGAGAGCGAGCGGAGACGACGTAGTATTGGTTGGCTTCAACGGCGACTGCGGCAAGGCGGATGTTATATTCGGGCTGCCAGGTGACAGCGTTGTAGCCGGATCCTGCGCTTTTTAGGACGCCGATTGGGATTTCGCGCAGCGGGGCTTGGCCGTTGTAGACGGAGGAGGCAACTGCGCGGCCTTGTTTGTTATAGATAACAATAAATGGAGCCAGGCTTTTGCTGGCGTCGACCTTGCTGGTTAGCAGTGAAGCGGGGTCAACACCGTTATTTAACACTGCCGCAGCATCTTCGGCCATCTGGATCTGTGGGTCATTGGCACTGGAGCGTAAAACCGACTGGCTGGCGGCATAAATTGTGCCAAAAATGATGGTTATGGCCGCGAGCAGGGCAAGAGATTTTAGATATTTCTTCATACATTTATTATACGCTTACATAGTAAGTATCTCAGATACAGCATTATGATAGAATAACTTCATGAATGAACGAATACCACTCACCCCTGAAGAAGCAAGTATTACCGCCAAACGTATTCTTAGCGATGCGGATCTTATAAAAGGAGGGGCAGATATTGCTCCAAGCGGTACATTGCGTCCGGCTGACTGGCAAGTCGAGAATATATTTGAAAAGGAAATCGACGAGCCTCGAATAAAAGAATTTATGAATTCGACACCTGAGGGACATGTTATAACTCACAAAAAGAATGAACTTCATGATTTCAATATGGCTTTACATGGAGCTGCGCGTCACGCTGTAAGATTGCGTAAGCCAGGACCACTGCCGAAACCTTCTGATTTTAAGAGATTCATGCAAGCAAATGGTATAGAGGTTGATTTTGAAGAACTGGAAAGAGAAAGTGAGAGAAGAAATGAAGATTATCCTTATACTGAACAGTTAGCAAGTATAGATTATACTGCTCCGCTCGACGAAGTGACAAAGGAACTATTAGAACATCCTGAATATCGTTTAGGTAAACCAGTAAATGTTTTGAACCACTCACCAGACGGTAATCCTGGGCATCTTGAAGATGGTTGGCAGATAAGAGATATCTTAGCAAATGGAAAGCTCTTAGCCGCACCAGTTGACGGTCGAGATCTTAGCGTACCAGTGACAGTAGGCGAGTTAGATGCCTGGAAGCAGCTTATTCCCCCTGCGCAGTAGTTTTTTATACATGCATGCATCATCTGCTGGAAAGTGGTCTTTGGTGTATAATAAAACGAACATATGACCACGCCCACGAAGTATTTTCATGACCGTTCGGTGCTCCTCCTGCTGGCAGTTAATAGTATTTTGGTAATTACCGGCATCTTGCTGGTGCTGTTCCAGCTCGACAGTTCGAAGGGGAATACTTATTATATCCAGTTTCGCGGCGTTTCGAGCTCGGGCGAGTTTAAGACAGGGAACGCCTATGACATGAGCAGCTTTGTGCTGTTCTTTTTGATTAGTTTTGCCGTTTCACTCCTGATTAGCACCCGGATTTATCACCAACGGCGCAACTTGGCGCTGAGCGCGTTGGCTATGACCGGAATCCTGGCCTTGTTCGCGATTGTGGTCAGCGGGTCTTTGCTGGGTCAAAGATAATGAATGTGCGCGATATTGAGATCCCGTTTGTCGAAGAGCGCACCTGGAAATACCGGTTTTGGGAAATTTTCCCAGGGGCGGTGAGCTGGACTATCCTCCTTATGCCGCTGGTGTTGAGCATCTTTAATACCACCCTTTTTGCTGTCTATATCATTGGGTTTTTGCTGATTTGGTTCGTAAAGTCGATTGGCCTGAACATCCGGTCTTTGCAGGGTTTTAGGACGATGAGCCAGCAGAAAAAGCTCGATTGGCAGGTTTTGATGGATGACATTGAGGCTGGCGAAGTGCTGCACGACCACAAATGGATACCGCGCTGGCACCGCCAGAACGTTGCCCGGCTAAAGGAGCAGCCGCTGTGTCTGCCGCCGAGCGAAGTAATCCACGCGCTGATTATCGCTACCTATAACGAAAGCCGTGACATTTTGGAGCCGACTATAAAGTCTTGTTTGGCGAGCAAATATGACATGAAAAAGGTGATTTTGATGATTGCCTACGAAGAGCGTGACGGAGCGCAGTCCAAGCAGTCGGCGCTGGATTTGGTCAAAGAGTATGGGGACGATTTCATGCACGCTATTGCCGTTGGGCACCCAATGCTGCCGGGTGAAGTGCGCGGCAAAGGCGGCAACGTGACATATGCCGGGCGGGTGCTGCAAAAGTACTTAGAAAAAGAGAAGATTGACCCGCTGCGCGTGATTGTAACTACGCTGGATTCGGACAACCGGCCGCACGCGCTGTATCTTTCGGCTTTGACCTACACCTATTGTTCCACCGAAGACCCGCGCTACGTTAGCTACCAGCCGATCCCGATGTATACCAACAACATCTGGGACGCGCCGAGCCCGATGCGTGTGATTGCAACCGGCAACTCGTTTTGGAACATTGTGCTTAGTATGCGGCCGCACATGCTGCGCAACTTTTCTTCTCACGCCCAGGGCATGCAGGCGCTGATTGATTGTGATTTTTGGAGCGTGCGGACAATTGTGGAGGACGGCCACCAGTTTTGGCGTACTTATTTCCGCTATGACGGCCGGCACGAGGTTTATCCAATCTATCTGCCAATCTACCAGGACGCGGTTTTAAGCAGTACTTACCGCAAGACGCTAAAGGCGCAGTTTATCCAGCTCCGCCGCTGGGCGTGGGGCGCGAGCGACATTGCCTACGTTGCCAAGATGGGTTTTAGAAAGGGAAGCAAAGTGCCGCGGACTGACATGGTCTTTAAGTTCGCGCGGCTTGTTGAAGGGCATATTAGTTGGGCAACGGCGTCGCTGATTTTGGCTTTTGGCGCGCTTATTCCTGTGCTGGTGCAGCCCAAAAACTATGTGGCCCAGTCTTTGCCGCACATTGCCAGTAACATCGAGACTTTGGCGCTGGCCGGCATATTTATCACCCTGTTTTTGAGCTTTAAATCTTTGCCGCCAAAACCCGAACGCTACAAGCGCCACCGCAACATTTTTATGGTGCTGCAATGGGTTTTGCTGCCTGTTACGACGATTTTATATAACACCTTTGCCGCGGTTTATTCACAGACCCGGCTGATGTTTGGGTGGTATTTAGGGAATTTTGATGTTACGGATAAGGCTGTCAAGAAGTAGATTTCTACATGCTCATGCTTGCTGATTTTTAGGTGTTCTCGCATACTTGGTTCATTAACTGGAGAATATTATGGCTACACCCGATCAAGCTCCCTTAGACCTAGTAGCGGAGTACTGTGCTTTTGTAGATGAAATGTCGGGCGGTAAGCCCGCGCTTGGCGCAAAAGAGTCGTGGAAAACTTATAAAATAGTAGGCGGCACGGTAAGCGGGCTTGTGCTTGTAAATGAGGTAGACTTTTTTACTACCTGGGATGAAGCAGCAAGTGAACGACTAGGAGAAACGCAGTATATTCGCACAATAGAATCTTCTTATGAAGGTTTTAAGAGAGCTGAGGATTTACATCGTGTTGAAGGCTTCAGTGTATGGTTACCAGGATTTGAAGGCAACAACTTTGTTGAAGAGGGCGAAGATGAAAGCAAAACCGATTTTGTCTGTGCAGTAGCTCGGCACAGCCTAGCGCAGGCAAGACTCTTACGGGATGCAGGGCGTTTACAGGTAACAGATCAGGCCGATTAGCTCTTAAGCGCGAGTTGGTGGTAGGCCTTGTAGGTAGCGGCGGCCAGCGGGTCAAAACGTTTTAGGACTTCGAAAGTTACTTTCGCGATGTTTTTGGTGCTGAGCGTGCCGTTTATTAGGTATTTTTTGCTGATCAGGCGGCCGATGATGGTGGCCGTCAGGCCGGTTGAGGCGTCGATTGAGTCATAACGGTGGCCTAGGGACTTAAAGAGGCTTAAAAGCAGCCTATCGCGGTTGAAGGGGCGCTTTTTGTTTGTTGCGCCAACAACAAGCAGGGATTTTTCATAATCCGGCACCTCGTTGGTAGTAAAGTGCCGCTGGCAGGCCAAGCAAGTGCGCCTGCGCCAAACTGCTGGGGTGCGGGCCTTAGCGCGGCTATTAGTAACCTGTGTTTCGTTTTGGCAAAAAATACAAACCATAGCTACATATTGTCATAACGCTAACGTTTTTGCTAGTGGAAAACTATGCAAAAAGCAGGGGATAAGCTTTTTGGAAAAGAAAAACCGCCCTTGGATTACTCCTAGAGCGGCTTATGGTTCCACACCTCATATAACCTTAAAGGCTATATTGTTAATTCTGGACGTCTATGACAATTGGCCGGGGCCGTTGTAGACGCTGCTTGGCAGGCTTCGGTGTTGTTAACTCTTCGTAAAACAACACGAATCCCTCAAGTGCATGTGCACGAGTGGTACTCACTCAGTTCTCCCGATTAACTTGATTATGCTAACACATAATATTACTATTGTCAATGCTTATGCTTAACCCAACAGGGGTGACGTAGCAAATTCTACAATTACAGTTCTCTATATTCGGGATGGACCTTAGTAATTTGTCCCTGGTCATTTATGTTAATTTTGGGTTTACCTTCCCACGTAAGCATATGACCATTGAAATCAGGGAAGCTAATTACACTTGCGTTGAGATCGTTATCTCGCATTTCGATAGCATGACGCCCATCGCCTTCTAAAGCAATGTAATTTGCACTATGCTGAGGGTTGCTTATATCGGCGATAAAAGCCTCAACTTCATTTTTACCTAACCCCTCAAGTGCGCTATCTGGATCGGTGACTGCTCCATAACCAGTTGGATCTGCCTGCAATGCCTCTTCAAATGCGCTTTGTTCAGGGTCCTCGAGGCGCTTAATTTCTTTTCTAAGCCCATTAAGCGTTTTTTCTTCTACGAAGTCCATAAGTCGGAGAATGTCTTTGGTGTCCAACTTATCCGCTTTGAAAGCTTTTAGCGGGTTAAAAAAATCATGCTTATTATTTTGTGGACCTTCGCTTGAATTGTGGCTTTCTGGTGAATGGGGCATTTATATTTTCCTTTTTCTAGAATCTAAAACTGTTCTGGAGGTGGACTAAGGATTTGTCCTTGGTTATTTATGGAAACAGGATCTTCAACTTCCCATTGGAGGACATGGGTACCTGTGTCGGGAAAGCTAGAGATGCCCGCGCTTGTCCGTCTGTGCGCATACACCGCATTACGAATATCTTCATCAGGGAATTGTTCTAGGTATTTTATGTATGAAAGGTTGGGATCGCCTTCCATTTCTTTATATCTTTCGGTTTTTTGAGGATCAAGCAGATCATTAACGGCTTCGTCTGCGAGTTCAATTAGTGCTTTGTCGGGATCAAAAATTGCTCCGAAGCCTGTACCATGATCTCTAATTATATTAAACAATTGGTCTGTATGACTTATGCCTTCATCATCTGGACGAGTCAGTTTTATATAATCTCCAGCAGAACGCTTGCCAAGATATTCAATAGCTTTGTCCTGAAACGCTTTTGGCTGGCGGGCAGCTTCAATGGCCGCTTTGAGGTCTTTATTATTGGAGCTATCTTTGAAAGGGTTTTGTTCTGCCATAATTTTATAATCCTATATTATCATAATAGCATAAACATGATGTAAAGTCAACGGATGTGCTATACTTAACCCCGGTGAATGATCTAAAACTGAATATATTTGAAGAGATAAATCAAAGTCCTAATGGGCCGCGAAGTGGGGTTTTAAAGACGCGGCGGGGTGATGTGAAGACGCCGACTTTTATGCCGGATGGGACGCGGGGCGTGGTTAAAAGTTTGACTGCAGAGCAGGTGAAGTCGGCCGGGATTGATATTGTGCTGGCAAATACGTTTCATCTGCACATACAGCCGGGTGAGGATGTGGTGGCAAAACTTGGCGGGCTGCATGAGTTTGGTAAATGGCAGGGTCCAATGTTGACTGACAGCGGCGGTTTCCAGGTTTTTAGCTTAAGCAAACTGCGCAAGATTACCGAGGATGGCGTGACTTTTAAAGATCCGGTGACGGGCGATATGCGTTTTATTAGTCCTGAAATCTCGATGCAGATCCAGCTCAAACTGGGCGCGGATATGATTGTGGCTTTTGACCATTTAACAGGGCTGGACGAAGAGTCCATCAAAGATACGCAGGAGGCTTTTGACCGGACGCATAGGTGGTTGGAACGATGCATTGTTGAGTTTAAAAAACTGACCAAGGACATGAAGCCAGAGGAACGGCCGCTACTGTTTGGGGTGGTTCAGGGCGGATTAGACCTGAGCTTGCGTGAACAAAGTCTGAAAATTATCCAAGACTCTGAAGTGGATGGAATTGCGATCGGTGGTTTGTCTGTTGGCGAGCCGCGCGAGGAAATGTACAAGGTTTTAAACCACTTGGCACCGCTTTATGACCCAAAACGACCGCGGTTTTTGCTGGGCGTTGGCGATCCGCGCGACCTGCGCTACGCCATTGAGCACGGGATTGATATGCTGGACTGCGTTTTGCCGACACGCAATGCGCGCCATGCGACGGTGTGGGTGGAGGGAGACAAGCAGATCCACCTCACAAACGCGCAGTTTATTGATGATATTTCGCCGATCGACCCGGGCTGTGACTGCTACGCCTGCGTTAATAACTATTCCAAAGGCTTTTTGCGGCACCAGTTTAAGGTCAATGAGCCTTTAGCTGGGAGCTTGGCTTCAATCCATAACTTGCGCTATTTGCAGCGGATTTGTGAAAGCTACCGGATTTAAACTAGTTTTTGCCACCAAGGATAGAAGCGGCGAAGATATTTATCTTCGAGCCGCATGATTTTATAGGCATGGTCATGTGTAACACTAGGGAATTCTTTGGACATCTTTTTTGCTAAGGCATTTCTTGATCCTGTGTATTCAACAATGCTAGCAGCAGCTCTTGCACTGCCAGTGCCTCCATGGCTTTCAAAATTGCGATTTTTAAAATGTTTGTGCTCATATTCAAGAAAAGTGATGAGCTGGTCAGCTGTTATGCCAAGCTGAAGTTGACCGGTTACAAAATTATAGAAATCAGTGGTAAGAAGTTTGTCGTAGTATTTGGTAGGAGTTTTATCATAAAAAAACCGCCGCCGGAACCACAAGATTGGCCCTGCAAACAAGTAAAAGAGAGTAACTGCACCTAGTGCTACTCCAACGATCATTCCGATAGTGTCTCCGAGTGACATGCGCGCCGAGGCAAATATATCCATAGGCAAGAGTATACACCTCTTTATTACAGTTAATTTGCCAAGGAATTAAGTTGTTGGTGTAGGTGTCGTGGGGTATTATTAGCGTAAGTATTAATAAGTGGGCAAGGGCGGACAAAATGGCAGGACGTCAAAAGACGGTTCATGCGGCGGTTGCGAAGAAAAAAGAAGTTGTCGTGGCTAAGAAACCAATAACCAAAAAGCTTCTTAAAAAAACGCACCAAAAAGCAAAAACTATCAAAATCAAACACCATCACGCCAAGGCGTACCGCAAACGGCATGTCAGCGCGCTGTTTTTGTTCATTATTTTGTCATCGGTTTTAATAACCTGGCTACTGATTTACCGCGAGCAGGTCGGGCACAGCTTGGACGGCGCCCAAAACTACATTTCGGAGGTTTTTAACCCGGCAACCGTAAGCACTCAGACCGTTTCTTCGACACTAGGGTTTAGCGTAAGTTATGACATTCGCACCTTTACTGCCAGTGCTATTGATTCTGCTACCGGCGACTTGTTTATTGGCCAGGAACTGGGCGTAAATCGTGCTTACCAAACGGTCAGGATTTTTACGGGCAACAGCGACATAACAAAAAACAGCCAGCGCAGTTTGACGATTAATTATTATGACAATTTGCCGGTCGCGGAGCTAACTGACGGCGCGTTAATCCAGCAGGAAAAAACCGTAGCCGAAAATGGCGTAGATACGTCCAAAGCCCAGGTTCGGATGCTTTCTAGCACTACCGAAAATATAAATGGCACGCTTTTTAGGGCAAGCGAATGGAAAGTCCAGCAGGCTTCTACTTCTTCAATTGCTTCAAAGGTAGCGGTTGGATTCCGTACATACGCGGGCGTTGTGCACGGTAAGGCTATGATTATGAAAGTAACCTACGGCATTAGCGGCGGCCAGAACGGGGAAATATTTAAATCCGTAATTTCTTCAATGACATTTTCTGGCCGCAAGCAGGCGCAGGCCAAGGCAAGCAAAGTGGTAGCAGACAAAATTAGCAGCAACCGCTCATTGATTGACACGGTTTTGTTTACGCGGATGGCAAGCGCGGCAACGGCCTTGGACAGCTCGGAGGAAATCAGCTCACGTTTTAGCCCGACGGTCGTAAAGATTTATAACCTGTACTGCATGGATATTGCGGTTGATGGAACGGCTTATTCAAAGGACACTTGCGAAGGCAGCACGGGGTCAGGGTTTTTTATAAATGGTGATGGCTACATTGGTACAAACGGCCACGTGGCGTCGGCCGATCCGTTGGATATTGTTATTAATAATGCCATCCAAAACCTGGTGAACGGCGACCAGACTAACTTTAATTATTTGGCAAATGTGGCCGGCGTGCGCGACACGGACTTTAGCGGCAAAGAGTCTACCAACGAAATTATCGACATTGCGGTTAACAAAATGTACCAGATAAATCCGGCCCGGATAACGACGACAAATGCTGTTTATAATCTGATGGTTGGGATTAACGAAAAGCAGCCGAACATCGGGGAAATGATAAAAGACACCCAAAACCGCCAAGTTTATGCTGAGCAAAGCGGCGTAAAAAAGGCTAAGCTGGTGGCTAAGGATTACAGGGTGGTGGATGGGATTATTGTAAACGGGGCGGCCAGTTTTAAGGCGTCTGACGTGGCAATTATTAAAATCGATGGAAGCGATTATCCGGTGGCGCACTTAGGCAGTTTGAGCGCGGTTTCGCAGGGCGCGGGGCTGCTGATTTTGGGATATCCAGGCGAAGCTTCGGACAACGGTTTGGTGGACGCGTCTGTTAGCAAGCCAACGCTGACTGCCGGCAAAGTGTCGTCTATTAAAACTGTGTCTGGCAGCACAAAACAGCTGATTGAAACCGACGCCACGATTGGCCACGGAAACAGCGGCGGGCCGGTGTTTGATGAAAGCGGCGACGTGATCGGGATTGCTACTTATACCATTGATGGAAGCGGCCAAGGCAACGGGACGTATAACTATATCCGCGACATCCAGGATTTGAAGGATCTTGCGGCTGATAATAACGTGAGTATTAACGGCACCAGCGCGACCCAGAAAGAATGGAACAAAGGCATTGACCTGTTTTATAATGCGCATTATTCAAAAGCCGTGCAAAGTTTTGTAAAGGTCCAGGAGCTTTATCCGCAGCATCCAAAAGCCAGTGATTTGATTGCGGCAGCCAATGAGCGGATTGCCAACGGGCAGGAAGTTAAAGATTTCCCATATGTTGTTGTGGCTACTGCGATTGTTTCGGTGCTCGGGATTGTAGTTTCGGCATTTGTAATTTTACGCCACCACCGCAAACACAAAGTTTATGTTGCCCAGGTTGCGAACGGTACAATCCAACCGATGCAAAAGGGCGACCGGCCGCACCGTCTGAGGTATATTGGCGGCGGTGAGCCAATGGAGCCTGTTGCGCCCGCCGCTGAGCCAGCAGAGGAAACGGAGAAGCCAGAGGAAGTAGCTGAGTCCGAACAGCCTAAACAAACTGCAAAGCGCCCGCCGCGCAAAGTCCAGTTTTAGGACTGGCTGCTTTTAAGCCAAACCAAGAGAATAATTAGGATAAGAACGATCAAAATAACGACTAAAAGCTCAAGGATGGTGTAGCCGCCCTGGCTGCTGTGAAGTTTCGGTTGGGTGTTTCTAAGTTTTTTTATGATAAACATAAGCCTATCATAGGTGTAATGCTCGTGCTGCGCAACCTGTTTCGTGATGTATTTTATATGAGGCAAGCATAACCATAATTTGCTATAATAGTAGGTGAAATGAGGGTGCAAAACACGCAAACATTCTTTGGGGCAGGCTTAAAGCGCTTTGGCCTCTGTTTGAAGCGCCTAAAATATGCCCGGGCCTGGATATCCGCCGCAGCTGTAGCGGGCGTTTTGTTGGCTCCTTCGGTCGCGAGCGCCGTTACTTTAATTTCCCAGGGCTACAGCACCGACGCCGTTTTGCCAGCTGGTGCCATAGTGAGCCTAAAAAAAGATTCCATAACAGATGTAACCAGCGCCACGGTGAGCAATGTTGCCAGCACGCTGGGCGTCGTAATTGGCGACGGAAGCTCGCAGCTGTCGATATCATCAGTCGGCAAAGACCAAGTCCAGATTGCGACCAGCGGAATTGAACAGGTGCTGGTGTCGGATATGAACGGTACGATTGCCGCAGGTGACCAGATAACCGCTTCGCCGATCAGCGGCGTTGGCATGAAGGCCACTGCCAGCGCCAAGGTGGTTGGCGTTGCGCAGGACGCTTTCCCCAACAGCACCGCCCAAAAAGAAGACTACAAAGATAAAAGCGGGCAGACACATTCTGCCAAACTAGGCCAAGTAGCGGTGCTTGTAAACGTGGCTTATTACTACAAACAGCCGGACAAAACCATCATCCCATCGACCATACAAAACCTTGCCAACGCGCTGGCAGGCAAGACAGTTAACGCACTGCCGATTCTGCTCAGCGTTGGTATTTTTATCGTAACGCTTATTGTGGTCGTTAGCATTATCTACGCCCTGATCCACAGCAGTATTATCTCTGTTGGACGCAACCCAATGTCGCAATCGGCGGTGTACCGTAACGTCATCCAACTTTCGCTTTTGGTGGTGGTAATTTTGGCAGTGGCGGTGATAGCAATTTACATGGTTTTGAGGAAACTTTAAGATGAGTTCTTTATACCTGCAAATATTTTTGGGCGCTGATTTGTTTGTGATTGGCTTGCTAACGCCGCTGATGTTCAAGCACGGCAAAGCGCATATTAAAGGCTCAAAACAAGACGATGAAAAGCCGCACCTTACGGAAGCCGATAAAGAGCGGATGCTGCGCGAGTCGGAAGTAAAGTACCAAAAAGTTTTGGACCATTCGGTGCAGGTTTTGCAGACAGATTTGGACAAAAGCGCCGAGCAGATTAACGGCCTTGTTACGCGGTTTGCAGGGGTGATTGTCGGCGACGAAATGGAGCGCTACCGTTCTGAGCTATCCAAGCTGCACAAGCAGGCTGAGGCCGATATGAGCGTTATCAAGCAGGAAATTGGCGGGCATCAGACTGAGATCGAGGCAAAGTTCCATCAGGAAATGGAGCTCGAAAAACAGCGTTTGATTGCGCAGATCGACACCAAACTTGGTGACGCTGTCGGGTCGTTTTTGGTGGAGACTTTGCAGCACAATGTCGACCTTGGAAACCAAACGGAATATTTGCTGGCAATGCTTGAAGAGCACAAGCTCGATTTCAGCAAAATCCTTACGGATTCAGAACCGCCAGAAGAGCGCATAAGCTCTGTTTCTGCTGTCAACGTAGCATCTACTACGCTTCCAGCAGAGAACAAATCTTCTGCATCTCTTCCTGACGGCCCTGAAGTCCGCGAGGTTTTACAGAAACCGAGCCACGAGTTTAAACAGCAGGTGGATACGAAATGAAACTGAACCTGCAAGACATCATTTTTACCCCCCAAGACCTGCGTGCACTTACTATGGAAGTCCGCCGCTACGGACGCTGGTTTGCCCAGGAGAGTGTTAAGGCAAAAGTAACCGGCAAAGCTACTACTGAACCGTTTGCAGTTTCTGAAGCGGCCGCAAGCGTTATCCACGAATATGCTGCCGGGCAGGCAATTACTGGAAAGCTATTGGATAGTTTGATCGTGGAGCTCGATAATTTAGAAAAAACACTGCCGCACGTAACCATTACGCTCGCCGCAATGCCGGGCAATCTACTCAAAAAAACGCTGACCAATTGGTGCCGCAAAAACATATCTCCCGAAATATTGGTCGACTTTAGGTTTAACGCCACGCTGCTTGGCGGCATGGTGGTGCAGCATGGCAGCCGCATTCACGACTGGTCATTTAGACGCATGATTTTGGCCAACCGTGCTAAGTTTCCGGAGGTGCTGCGCCATGTTTGATAACCAGACATTCCAAGCTCTCGTGGAGGCCAACGGCCTGACTGGCGAAGTAGTGGCCAGCAACAGCTTTATTATTGAAGTAAAGGGGCTTGAAGGCGTGCGTTTGGGCTCGCAGGTTTTGTTTGAAGACGGGCAGCGCGGGATGGTACGCGAAGCTTATGCGGACAAGGTAATTTTGTTTAATATTGATTCCGAAAAAATGCAGCCGGGGACTTTGGCCGTGGTACAAAACGACGTCTTGAGCGTGCCAGTTGGCAAAGAACTTGTGGGCCGGGTCGTGTCGGCAATGGGCGAACCGCTGGACGGCAAAGGGCCGGTTGCGGCCAAAGAAAAGTCAGGTATTTTTAACCCGGCGCCCGGAATTATGGCTAGGAGCATGCTAAACGAACAGCTGGCCAGCGGCGTGTCGGCGGTGGACATGTTTTTCCCGGTAGTATTGGGGCAGCGTATCGCGATTTTGGGCGACAGTAAGTCTGGTAAAAGTACGTTTTTAAGCCAGCTGAGCGCCAGCCAGGAAGGCACCGACCGCGTGGTGGTTTATGTGCTGATTGGCAAGCGCAAAGTGGACATCGAAATGCTTCTTGCCGGCCTGCGTGATTCGGGCGCGATGGAGCACACGATTGTGGTTTTGGCTGACATTTTTGATTCATTAACACAGTCATATTTAGCACCGTATTCGGCCTGCGCCATGGCCGAAAACATATGGTATGGCGGCCGTGACACAATTATTATTTATGACGATTTAAGCTCTCATGCAGAGGCCTACCGGCAGCTTTCGTTGCTGCAAGAAATCGACCCGGGCCGCGACTCTTATCCGGGTGATATTTTCTATGCCCACTCAAGCTTACTCGAGCGTGCGGGCAAGCTGCTGACAACCGACAAAACCCTGACTGCGCTGCCGGTAATTATTACGCCAAACGATGACATTACGGCTTATCTTTCGACCAGTATTATGTCGATTACCGACGGTCAGATTATCTTTGACCTTGGACTGTTCCGCAAGGGAATCCGCCCGGCCGTTAACGCTGGTTTGTCCGTGAGCCGTGTCGGCGGCCAGGCGCAAACAGGCAGGCAAAAACGGCTTTCCAGTACTCTGTTTAAAAAGCTTGCCAAGTACAAACAAGCCGAAGAATTTTCACACTTCGGTTCGAGCCTTTCCAAAGAAGCAAGCATCGACCTGCAAACCGGTAAGCTGATCTATGCGGCGCTGCAGCAGCCGCCAGAAGAGCGGCACACATTGGCTACGCAGCAGCTTATTTTGGAAACGTTATTGCTTGGCGAAGGCGAGCTGGAATTTGACATTCCGGCACTCAAAAAAGAAGCCACAGAGCGTTCGGCTGAAGCAAAAGAAGAAGCCGATTATGACCGGATAGAAAAAGAGCTTTTAAAGAAGTATTCCAGCCCGATTAAAATTGTATTAAAAGCTGGTGAAAAAGCACCGGTAACTATAACTGGACCAGAACCCGGGATTAAGCCCCCAAAAACTGAAACTGAAGCCGAAATGGATGAAGCGGCCCGAAAGGAAAAGGCAGCCCATGCGAAGAGCTAGTGCCATCCAAAAAGAGTCCCAGCAGATTGGAACAGTTGGTGATTTGACGGGCGTTTTTGAAAGTATTGCCAGTACGAAAGTGGCAAAAATTAAGAACAAAGTTGAGCTTTCTAAAGAGTTTTTTGAGCTGCTTTGGAAGCGCTATAGTTCGATCCGGATTGACCCGCGCACACGCATTACGCACATCGATGATAAGGAAATTAACCCAAAAAAAGTCTTTGTGATTATTTCGGCCGAGGCGGGCTTGAGCGGTGATATTGACCAGCGGTTGATCGAAACGATGCTGAGAGATTATGACAGTTCAAACACTGATATTGTGGTGCTTGGGACGCACGGCGCCAACCAGCTTAAGCAGGGCGGCATCCCATACAAACGCTATTTCCAGGTGCCGACAAGCGATGATTATGTCGATGTCAGCCCGGTGATTGAGGCTATTATTAACTACTCCAAAATTACCGTTTATTATGAGGAATATATATCACTCGGCGTGCAGGGAATTAAAAAACTGGACCTGCATTCACGCATCCGCGAGATGAGTGAAAAAGCGGACGAGGGCGAAGAGATTATGACTGCCGACGATACAATATTTGAACCGTCGCTTGAAGAGATTGCGGAAATTATGGAAATTGCCATGATGAACTTGGCATTTAGCCAGGCGATTTTGGAGTCGGGCTTGGCGCAGGATGCCAGCCGTTTTAACGCTATGGCTACCGCCAAAAAGCGGGCGTGGGAACTTATGAATTACTACAGTCTTGATTTTCACCGGGCAAAACGAAGCGAAAACGACCGCCGTTCGCGTGAGGTTATGGTGGGGCTAAAACGTAAAAAGAGACAAAGGCTGGCCGAAAATGGATAAATCAAAAACACCTGTTGCTGTGCCTATTAAAATTGCTGTTGCCGAGGCTGCGCCTGCCGTGGCTGCACCTCAGCCAGCAGCCCCTGCGGCACCGGTAAAGCCCGCTTATATCAAAGATCCAAAGCAGCTTGTCGGCATAATCCATTCGCTGCGCGGGCTAACGGTGGAGGTGGATATTACCGGCGTACGGCCAGATGAACGGGAGCTGTTGATTATTGATGATTATCCAGACGTATTTTTGGAAGTAAGCTTTTTCCGCGCCAACCGCGCAGTTTGTATTAACCTGGCCAACAGCCAGATGCTGCGCTGCGGCCAGGCTGTTAGCCGGAGCCAAAAAAAGGTCAGTGTTCCGGTGGGCCCGGCAACTATGGGCCGGGTATTTAACGCCCTTGGCGAACCGCTGGACGATGGGCCGGGCATTACCGAAAACCGCCGGGTAATTAGCGAAGCGTCGGGCATAAAAACATACCGTGACAAACAAAGTTTAGAGCTTTTGGAAACAGGCCTTAAGGTTATCGATTTCTTAACGCCGTTTGTTAAGGGCCGCAAAATTGGCATTGTCGGCGGTGCCGGTGTCGGCAAGACAGTGCTTACGATGGAGATGATCCACAACGTCACGCAGAGTACAAAGGGCGCGCTTTCAATCTATTGCGGTGTCGGTGAACGTATCCGCGAAGGTAACGAGCTGTATGTGACGCTAAAGGAAAGTGATGTGCTTAAAAACACGGTGATGTTCTTTGGGCAGATGGATGCCACGCCGGCCATTCGTTCGATGGTGGGGCCAGCGGCTGCCACGGCCGCAGAGTATTTTAGGGACGAAGAAGGCAAAGACATTTTGTTCTTCGTGGACAACATTTACCGGCACATCCAGGCGCTGACGGAGTTGTCGACAAACCTTGGTTTAATTCCATCGGAAGGCGGCTATTCGCCGACTGTTTATTCAGAGCTTAGGCGTTTGCAGGACCGTTTAAGTTCAACCGACAAAGGCTCAATTACCAGCGTACAGGCCGTTTATATCCCCGCCGACGACTTGAGCGACCCCGCGGTTGTGGCGATTTCACAGCAGCTGGATTCGGTGCTGGTACTCAGCCGTGCCGTTGCAGAGCAGGGTATCCGTCCGGCCGTTGATTTGCTTAAAACCACGTCTTCGCTTTTGACCCCGCAGATTGTTGGCCAGCGCCACTATGATCTTGTCGGCAAGGTGCAGGCCATTATGCAGAAGTACGATTCACTAAAAAACATCATCGCCATTGTCGGTGAAAACGAGCTTTCTCCAGCCGATAGAAAAGATTACCAAAGCGCTAAAAAACTGATTGAATTTTTCTCGCAGGACTTTTCGGTTGCAGAAAAATTTAGCGGCAAGCCAGGGCAGTTTTTTACGCGCGATCAAACACTTGACGGGATTGAAGCGATTTTGAATGATACCGCACCGCCTGAAGATAAGGATAAAAAAGAAGAGGCAAAACCTGGCACCACTTCGCCTACCGCTCCAGTAGCTGCTACGTCAGAAAAACCAGCCGAAAAAACCGATGCCAAAGCAGCGCCTGCAGCCGAAACAAAAACTGCTGATGCAAAAGAAACTAAGCCGGCCGAGGCAGCCGTTAAAGCCGCATGAAACACCAAAAAGATGACACCCAGCTCAGAGTAATTGCGCGCGCGCCGTTCCAGGTTTATTACGAAGGCCAAGCGCGGATTGTGACTGCCAGCAACCGGATCGGCAGGTTCGATATTTTGCCAGGGCACGCTGACTTTTTCTCAGTTATTATTGGCGGTGACGTGGCTATCCAGACCGACACTGAGACTATTACTTTTCCTACTACTGGGGGGGTTGTTGGGGTTCGCGGTGACGAAGTTATGCTGTTTGTAAATATGTGAGGCTGTCGTGTTTTAATCAAAAAGATCCGGGCTTGGCCCGGTCTTTTTGCTGAATGGAATGAACTGTAACCCATTCTAAAAGACATTAGAATTAGAAAAGCTTACATTATGCGGTCCCCGCAAGGCCTGCCTTGTGGGGTGTGAGTTATTCCTCGACGATGTAGTTGATGGCATAACCCCCAGGAGGCAGGGCGCTGGCAACATAGACGCTAAAACCGGCAACGCTTGGGTTGACGATGTAGAAAACGGCGCCAGTGCCAATGCCTGTTAAAACAATACGGGGAACGGTGGCGTATTGGGTACGGAAGGCGACGGTGCCTATGTGTCCGGGGTTTGCCCCAACGCCAATGGCGATTGAGATTGTGCCGGCAGAATCGTTGCCGTTCATGGCCGCTGTGCCGTTTGAACCAAGAGCATTGCCGGCCCCAAAATTTGGAATTTGGCCGCTGGTTATAATATGTCCGCCGATGGTTAATGTGCCGGTGGATGTGAGGTTGCGGGCAACAAAACCAGCGGTTGAGATTGTGCCGCCAACAGCAAGGTTACCCAGCAGGTTTAGGTTGTTATTAACGGTTAAAAGTTGCTGTATGGTGACTGCACCTTGGAGCGTGGTTGAACCTGCAACCGTAAGATTACCGCGCATAGTTAGAGCGCTAAGAGTTGTGGCACCACTTACGTTTAACTCGGTTAAGGAAGTTTTGCCTGCCTCAAGTTGGGCAAGGGCGGCGTCATTGGCGTTAAATTTGCTGTTTAGCTTTAGTTGACCGCCAACTGTGACATCGCCGGCGGTTTTTAGTTTGCCGTTAAACTGGGCGTCGGGGTCGACAGTTAGCTGGACGCCCGAGTTGCCGATGGCTGTTTTATTAACGCCGACTTTGCTGAGCGCATCAGCGTTGATTGTCACCTGGCCGGTATTTGCGTTGTCGGGTTTTTTGCCCTTGAGCACAAAGCCCAGCACGACGCCGTTGATGGCAAGAATAACCACCACCACGGCGATGGCTATGAAGGTTGCTTTGTGGCTCGGGCGGTAGGAACGGCGGCGTTGTTTTTTACCCGCTTCAGAGGAGGCGGAAAGTTTAGTCGGTGCGGTAGCGGCCGTTGTGGTGGCAGCGGCATCAACGACCCGGGGCTTTAGTACTTCGGCAGCCGGCGCGCCGTCTGTGGGCGCATCTGGCGATGGGGGTGTGTCCATCTTAACGTTATTCCTCTTCTTTCCGTCTTATTATAGCGCTCGTGGTTAATTTCATGAAATTGATACCCCCCACTTATTAATGACAAGAGAAGCAAACTTCTATGGCCAAACCTCCTGCCAGAACTGCCGACTCAGAAAAGAACATGATTGAAAATATCTGTATACCATTCGGCTCCTGCGGGACTCCCTATGGTCGGCCCTAAAGGGCTAGTCCTCGGAGCTCGTAATGGCATACAGACATTTTCATCAGTTTTTTCTGGTAGCCGCCATTTCCGGTAGTAGGTTTGGCTCCGGCCGCTTCACAAAGCTTTCATATACATGGTGAGTGTGGCGGGAAGTTTCGGCACATTGATTTAATAGCGTAAAACTGTCTCTGAGCGGTCTAAATCAATGTGCCGAAACTTCCAAGGAGTGAGGCTTTCGGGTGCTAATGCTGATTTTAGTTCGGCATAAGTTGCAAAAAGCTCGCGTTTAAAGAACAATTAACCTATGCGGAAGTTTTTGATGGGAGTTTATGTGCTGGGGGCGGGGCTGGTGAGCCTTGTTGTGACTATGGGGGTAGTGAGCGCTTTGGCTTCGACCAATTATCGTATAAGCGAACCTTCGGTTGGGGGGATTGGTACGGCCAAGACATCGTCGCCAGGCTACCAGGCCCTTACATCTGGTGGGATTATTGGTTTTGGTAACAGTACGGGTACTTTGACACAGATTAATGCCGGGCACGAAACAACAGATGAGCCAGCTTTATCTTTTGCGGTAGCATCATCAAGCGTTAACTTCGGCAGTTTTTCTGCTACTACTACAGCTACCACAACCTCTACCTTTGCCGTACTGGACTACACCAGCTATGGCTATGTGGTGCAGGTGCTGGGTAATGCGCCGAGTAATGGTGTGCATACAATTGACTCTATGGCTTCAACCGGGCCTTCGACCGTGGGCGTGGAGCAATTTGGGATAAACCTGGTGGCTAACACTTCGCCGTCATCATTTGGTGCCAACCCAGATCATGGGCAGTTTGGCTTTGGATCGGCTTCGGCTAATTATGGGACTTCTAATAACTACCGCTATGTGAGCGGGGAAACTGTAGTAACCGGGCCAAAAAGTTCCGGGGTGACTGTTTATACAATGAGCTACATAATAAATGTCAGCAGTTTGACGCAAGGCGGGATATATTCGGCAGACCAGACTATTCTTTGTACTGCCACTTTTTAACTTATCCACAGATTCTATTGTTTTTATGCTTAAATCATTGACAAGCTAAGAAAATGTCTGCTAAACTCCTGTGGTAACACTTATAGTTGATGAATAAACAGTCAACTAAATAAAACAAAAAATGCAAAAAATAATTAAAAAATCACGCCGACCAATTTCACTAATTCTATTAGTGAGTATCTTGATGTTCAGCATGTTTGTTAGCATGTTTGCGCCGCATCCAGTCTCGGCTGATCAAATATCGGTTCGCAGCCTAACCCTCCAGGCTCATGGCCCAACTACCGATGGCGGTTCAAAACGGAGCGGAGTAGTGGATCATGAATTTGCTTTTACAGTTCCAAACGTCGGTGCGCCGGCTATTGGTTCTATTGAGTTTAAGTACTGCACCTTGGCTGCCGGCATATGCACGATGCCAGCTGGACTTCATACTGACACTTTTGGTTCCGGTACCACTATGGGTACACAAACAGGTGCTACGGGCTTTACCTTAGTAAACACGACTAATGGTGCCCCTTACATAACGCGTACAGCAGCAAGTATATCCGCCGGTTCCGCGTTGACATATGAAATTTTGGGCGTTACCAACCCAGACGCGACCGATTGCCCGCTCAACAACCCTAGCCC
>JAQGGW010000005.1 GCA_028289135.1 Candidatus Saccharimonadota bacterium
AGAGGCTCGACAGTAATAGCTACCGAGACTCTTTAAACCAGAAAATTGGGCTTGAGAACCTTCTTTCCAGATCACTGTAATTGTAGCAGATCTGGATAAATACATCAATAACATATTCAGGAGAATCTACAATGGCAACATTCGTATTATGGCAGAGTAAAAAAGATAACCAGTGGTACTGGCACTTAAAGTCGGATGGGAACAACCAGGTTGTCTGTTGGGCCGAAGCTTACGCAAGTAAGCAGGCAGCACTAGAGTCGATAAACTGGGTTTATCGTAATGCCAGCTCTGCTACATTAGACGATCGATCCAAGTAAGTTCGCATGATACTACCGCCACTGCCGAGAGCATGGCGGTAGTATTTTATAAAGAAATTTAAGCTACAGTACAAAGAATAAAAATTACCTTGACAGTCATAGTAATATGGCTTACAGTGTAATCATGATCGATCAAAAGTTATCAGGCGACTTATTACGTGGGCATACCGACACCATCATCCTCAAGCTTCTTGTGGACGGCGACAAGTATGGCTACGAAATTACAAAACTCGTATTTGAGCATTCCGCACAGCTGTATGAGCTAAAAGAAGCCACGATGTATTCCAGCCTAAAACGCTTGGAAAACGACGGCCACATTATTTCGTATTGGGGCGACGAAAGCCAGGGCGGGCGGCGCAAGTATTACCGAATAACGGGCAGCGGGCAAAAGGTATATAAACTTAATAAACAAAACTGGGATTATGCTAAGCGTATCCTAGACGAACTTTTATAAAGGAGAAATTATGGAAGACAAACTACAAAAATTTTTAGACGAGGCGTTTGCGCCCTATGGCGACTTCCCAAGCCGCAAAGACGTGGTAAGCGAACTACATGCAAACTTGCTTGAAAAATATAACGACCTTGTGGCCTCTGGCAAAACCGAGGACGAAGCTTATCAAAGTGTTGTGGATTCACTTGGTGATGTGTCGGAAATTATGGAACAAGTCCCTCACACATCCCAGGAACCGGCCGGCAGTAAGGCTTCCGCCAAGGGTACGGATTTACGAGCAGCCGACCTCACCGACAGTAACTTGGCAGGCAAAGATTTTAGCGGCAGCGCGCTTATGGATACAAACTTTGACCGGACAGATTTGAGTGAGGCAAAGTTTAAAGGCTCCGCTTTAAAGGGCGCAAGCTTTGTGGGCGCTAACCTAACCAGCGCAGTTTTTACAGGGGCAGACCTGGGCAATGTAAATTTTGAAAATGCAGACCTCAGCGGTGCAAAGTTTAGCGCTTCGGCCTTAAAGGGCGCTTCATTTACTGGAGCAAAACTCATTAATACCGAATTTAAAAGCTCTGACTTAACAGGGATTTCGTTTGAAGGTTTAGTTTTAGAGGGCAGTATGTTTAGCGGATCTTCACTAAAAACCACGTCATTTAAAAACACAGATTTACGCCACGTATCCTTTCATCACTCGGCCGTAAAGTATGCCATATTTGAAGGCGCGACTATGGACAAGCTCACCTATGCCTTATTAAAAGGTGCAAAAGCCAATCTTGCAGACGTTATAGTCCTTTAGTTGTGTTTGCTATAATTAGGGCATGAGCAAAGTAACTTGTGGTGTAGCAGTTTCGTTGGACGGATTTGTGGCGGGCGAAAACATGACGCTTGAAAAACCGATGGGCGACATGACAGAAAACATACTGCACAGGTGGATGTTTGAAGAGCCGGAAAAGCACGAGGCAGAACTTGCAACACTGACAAGTGCCGGGGCATTCATAATGGGCCGCAATATGTTTGGGCCAAAAAACTTGCAAAATGACCCAGAGTGGAAAGGCTGGTGGGGCGATAACCCACCGTATCATGGCCCTGTGTTTGTACTTTCGTACTCCGAACGCGAGCCGATTACAATGGAAGGCGGTACGACATTTACATTTGTAACTGACGGAATTGAAGAAGCCTTTAGGCTTGCTAAAGAAGCCGCGGGTGACAAAGACATCGCCATTTCTGGCGGCGCGAATACGATCAACCAATATCTTGCCGCAGGACTTATTGATGAGCTTTGGCTGCACATCGCTCCGGCTTTTGTCGGCAAAGGGCAGAGGTTATTTTTGGATATGCCTGAAGGCCTGCATTTAAAACCAGTTGAGGCACGTACTACCGAGTTGGTCACGCATATAAAATACTCGGTAGATAATACGCACGTACATTAGCTTGGCGCACGTGTTTATAGGGTATACTACCCCTCATATGAACCATAAACTCCCGAAAGAAAAGCTGCTTGAACTAGCCGCGCAGCACGGCACGCCGCTGTATATAAACTCGTTGGCCTCGCTTAATGAGCAGGCTGATATTTTGCTTGGCCTTAATCTGCCTTTTGGATACATGCCGCGCTATGCCGCCAAGGCAAATATGAATCCTGACATCATCGGTTTATTTAATCAAAAAGGCATACAGTTTGATGCTAGCTCCAGCTACGAGGTGATGGAGCTTATGAAAATGGGCGTGGAGGCAGAAAAAATAAGTTTGTCTTCGCAGCAGCCAGCGCATAATCTTGAAGAACTGTTGGAACTCGGCGTTTTGTTTGTGGCAACGTCGATGCATCAATTAGGGCTTTTTATGGCTGCCGAAAATCATCCTGGCAAAGTAGGGCTGCGGATTAACCCAGGTGTTGGCGCTGGCGGAACAAACCGGACAACCACAGGGGGCGAAAACTCGAGCTTTGGACTCTGGCACGAATATTTAAACGATGCGCTGGCGCTATGTGATAAAAATAATGTAGCGGTTGACCGTCTGCACATTCATTATGGTTCGGGTGCCAATCCGGACATTTGGGAAAAAGTTATTAAAAGTTCGCTCAATATAGTTAAAGATATGCCAGGCGTAACTAGCTTGGATATAGGTGGAGGGTTTAAAGTCTGCCGCTACGAGGGCGAACAAGAAGCGGATATGGGCACTATTGGCGCCGTTTTTTCGGCGGAGCTTGAGGCGTTTGCTGCGGAAACAGGCAGAAAAATATCTTTGGAACTAGAACCAGGAACCTGGTTGGTCGCGCACGCAGGTACGCTTGTGGCGCAAGTTGCGGACATTGTAGATACAGGTCCTCATGGCCGTACATTTTTACGCCTTAACACAGGGATGAATGACCTTATCCGGCCAACCATGTACGGCGCACAGCACCAGATTGAAGTGCTGAACAACAGCGAGGAAACTAAAAGTTACGTAGTAGTTGGACACAACTGCGAATCTGGCGATATATTAACACCAGCTCCAGGCAACCCAGAAGAAATTGCCGAACGCGTTTTACATAAAGCAACAATTGGTGATGTTGTCGCCATCTACGACACTGGTGCCTACGGCCGCTACTTTGCAGTAGCCGGCTACAACTCATTCCCATCTGCTAAAGAAATCACCGTTTAGCTTATTCCTGGATAATAACTGTGTCACCAATATCCAAGACACCTGCCGCAATAAGTGCGTCCTGAAAAGAAGGGTTAGTGCGGGCACAGCCATGACTGTCTTTTCTCCCGAGATGGCTTACGACTCTTGTACCATGCACGGCTACCTTGCCGTTAACATATCTTGGCCTGTAAAGTTGAGGTTCCGCGCCATTCGCTTCCAAGTCTGAGTGCACCCAGCCCGACTCGCTCGTACGGCTGCGCTGCACGACAAAGCTGCCGTCTGCCGTTTCGCGGTCTTGGTAAGAGGTAGATTTACCGGTTGAAGTAAGATCGGCAAGCAACACTTTTCCATATCTGTAGGCAACAATTGTCTGGTCGGACTTATCAATGACGACTGCATTATTTCTTTTATCTTTTGCGCTATTCATTTTGGCTATGCCGGCACCGCTCATAATCGATGAGTATGTAGCTGGGCCAATGTTTCCAAAGCCTGATTGATTTTGGGAAGTTATACCTGCCTCAATCTGAAACGCGCCAACTGCATACGCAATGGTTGGGTCAACAAAGCCGTCGGCTCGCAAAAGTGCTTGTGCGGCCTTCATGCAGGTAGGTGTAACTTCGCCAAGATTTTTGACACTGGTTGGACAATCCGTGGCAGTTTCGGTTCCTGGATAGTAATTAGTTGGAGCGGCTTCAGCTAACCCAGGAGCGCCAAATGCCATACTGGTTGAAAGAGCTGCGCCTAAGAGTTGATTACGTAATCCCATCATTTAATTATATCAAAAAACAAAGCGTCTTAGGAGATCTTAACAGCGATCAGCTCGGCGTTAAGACGTGAATCTTCGCCCATACCGTAGTACTCGTACGAAGGCGTCGCATTGTTGACCAGAAGGCTGTAGAGAATGGTGCGAAGGCGCAGCAGCAGGTTCGACTGCTTGGCGATAACGCGCTCGCGGGCGACACTAATAATCCAGTCTTTCATATTGTCGTTTGGCGTCAGGTCTTGGCGCGAGGCAATGTCTTTAATGACCTGTTCAACATCGGTTTGCTCCAAGAAGCCAAAGTTGGCTGCAATTGAAAGCAAACTTGTGCCTTTGACGGGGTCATTCTCAAACTGTGTGATGTTATAGCGCTCTTTAGGGTCAACATATGGTGTCCGGCTGCGCACAATCGTCAGGCTAATAATGTGCTCCGGCAGTGTGTGGTAGCGGTTGATAAAAAGCTCGAGCAGCGGCGGGACTTTGTCGGTGAGCTTGGTGGCATGGTGGTTGGTTAGGATCAGCAGACTTCGTTCAGACGGATGGCTTTGGTGTTGTTTAAGCTCCAGTGCATCGGCCATCGTAATGGTCGAAAAGTCGTCCAGCGTGGCGTTCCAGTAGCGTTTGCCCCAGCGCCAAGTGACCATAATAATATAGAGTATCAGGCCGATGCTAAGCGGCACGTAACCGCCATCCAAAAATTTTAGGCTGTTGGCAGTTAAGAACATAAAGTCGAGCGCCAGCAGCGGCACAAATAAAATAATGCTTGTGGCCTTGGACCAGTTCCAGAGTTTCTGCGCAATCAAAATCATGCTGAGGGTAGTAATGACCATTACGCCCGAGACGGCTAGGCCGTAGGCGCTGGCCAGCTTGGCGCTGCTGCCAAAAGTAATAACCAAAATGACGCAACCAATATAAAGTGCCCAGTTAACAAACGAAATGTAAATCTGCCCAGCGTGGTGTTCGTGCGTGTGCTGGATCCTCAGACGCGGCAAAAGACCAAGGTTGACGCCCTGCGCGGCCAAACTGAACGCGCCAGAAATTAAAGCCTGACTGGCAATGACAGTGGCCATGGCAGCCAGCAGCACAACCGGGACCAAAATGGCAGAAGGCACCAGGCTATAAAATAAGTTGCCGCCAACGACAGTTTTGCCCTGGAGCAAAAAAGCGCCTTGTCCAAGGTAGTTAAGCATTAAGCAAGGCATGACCACCACAAACCAGCTGAGGCGGATTGGCAGCCGGCCAAAGTGTCCCATGTCGGCATACAGTGCTTCGCCCCCGGTAATGACCAGCATGACTGAACCCAGTACAATAAGCAGCTTTGAAAAAGAAAAAAGCGTAAAGGCGTGGACGGCATAATATGGGTCAAAGGCTTTTAAAATTCCCGGTGCCGAAACAATCTGGTGAAGGCCCAAAAGCGCGATGGTTATAAACCAAATAAAAATAACCGGCCCGAATAGCTTGCCGATTTTTGATGTCCCACGAGACTGGATTGCAAACAGGCCGGTTAGGATTGCGAGCGTAATGGGAATGATAAAGGGCGCAAGACCGGGGCTCACAACCTTAAGTCCTTCAACCGCCGAAAGCACGCTAATGGCCGGTGTGATAATACCGTCGCCAAAAAGCAGGCCGGCGGCAATAATTAACAGGGAAGAAACGGTCAAAATTACCTTGGTTTTATGAGCCTTTAAGAGTGCAAAAAGTGCAAAAACACCGCCTTCGCCTTCATTGTCTGCCCTCAGAACCCAAAAAACGTACTTGAAGGCCACGACTAAAATCAATGACCATAAAACTAAAGAGATAAGACTTAAAATGTTGCTAGCGGATTGGGCTGGATGGGCGCGCCCGAAGAAGATTTCATTTACCGAGTACAGCGGGCTGGTGCCGATATCGCCAAAAACAATGCCTAAGGCACCGAATGAAAGGCCGGCTATGCCAGCTTTTGAACGTTTACTAAGAGCGGACGACATGCCTATAGAGTACCTTTAACCCTTATGTTTTTGCAAAAAAATATGCCATGAAAAGTAAGCATTCATTGTTGATCTTAAGACAAGCAGTTATAATTGTCCCTGTTCTTTAAGGCGCCTTGGCCGAGTGGTTAGGCAGAGCTCTGCAAAAGCTCGTACACCGGTTCGAATCCGGTAGGTGCCTCCATACCCCACAAAGCAGGCTTTGCGGGGACCCCAGTTGAAACCTTATTTTATGCTAATGTATGACACGCGGTTACAGTTGGCTTACGTAGGGATAAACGCGAGAGTGGCGGAATGGTATACGCGACAGACTTAAAATCTGTTTCCCACAAGGATTGAGGGTTCAAGTCCCTCCTCTCGCACCAACTAAAAAAGCCATGCCGCAAGGTATGGCTTTTTTAGTTGGCTGCAGGCTGGGACTTGAACGGGAGCGCCAGTGGCGCTCCCCGACCCGAAGCCCGAGAACTCGTTCGAGGGTCGCTAGTTTACTAGCGAGGCAAGTCCATGAGTCACCAGCTTTATAAAACACGTAAATTCTCAGCTTTCTCTCAAGTAAAGTGCTATACTATTTATATAAACTAAAGCGGAGTTAAAATGATGATTTTTGTTATTATCGCTATCGTTGTTGTCTTGGTGGCAGTATTTGCCGGCATGTATAACGGCCTTATTAAGCTAAATGTCCGTGCCGAAGAGGCCTGGAGCGACATTACCGTCCAAATGAAGCGCCGTTTGGATCTTATCCCAAACCTCGTAAACACCGTTAAAGGTTATGCAACTCACGAAAAGACCGTTTTTGAAGACGTAACCGCTGCCCGCAGCGCCATGGTTAACGCATCGGGTCCAGCCGACACTGCCAAGGCCGAAAACCAGTTCCAGACAGCCATGAAGAGCATCTTTGCTGTTGCCGAAGCTTACCCAGAGCTTAAAGCCAACGAAAACTTCAAAGAACTCCAGGCCGAGCTTGTTGACACCGAAGACAAAATCCAGGCTTCACGCCGCTTTTATAACGGTGTTGTCCGTGACTTTAACACCAAGCGCAAAGTTTTCCCGACCAGCATTTTTGCCGGCATGCTTGGCTTTAACAAAGACCGTGAATTCTTTGATGTTGCAGAATCAGACCGTGCAGCCGTAGACGCACCAGTAGCCGTTAATTTCTAGCACCTACCTAATTCCTGGAGACGTGAATGTATAGCGCCATAGCCGAAAACAAACGACGGACAGTCATTATTATGGCTTTCTTCATCCTTATTGTTGGTGGCTTGGGCTGGGTGTTTAGCAAGGTTTATGGCGGCGGGCGTCCAAGCATTACCATCGGCGTATTAGTCGGCGCGCTGATTTATACCGTCATTAGTTACTACACTGGCTCAAAAGTCGCTTTGGCAGTTAACGGCGCCCAGCCCGTTGCCAAGGCCGACAATCCACGGCTTTATCGGATTGTTGAAAACCTGGCAATTACCGACGGCCTCCCAACACCAGCGATATATATGATGGACGACCCCAGCCCAAACGCCTTTGCCACCGGACGTGACCCGGAGCATTCGGCCGTTTGTGTCACGAGCGGGCTGATGGATATTATGGACGACGCGGAGCTCCAGGGTGTGATTGCCCACGAAATGGGCCATATTAAAAATTACGACATCCGGGTAAACATTATTGCCTTTGCGCTGACGGCCGTCATTGGCCTGCTGGCAGACATAATGCTGCGTATGGCGTGGTTTGGTGATGGTGACGACGATAGCAACCAGATCTTTTTTATCCTTGGGATTATTGCCGCTATCTTAGCACCAGTGATTGCGACGCTAATCCAGCTTGCGGTTTCACGTCAACGCGAATATCTGGCCGACGCGACCAGCGCAATCACAACCCGTTATCCAGAAGGCCTCGAAAGCGCGCTGGCAAAAATAGGCCAATCTGGTTCGGCTTTAAAAAAGCAAAACACCTCCACCTCGCATTTGTTTTTTGCTAACCCGCTTAAAAAACACGGCATCACAAACCTGTTTAGTACCCACCCGCCAATCGAAGACCGGATTAACCGCTTGCGCGAAATGGGCCGGAAAGCCTAACAAATTATGCCGGCAAAAAAGGCTCCCAAAAAAGACACGGCTGTTTCTAAAAAAGTTGTAAAAAAACCAGTTGCAAAACAAGCGCGCATAATAAAGTCTGACAATGGCGCCAGGCTAAAAAAACTCGGTCGTAAGCAAAAACGCAAACAGCGCGCCGCAAAACTTAAAGCCGCCCAAAAGCTAAAAACTTTGCCAACAGCGTGGGTTGTACTTGGCAGATCAGTCCGCCACCTGTACAGGCATAAAAAACTTTTCTTAGGCATCTTGCTGGTCTATGCAATTTTATACGTAATATTTATTAAAGGTTTTAGTGCCAACTTTAAGCTTGGAGACCTGCGCGCCAATCTAAACTCTACCTTCAAAGGCAAACAGAATAGTTTCAGCTCGGGCGTGGCATTGTTCGGCCTGCTGCTTGGGACGGCCGGCACAACAAGCAGCGAAACTGGCGGTGTCTACCAAATGCTACTTATTACCCTAACCAGTCTTGCGCTCATTTGGGCACTACGAAATACTTTCGGGAAATATCCAAAGGCAGGAATTAAGGAGAGTTTTTATAAAAGTACCGGACAGCTCGTGCCGTTTTTGGGCGTTGCATTGCTTATGATCGTGCAGCTTTTACCGGCGTTAATTGTGGCATCGCTTTACAGCAGCGTGCAGACAAATGGGCTCTTGGTTGGATATTTTCAAAGAGGCGTAGGCATTGCGATATTGCTGGCTGGACTGGCATGGACACTGTATATGCTCAGCAGCACGATGTTTGCGCTTTATATTGTGACCCTGCCAAATGCCAAGCCGTGGGAGTCGCTCCGGGCTGCTAAAGACCTGGTGCGTTTCCGCCGGGTGCTGGTTATGAGAAAAGTTTTGTTTCTGCCAGTTGCACTGCTAGTTGCGGCAGCGGTGGTTTTGTTGCCGCTGATAATTTATATCCCAATTGCCGCGGAAGTGATATTTTTAGTTTTTACTATTTTAATCCTGGGCGTAGTTCATAGTTACCTTTATACTTTGTACAGGAGCCTAATATAAAAGTATTGAGGTATATTAATTAATGACTAAATTAGAAGCTGAAGAGCGTATAAAAAAGCTCCGTATTTTAATTTCGGACTACCGCTACCATTATCATGTCCTGGATCAATCGACCATGAGCGAAGCAGCGGCAGACAGCCTAAAGCACGAGCTTTCACAGCTAGAAGAACAATTCCCGGACCTTATAACGCCCGACTCCCCAACCCAGCGTGTGGCGGGTGTGGCGCTGGATAAGTTTGTAAAAGTCGAACATCTTTTCCCTATGATTAGCCTAAATGATGTCTTTAGCCGTGAAGAAGTTGAGGCATGGATTGTACGCACCGACAAATTGGCACCCGGCCAAACACCAGAGTATTTTGTGGATATTAAAATGGACGGTTTGGCGTGTTCAATTATTTATCAAAATGGAATGCTGTCCCAAGCTGTAACCCGTGGCGATGGGCGGGTTGGCGAAGACGTAACAATGAATATCCGCACCATCGAAAACGTGCCGCTGATGCTGCGCCCGGCAAAAGGATACGAATATTTACTGCAGGGCCGCACTGAAGTCCGCGGCGAAATTGTGATGTATAAAACTGATTTTGAAGCGCTTAACAAAAAACGCGCTGATGCAAATTTGCCGCTGTTTATGAACCCGCGTAACCTTGCCGCTGGCACCATCCGCCAGCTTGACCCAAAGTTAGTTGCCGAACGTCCGCTGCATTTTAGGGCATATGATCTACTTCGCGAAAACCCGTCCGAAGTTCCTACAAACGCAAATGCATACGAAGCATTGTTGGCCGCTGGCGTCACCGCCAACCGCGAGGCAAAAGTTTTTCATACTGTTGATGATGTTATGAATTTTGTAAAAGAATGGGACGAAAAACGCAAGACGCTGCAGTTTAACACCGATGGGCTGGTGATTAAACTAAATGACCGCGCGCTTTATGCATCACTTGGCGTAGTCGGCAAAACTCCGCGCGGAGCAGTAGCTTACAAATACGCTGCCGAAGAAGCCACAACCGTTGTACGCGATATTGCCATTAGCATTGGCCGCACTGGCGCGGCAACACCAGTGGCAGTTTTTGACCCGGTTGTTGTAGCGGGCACAACAGTACAGCATGCCAGCCTGCACAATGCCGACGAAATTGCCCGCAAAGACATCCGCGTTGGTGACACTGTAATTATCTTTAAAGCCGGTGATATTATCCCCCAAGTTCAATCGGTTTTAACTGAACTTAGGCCAAAAGACACCTTAGTGTTTGACTACAAAGCCGAGCTTGCCAAACAGTTTCCAGACCTTGAATTTGAACGCCCAGCCGGTGAGGCTGTCTACCGCGTAAAAGGCAACGCCGGCACAATTTTGCTTAAAAAAGAGCTGGAGCATTTTGCGAGCCGGGCAGCGCTGGATATTGACGGTTTGGGCGAAAAAAACGTCATCGCACTCATTGACGCACAGCTGGTGTTGGATATTGCCGATATCTATACCATCCGCAAACAGGATTTGCTGGAGCTTGATCGTTTTGCCGAAATTTCGGCAAGTAAACTCATTGCCGCCATCGCCGACAAAAACCACCCCCAGCTGAGCCGTTTTTTATACGGCCTGGGAATCCGGCACATTGGGTCGCAAACGGCCATCGACCTAGCACGCGCTTTCAAAAGCCTGGATAGGATCGGCACAGCTTCATACAAAGAACTTATGAGCATCGAAGGCGTCGGCGAGATCGTGGCAGATTCAATTTTAATGTGGTTTGAAGACGACGAACACCAAAAACTTTTGGCCAAATTCCGAGCCATTGACGTCTGGCCAGAAGACGACAAAGGCTTGGTTGGCAAACTTGTCGGCGTAAGTATCGTAATTACCGGCAGCTTAGAAAGCATGAGCCGCGACGAAGCTGCCGACAAAATCCGGGCGCACGGCGGCACTTTCCAAAGCTCAGTCGCCAAAGGCACGACCTATCTTGTCATGGGTGCAAAAGCCGGTGAATCCAAGGCCGACAAAGCTCGCAAACTTGGTACGGAAGTTATTGACGAAGCAAAACTTATTGAGCTAATTTCATGATCCCTATTTTTGTGACTGGCAACAAAGGAAAAGTTGATGCTGTTAAAAAATGGCTTGGCTATGAACTGCCGCATGAGGATATAGACCTTGAGGAGCTACAGGAGCTTGATGCAAGGGTGGTGGTTGAACATAAAGCGCGCCAAGCTTACGAAATATTGAAAAAGCCGGTGTTGATTGACGATACTTCTCTTATTTTTAATGCACTCGGTAGGCTACCAGGCACTCTTATCAAATGGTTTTTAAGCGAACTTGACCTGGAAAAGTGCTGCCGTTTATTAGACAGTTTTGATGACAGGACGGCAACCGCGCGTGTGATGCTCGGATTGTTCGACGGCCATGAAATGCATATTTTTGATGCCGAAGTGCCTGGAAGTATTGCCCAGCATCCAAAAGGGGACGGCGGCTTTGGTTGGAATAGTATCTTCATCCCAAAAGGCAGCGAAAAAACCTACGCCGAAATGGACGACAAAGATCTTGATATCTATGCAGTAAGAAAAAAGACAGTGACCCAGCTAAAAACCTACCTTGACAAATTAGAAGCATAAGCGTGTAATAGAAGAGTTCCCGTTCGAGCGGAAATCTCTTTAAGATTTTAAAACAAAAACAAAAAGAGCATAGGGTGCAACCCGCTTGAAGCCATAAAAAAGACCAAAGCGTATTGGTCTTTTTTATAACCTTTTGACAGGGGTTAAATGGCTATGTAAAATACAGTGACGTTAAGGGGATGTAGCTCAGCTGATTAGAGCGCCGCGCTGGCAGTGCGGAGGCCCAGGGTTTGAATCCCTGTATCTCCACCAATTAAAAAGCCGTATCGTAAGATAGGGCTTTTTAATTTTAAAAGTGAGCTAAGATTAGAGAGCTAAACGTGCGCGTTCTTCATCGGTGAAAGGGCGGCCAAGTGTACCGAGTCTCTCCGTAAAATCTTCAGGTAGTGAGCTCATGTGTGGCAAGGGGCCATAGGTATGCATGGTCTTAACAAGTCCAGCGATGTCTTCGGGATCAAGACTAATTACATCCCAAGGTTGATCGGAAAAAACCTCGACATAGCCACCCTTAAGCGGTATGCCAGCTAGTGGTTCTAGAATTTTGCCTGACTCCTGGTTACTACCTGTGGCCATAATGTTATCATCCTAATTAATAAACAAACTGTATCATCTTTGTTATTTTTTGTCAGTCTGTAACATTTTGTTTATATATTCCTCAGGTTGTTCAGAGTAACCAAAAGCGGTATAGTATGTTCCATAAGATTTTAAGTAAAAAATAGGAACAAATTCATGGAAAACCCACCACAGCCGGGCGGCATTATTAGTCCAACGCAGCCTCCGGCAGGTCAGCCTGCCCCTACGCCAAACACTCAGCCTGCACCTGCGCCAAACGTACCTCCTGCCCCAGCGCAGCCTCAAATGCAGCCCGCGCCTCAGGCAGCTTTTCAGCAAGCTCCAATGAACCCTGCGGCACCAAGTACGCAGCAGCCAATGGCTCCAGCTCAAGCGGCACCAGCGCAACCAATGCCAGCTTTTATGAACGCGCCAAGTGCCGCACCAGTAAGTGCGTCTCAGATGCAGGGACAGAAGAAAAGCATTAAAAAGAAAATGGTTCTGCCGCTCGTAATAATTGGCGCGCTGCTTATTATCGGCGGTGGTTCGGCCGCAGCCTACTTTGGCTACGTTGTGCCAAATAAGCCAGAAAACAAGCTCCTCAGCGCAATATCTAATCTTGCCACACACAAGAGTGTGACAATTGACGGTACGGTAGATTATTCTCCAAAAAGCGGAGGAACTGGTGTCGCTGTGGACTATAAGCTAGCACTAAATAGCGAAACATCTCAAGTCGGCCTGTCTGGGACAGTTGGTGTTGGCGGGGCAAAAGTACCTTACGAAATCCGCTACATCGACAAAGACCTGTATTTTAAAGCCAGCGATCTGAACGGTTTGACAAGCCTAATTCCTTCGTCGGGCGCTGACCTGGACTTTAGCTCTATAATTAAGCAAGTTGACGGCCAGTGGTTTGTTGTCGACCGCAGCTTTACCGATTCGCTCGGGCTTAAAACCTCTTGTGTAACCGACAGCTCGTTTGCTCTGAATGATGCCGACGTCACACTCATTAAGAAAGCTTACAAACAGCATCCGCTCTTTACCGTTAAGAGCAGCTCAAGCCAAACTGTTGACGGTGAAGCTACGACTAAATACTTAGTTGACCCTGCAAGCGACTCAGAAGCGTCCGCGTTTGCCAGCAATCTTAAAGGCCTCAGCCTGTATAAAAAGGCGATGGAATGTTCTGGCAGCTCTTCAAACAGTTCAGATTCAAGCTCACCAAGCACGAGCGCCAAAAACACCACAACTGGCACGGTTTCGATATATGTAACAAAAGACAACCAGCTTAAGAAGATTGAAATAAACGGCAGTGATGACAGCAGCAGCATGAAAATTGCCGCGACATTCTCATACGCGGAAGTTAAGCTCGACAAGCCAGCTGGCGCCAAGTCTGTGCAGGATCTCTACACCAGTGTTCTTGGAGGCCTTGGCTTTGGACCAACCGCATTTACGGATATACAATCAAGCGCTAAAGATGTTGAGCGCAAGGCCGACATTAACGCCCTGCATGGACAGCTGGAAGCTTACTGGGCCCAAAAAGGTTATTATCCAAGCCTTAAGGACATGAACAGCGCAGCATTCATTTCGGCAAACTTTAAAGGTTTGGACCAAGAAGCCCTTACTGACCCGGATGGCAGTGGCACAACATTTACCGTAGCGCCGCAAAAAAACGCTTACACCTATACCGTCCAGCCAAGCGGGTGCGATAATGCCACAAAAACGCAGTGTGTGTCCTATGTTCTCTCAGCAATGAATACCGACGGGACGCTTTACAGCAAACAAAGCCTTAACTAGTAACGGTTTCTAGACCTGTAAAAAGCATCTTAAAACGGTTATACTTCGATCAGTGAAAAGAACACACCTATGCAAGTAGTCGTTAACGATACGCTCGTCAATTACACCGACACAGGTTCGGGTCCGATTTTGCTTTGTGTGCATGGCTGGATGCATGATGTTAGCTCATACGCCCAGCTTACTGAGCAGTTAAAAGCAGATTTTAGGATCATAAGCTTGGACTTACCAAACTTTGGCGCTAGCCAGATGACTGACAAGGTTGAAACGGTAGAAGAATACGCGCATTTTTTGCAGGCTTTTGTAAACAAGCTTGGCCTTAAGGACTACAGTCTGGTTGGGCATTCGATGGGCTGCCAGATTGGTATTTATGGGGTTGGAAACGGCATTTTGAGCCCTGATAAACTAGTTTTGATATCTGCTGCCGGGATTCGATCTCACAGAAAGTCATACAAAAAGGCTCTTAAATACGCCTCGGTTGCGCTGCGCAATTTCGTACCTAAAAAATACAAAAAGAAGTTTTATAAGATGATTGGTTCCGACTATAATCCAGACTTTTCTAAGGTGCATAAAGCCATTATTAGCAAAGTCCTAAGCGCCGATATCCAAGCTGATGCCAAAAAAATCAACATCCCGACGCTAATTATCAACGGGAACGCCGACCACGAAACTCCGCTCTGGATGGCCGAAACGCTAAACCGTGAAATTAGCCATTCTACGCTGGAAATTATCAAAAACGGCGACCACTGGATCCATCAAAAACACGCAGATGTTGTTGCAAATTCAATCCGGATTTTTATTTCATGAGCGCCAAAAAAGCAGAGCTAAAAAACTACCTTAGTATTTATCTGCCAACGGTACCATATGTGTTTGTTTACATGCTTCAGCAGGTAGAAAATAACGCGGACGAGTTTTTAAAATGGGTAAACCGCCTGCCCAACTACCAACGCGTAATCAAGCGCAAAAAACTGGTTTTAACTAAAAAAGCACTGGTTTTACTTGTCTTGGCGTATGGTATGGCAGCATTAATTCTTGCGGGTGTTGTTTTGCTGTTCGCTAAAGGTCTTTATCCATATGCTGTTGGCCTGTTTGTGGTTCAGCCCGCAGTTGTCATCTTGTTTTTAGCCTATCTAAACAAACTGGGCGTTAAACTTATTGCCTTTAAGCGCCGTAAGGACTACGCCGTTGCCAGCGCCAAACTGATGGCCCACAAAGCTACTAAAATCGTAGTCCTGGGAAGCTACGGCAAAACCACCGCCAAAGAACTACTTTCAACCGTACTGGCCGAAGGAAAAATCGTTGCCTCAACGCCTGGGAATAAAAACGTACCGATCAGCCATGCCCGCTGGATAATAAACAAGCTAACGGGCGAAGAAGAAGTGCTCATCTTTGAACTAGGCGAAGGAGAGCCGGGAGATATCAAAAGGTTTTGCGAGCTTTTACACCCAGACATTGCGGTTTTAACAGGCTACGCGCCCAACCATCTTGACGGCTACGGCACAGTTGAAGCGTTGAAGGCCGACCTTAGTTCGATCCAGGATTTTGTAAAGCCCGAGAATTTATATGTGGCAGAACAAGCCGCAGAAGCATTGGATTTTAAAGATAAAGTCCAGGTTTTTGGCACCAAAAGCAGCGACGGCTGGGTTATAAAAAATATTGAAGTAGCAATTACGGGCACGTCGTTTGACATGAATAAAGGCTCAGCAAAAGCACATTTACACAGCAGTTTAATCGGCGAACATAACGTCGCGCCGTTGGCACTGAGCTTTACGCTCGGGCAAAAACTGGGCCTCAGCCAAAAAGAAGCCGAAGCTGGTATTGCCAAAACATTGCCGTTTGACCACCGCATGCAGGCCCGCGAAATTAATGGCGCCTGGCTGATTGACGACACATACAACGGCAACCTTGAAGGCATTCGTGCTGGGCTTGAACTTTTGCATAGTGTTACAGCCACTCGCAAAATGTACGTTACGCCCGGGCTTGTAGAACAGGGAACCGAAACCGAAAAAGTCCACACAGAAATCGGACATTTGATTGCCAAATCCAACCCTGACGTCGTGGTGTTTATGCATAACAGCGTCAGCCACATTATGAAGGCGGCTTTAGAGGCAAAAGGCTTTAAAGGCATTATCCGGGTAGAATCCGACCCGCTGGCGTTCTATACTAATATCCAATACGAATTAGCTGGTGGAGATATGGTATTAATGCAAAATGACTGGACCGACAACTACGCCTGAAAGAGCCCCAACTAGGTCGCTAAGAGTCGAACTTACCAGCCTGGATGGGGTTGATACCTCACTTGTACTTGTACGTGAAGGCTTTATGGCTGGAGTGGGTGAATATAATCCGGTACAGCTTCATCCGTTTGAATACACACTGCTTAACCATCTCGCTACCTATCCCGATGCTGCTTTCAAGCCGGCAATGCTCAGGCGCGCGATGCCAGTGTTTGCAGATAAATACGCCCCACAGCCAAGTGAGCTGATGAAAGAGCTAATACGGTTGTTGCCAGTGCTTGAGCCGCATCTTATTTCGGTCGTAAATGGTCAGACACAATTTTTTGGTTTATTGGATACTGCTGGTGCGCCGGAGTCGTTTCACGAAAACGTAAAGCGACTTATCGAAAGAGACACGGAAGCATACGCGAACCCAAGGCGGCGCGCAAAAACTCTCGGAGTTGTTGCTGCGGCGGTGACGGCGTTTACGACTACCGTAGGCGTAGCAGGATATTTACATCGAAAACATACAAATACTAACGATTAATTGTAGCTTGTAATTGTAAATACAAATGGCGTATAATGATGCTTATGAAAACAATAGCAGTCATTTTTGGTGGGCGTTCAACCGAGCACGATGTTTCAATTATCACCGCACTCAGCAGCATTATTAAGCCGCTAGAAGCCAGCCGGCAGTACCAAGTGGAAGCTGTTTACATCTCTAAAGACGGTGCCTGGTTTTGGGACAATAAACTTAAAGACATTGCACTGTATCAATCTGGCGAAATAGAAGATTTTATGCGAAAAGCGCCAAAAGTACAACTCTCTCTAGACGACGGCTTGACCCTTGTTAAATCAAGCCAGTTTGCCGGTCGCAAGGCTTATAAAAAAATCGACATCGTCTTCCCAGCCATGCACGGTACGCACGGCGAAGACGGTGAATTGATGGGGATTTTTGAAATGGCTAACGTGGCCTATGTTGGCTGTGGTGTTGCAGCAAGCGCAATATCTATGGACAAAGTTTTGGCCAAGCAAGTTACTACCAGCGCGGACATTCCAACCACGCCATGGGTATGGTTTACCTCTGCTGACTTAGCCCGAGACCACGAAGCCGTCATCGCAAAGACTAAAGGCCTGGAGTATCCATTGTTTGTAAAACCAGCCCACCTGGGCTCCAGCATCGGTATTTCCCGCGTTACCAAGCCCGAAGAACTGGTGAACGCACTTGAAGTTGCCGCGCATTATGATGACAAAATTATCGTAGAACAAGCCGTCCAAAACCTGGCTGAAGTTACGCTCCCGATTATGGGAAACGAAGAGCCGCGCCCAGCGATGTTGGAACAGCCAAACGTAAAGCCCGAAGATTTCTTTGACTTTGAAACTAAATATATGCAGGGCGGCAAAAAAGGCGGCGGCAAAGGCAAGGGCGGCGCGCAGGGCTACAGCACCATCCCGGCCGACCTTCCAAAAGATCTATATGACCAAGCAATGCAAGTGGGCGTAAATGTCTATAAAACCGTTGGCTGCGCAGGAATTGCCCGCGTTGATATGCTCATCGACACCAAAGCCAAAACCGTTTTCTTTAACGAAATTAACCCTTTGCCAGGCGGGCTGTATTCGCACAACTGGAACAAAGCCGGCATTTCGTCCATCGACCTTGTAACCAAGCTTGTAGACTACGCCGAAGAGCGCTGGCACAACCAGCAAAAAAATACTGTCACCTTCAGTACGAATTACTTAAAACAGTTTTAGGATAAAAATGTCGCTCAGATATGCGCTTGGCAGGAGTTTAGGAAAACTCGAAAAACCGTTTGAAGTTTATAACCACATTACCGTTTCGCGTTCGGCGCTTTTGAGCAACTTTGACATTTTACGCTCACTAACACCTATAAAAACTATCTTTCCAGTACTTAAAGCCAACGCCTATGGACACGGCCTAACAGAGGTGGCGACCATTCTCAAAGACCGCTCTTTCCCATACATTGCCGTCGATGGATTTTATGAGAGCATGGCCATACATAACGTTTCAAAACAGCCGGTTTTGGTAATGGGCGCCATAAAACCAAGTAACTTTAAGCAGATGAGTTTTAAGCGTCTGGCTTTTGTGGTACATGACAATGACACGGTAAAAGCCCTTGGCGCTACAAAACGGCAAGTAAATGTGCATGTTGAAATTGACACCGGAATGACCCGCCACGGTGTTGCAGCGTCTGATCTGCCAGAGTTTCTAGATTTGCTTAAAAAATATCCCAAGATCAAAGTCGAAGGTGTTATGACGCACTTGGCAGACGCAGAAAATATAAAAACAGCAAACTTTACTAACTCTCAAGCAGAGCGCTTTGACGCCGCGGTGGAGATTATCTTGAGCAATGGCTTTAAACCAAAGCACTTCCATATCGCCCAGTCTGCAGGCAGCACAAAGGTTCATTCAAAATATGCCAACGCGCTACGAATTGGTATAGCGCTTTATGGGGTTAGCCCTCTTGATATAAAAGACAAAAACTACGCCCTTTTTAAGCCGCTCAAACCCGCATTAGCATTAACATCAACAATTACCAAAGTTGTAAAAGTCCACGCTGGCACAACGGTGAGCTATGATAGGACGTTTACAGCAAAAGAAGATACTAAAATTGGCGTTTTGCCGATTGGTTACTACGAAGGCGTCAGCCGCTCACTAAGCAATGTTGGCTTGGTGCAATTTAAGAGTGAATACCTACCGATCGTAGGAAGAGTCTGCATGAACCACACCATGGTAGATATTGGGAAGTCGAGCGCTAAAGTTGGAGACGAAGTAATAATTATTAGCAGCGACAGAGACAGCAAGGTTTCGGCAGATTACCTCCGCCAAAACTTTCATCAATTTAACTACGGTTTACTCACCGCCTTAAATCCAAACATACGCCGCAGGATTGTGGCCTAAAAATAAAAATCCAGCTGATAATTCGGCATTTTCTACCGCTTCAGCTGGACCCCTCCACTTATCTAAGCCTAGTGTACATCTATAATTCGAAAATTAGTATTAAAAAATAAAGTGATTTTGACTACGGTGCAACACCGTGTTTATGCTTGCATATAGCGTCTAAAAAGTTTACATTACACCACACATGGAGTTTATGTTATGAGTTCAGAGAAAGGGCTTTTTTTACCTGAAGACCCTAATATTACCCGTTTTAGTACTGGTCATAATGTACAACGCCTTACCATAAATGAAACATATATTTTAATTGAAGAACCGTGGCTCGGGGACAGGGTTATTAATGATCCGTTTGCTATAGATTTCTTTACAACTCCAAGTTTTTTACGCTCATTAGGCCTTGCTCAGCTTTTAAAAAGTAAAGAAAGCAGCACACTTCCAAATGTTTGGAGTTTTAACCGCGGCTGGGGGTTAATAGATCAGTACACTATGGTTGAACATTTTGGAAAAATGTCAGAACTATCAAAGGACGAAATAAATTCCATACATATATATTGCGAAGGAGATGACCAAGCTCATTATGCTTTTTCTCACAAGCTGGAGTTTGCGTCTCAAAAATGGGGTGGCCCAGAGAACCAGCATGAGAAAAATTGGCCAATGATTGCACATATTGGCGGGACGACGGCTGTACTTGATAAATATGGTGTACATTACGACGAAAAGATTAGGGTAGTAGGTTCAAAAATTCCAGAATGGGCTGCCGCCTCGTCTCAAAACGATCTTGACGTAGACAGGTTGCAATATATAGCGACCGAAGCATTGTTATGGTTTGATAATGATGAAGTTGCACCTGAAGTCCGTGAACTTGTAAAACAATCCGTTGATATTAATCAGTTTGAGATTACGCCGGATGGCAAAATGGCATGTAAAGATCCAAAACTAGGACTAGTGCTATCAAAGCTCCTTTTATTATTTGCGAGTGAACATTATAACGACCCATTGGCCCGTGCCCAACTACATCTTGATGTTCATGGGGTACAGCGTGCGATATCCACGCGACGCATTCCTTATATGCAGGATATTGACCAGGGGCAGATGCGTGGGGCTACAAATTATTTTTATTTCATTGATCAGGATTTTACGGATGCTTTGCGAACGGGTCCTGGTAACGTTGACCCATTTATCTACCTAATATCAAACACGCTAAATGCCAGCGGCATGGAAGAACGACGACGATTTATTGATTATCGACTTAGACCTTATTCCGATTTTTTGCTTGATGAGAATGCAGAAAACTACCCTTCTGAATATCTTGAACCAAAGCGAGTTAATTTTGGACCGCGCTCTTCTACTGTGCATACCGAAGTTGTAGAACTTAGCGATGAACAGCGTAATGAGCTCGATGAGGTAAAAATCCCGCGGTTAGTAGATGAAGGTTCTGATGCATTGTCATATCTTGCCGGTCCGCTCAAAAACCGCTTTATCAATCCTCTTGTTAGGCAGGGTGATTCGTATGTTCGATTAAGCGAAATTAAATCGCTACCTTACGCCAAGCTCCTAGCAGAGCATCAGTATTTACAAACCCTTGGAGTAAAAGTGACGTTTGCCTTTACGCCTGAATACAGCAATGAATTTCGTGAAGGAATGAAGAAAAATGATGAAGCTTTTAATACCATACTTGAGGGTCATACAATGACTACTGACCAAAAACGAAAAATGATAGAAGGGGGTGCAAGGCGTGCGGTTGATGCACACGTTAAAGCTGGAACATTGATATTAAAACGTGAACTGGATGTGTAGTAGGATCTAAGTATGCAGCGAAGCAAAAATATGGTATTTTGTTCGTTATGAAAACGCTGACTATTTTAAGTCGCACTCTCGCTCTACTCGCTTAGGCGAGCAACTCTTCTTATTATCTTAAAACTCCTGTAAAATTAATCTGAATTACACCCTGAGCAAGGAATTATTACCCGTGAAGCGCTACAGCCCAAAAGACATTGAATCCAAATGGCAAAAATACTGGGACGACAACCAGACTTATAAAGCCGACTTAAACAGCTCAAAGCCAAAATATATCGGCATGAGCATGTTCAACTACCCAAGCGGCGCCGGCATCCATATTGGGCACGCCATGAACTACACCATTTCTGATGTTATGGCACGTTTTAAGCGCCAGCAAGGTTTTGAGAGCTATCATCCAGTGGGCTGGGACGCTTTTGGTTTGCCGGCCGAAAACTACGCTATTAAAGCTGGAGTTTCGCCGCAAGAAAGCATGGCCAAGATTATCCCGGATTATCATAAGCAATATAAGGCCATGGGCTGGAGCAACGATTGGTCCAAAGAGATTGCCACGCACGAGCCTAAGTACTACAAATGGAGCCAGTGGATTTTTACTCAAATGCACAAACACGGCTTGGCCTACCAAGACAGCCGTATGCAATGGTGGTGCGAAAAGGACAATACGGTGCTTGCCAACGAACAGGTGATTGACGGCAAATGCTGGCGCCACGATGGCCCAGAAGACCCTTTGGTCGAAAAAAAAGAAATTAAACAGTGGTTTTTTAAGATTACCGACTATGCTGATGAACTTTTGGAAGCAACTGATGCCTTGGACTGGACTCCATCAGTAAAGTTGGCCCAGAAAAACTGGATTGGAAGAAGTGAGGGAGCTGAAGTTACTTACAAAGTGCAAGATTCAGAGCATTCAATAACTGTGTTTACCACAGCCTATGACACAATGTACGGCACGACATTCTTGGTTGTGGCGCCAGAGCATGAACTTGTACCGTTTTTGACCGACCCAGAACACTTGGCAGAAGTTGAAGCTTATCAAAAAGCAACATTCTTAAAATCCGAACTTGAACGCCAAGCCGAAAAAGAAAAAACCGGTGTCTTTACCGGTGCATACGCAATTAATCCTTTGAGCGGAAGACCTGTGCCTGTGTGGATTGCAGATTATGTTCTGGTAGGTTATGGAACGGGTGCTGTTATGGGCGTGCCTGGCGAAGACGAGCGCGATTACGAATTTGCTCAGAAATTTGGTTTGGATATTATCTACACCACCAAGCAGCAAGAATTTGTTTCTGACACTGATATTAAGGCAAATCCTGAGAAATACATCATTGCTAACTCAGAAGAGTTTGACGGCATGACATTTTTGGAAGGCCGCCCAAAAATTCTCGCAAAATTAGTGTCTGTAGGTGCTGGAGTTGCAAAAGTAAACTACCGTCTCCGTGACTGGAGTGTTGGCCGCCAGCGCTACTGGGGCGCGCCGATCCCGATAATCAACTGCGAAAAGTGCGGACAGGTTTTGGTGCCAGAAGAAGATTTGCCGGTGGTTTTGCCAGAGCTAAAAGACTTTCAGCCCAATGGCGACGGCCGAAGCGCTTTGGCGCGCGCAACCGAGTGGCTAAAAGTACCGTGCCCGCAGTGTGGCGGCGAGGGCGAGCGCGAAACTGACACGCTGGACACCTACATTTGCAGCAGCTGGTACATGCTCCGCTATCTTGACCCAGACAATGACCAAGCGCCCTTTGGTAGTGAAGTTGCCAACAAGTGGATGCCGGTAGACTTCTATAACGGCGCCGACCACGCCACAGCGCATATGATCTACGCCCGTTTTGTAACGCGCTTTTTCCACAAGATTGGTTTGCTAGAAAACCCTGAGCCATTTAAGAAATTTTTGTATAACGGCAAAGTAACGGCAGCAAACGGCGAAATGTTTAGTAAAAGCAAAGGCAATGGCGTTGACCCGCTAGAAATCATTGCCCAAGGCTACGGTGCCGACGCGCTAAGGACCTACCTGATGTTTGCCGCCCCACTAGACCTTTGGGTTAAATGGGACCCGCAGGGTGTCCCCGGAACCTTCCGGTTTATTAACCGTGTTTGGAACATTACCCAAGACTTTTTAGAAGCAAAAACCACCGACGAGAATGATGAAAAAGTTTTGCAGGCCATCCACCCCGCCATCAAAAAGGTAACAGAAGACCTCGAAACCCAAAAATATAACACCGCCATCGCGACGCTCATGAAAGCCACCAATGACCTCTATGAATACAAGGCAAAAACTGGCATAAAGAGCGAAAAAGACTGGCGTTTTGCCGCTGAGTCACTGGTTATGATGATGGGGCCGTTCGCGCCGCACGCCGCCGAAGAGTTGTGGCACGACCTTGGACACACAGACACGCTCCAGCGCGACCACTGGCCAGTTTATGAGGAAAAGTACCTCACGAGTAATACTATGACGATTGCCATCCAGGTAAACGGCAAACTCAGAGGTACCATTTCTGTAGCATCAGACGCATCCAAAGAAGATATCATTGCCGCCGCAAGCTCAGACGAAAAAGTAAAAACATACCTTGTCAGCGAGCCAAAAAAGACTATCTACGTCCCTGGCAAGCTCGTTAGCTTCGTTGTCTAACCCCCTAGTATGTATCCTGCAAAACTCGGCCTTACCGTTACAGCGTCTGGAATAATGACATCTGTTGGGCCGCTCATTTGAACGTCGGGCTGTAGATCTAAAGCTGCGTTATCAGCTTGTATCACGGCCTCAGCTTCGATTAGACATGCGTTGCTGCCGTTCACGATACCTACAATTTGTCTGGCGGCTTTTTCTACATTCTGGCTGTAATCGATAGTAACTACCTCGGTGTTTGGCGAAAATGTACAATCTTGTAACTCATCATACCGAAGCTTCTTGACGCCAATATAACCACCCAAAGCTAGAATAGCTGTCATTGTAAGCATAACTACTCCCCGGCCTTCATGGCCACGGACATTCCGACTATCTTTACCTTTAATAGGCTGCAACTTTACGCCTGGGTCTAAATAATCCTTATTCGTACGAACATACGAATCCGAACTGTTACCTGAGGTATACATAGTAGATATTATACACCTTAATGGTATATAAGTCAAGCATAAGCTCTAGCACAATACAGCCAATGATGTCCAAAGGGTTGTTTTATAGGAGTAAAACAGATATAATGCAAAAGAATTTACTACTTAACTAATGGTTAGAGAAGGAGCTTGTTTCAGATATGGGTAAGCCAAAGAAACGCACATCGCCCCGTCGAACGGGTACACGCCGCAGCCACCTTGTTATCAAGCTGGCTCGCAGTGTCAACGGCAAATCGCCGGTGAAAGCTTTTACGACACGCAAAGAATACGGCAAGAAAACTGCTGATTCCGCGTCTACGTCAAAGGCTGAATAGGGTATACTGGTAACAATAGGTTACCTTAAGCGGAAATTAACAATTTTATGGCATCGAATCGTCACTTAGGTCGCATTGTCGCACTGCAAACGCTGTACGAACAGGATTTTCGCTTAGAGGCGGGTGATATCTCGTTTGATCTTTTAGAGGTGTTGGATCGCAACATAGGCCGCTACAAAGAGACAATCGAAGACACCAAGTTCATCAAGAGCTTGGTAGAGGGTGTCACTAAAGAGGCTAAGAAGCTGGACGCCTTACTGCAGCCTCTGGCGCCAGAATGGCCGATTGACCAGATTGCGCGTATGGACAGGGTGACGCTCCAGATGGGAGCCTACGAGCTGCTTCATAGCAAGGAAGTACCGCCAAAAGTGGTCATCAACGAAGCCGTGGAGCTTGCCAAAGCCTTTGGGGGTGATAACAGCTCCAAGTTCATCAATGGTGTGCTTGGGACGCTTCTCCGACAACAAGACGCCGACAAGGCCGCCAAGGCAGAGACACCGAAGCCTAAAAAATAACCGTTTAACACTAGATAATCGTTCAACAACCAGCCCAAATTAATTCAGGCAGTTAGAAACTATGAAAAGACCTAAACCAATCAGAGGAATCAAAACATTCGTTACCCGCCGCCGGCCGGCTATTAACGAAGTTGTCCGCGAACCGACTTCTGGCGGTATTGTATTCCGCCATACAAAAAGCGGCGGCATTGAATTTTTGCTGATCCAAGACGCCAAAAACCGCTGGACCATCCCTAAAGGCCACATCGAAGAGGGCGAAGAGTCCAAGCAAACAGCCGCCCGCGAGATTACCGAAGAAACCGGCCTGCAGGAAATGGACGTTTTGAGCTGGCTGGGCAAAATCAGCTTCCGTTACCGCCGCGTCCAGAGCCTTGTGCTTATGACAACCGACATTTTCTTGGTCCGAGCCAAAGGCGACAGTGACAAACTGGTGCCAGAAGATTGGATGAATGATGTTAAGTGGCTCGACAGCAAAGATGCTTTGGACAAGATTGAGTACGAAGATATCGGTAAATTAATGCTGGTCGCTCTTAGTAAAATTCGAAAGGAAAAACTATAGATGGATAGCGCGCAATATATTGCGTTTGCAAAAGATGTTTTGGGGCTTGAATTCAACGATATCCAATACCTTATAACAGCTTTTACTCACCGCTCTTACTTAAACGAACACCGTAAAACCGTATCTGAGCACAACGAACGGCTCGAATTTTTGGGTGACGCCGTGCTGGAGCTGGTCGTTACCGAGTATCTTTACAGCAACTACGCCGAACCGGAAGGCATTTTGACCAACTGGCGCAGTTCACTCGTACGCACCGAGAGCATTAGTGCGGCGGCGCTTAAACTTGGCTATGAGCCGCTCCTGCGCCTTTCACGCGGCGAAAAGCGCGGAACCGACCGAGCACGCGCCCAGATTCTGGCCAACTGTTTTGAAGCCGTGATTGGCGCGATTTACCTTGACCTTGGCTACGACGCTGCCAAAGGCTTGATTGACAGCGCAATCTTAACGACTTTTGCCGAAATATTGTCCAGCGGTTCATGGCTGGATGCAAAGTCGCGGCTGCAGGAAGTTGCCCAAAGCCAGCTCGGCGCCACCCCTGTTTATAAGGTGGTCGAAGAAGTCGGCCCCGACCACGACAAAATCTTTACTATTGCCGCCGAAGTTGACGGCAAAATTTACGGCAGCGGCAAAGGCCCGTCCAAACAAGCCGCCCAGCAAGTTGCCGCCGAAGCCGCACTAAAAAAACTCGAAAAGAAATAGCCTATTTGCAAAGTATCATAGGAAGAGTATGGTATTGGCAATATGACAAAAAAGGACATTGCCTTAATAATAAGTATTGGTCTTATCTCAAGTGGATTATATGTATTTGAACACAGGGCAGCTAGTCGGACAGTCAATCAACCTACTCATCAAACAACTCCTTCAGTAACCTTGCCAAAAGAAGTGACTACTAATCTATCTGAGAATCCACATGTATCACCCGAATGTGAGGGATATTCAACAACCGATCCGTACAATATGCCTGCTTTTGACCAATTCAATGCACAATGCGATCTAGAACAAAAGTTAAATGAAGTAGCCCCATTAGCTACGCAATATCATGGCGTGCAATAATGAATGAACGCAATAGAATTATTGGCAGTGTGATCTTCTGCATAATCTTGGCAATAGCTATCATTTGGTCATCTACCCAGCGAGACGCCCAACCAGATGCAGCACCAACAACCTGCGAACGGGTTGGCAGCTGTTAATATTTGTTAAGTCTTTGCATAAGTAAAGTTACAGTTACATTGGTACTAACTAACTAGCAGTTTTACACTCGCCTGTGGGGTATGTTGACAACAGGGGCGTATATCTGTAAAATAGGATAAGATTATTTATTAAGTCTAAAGTGTTAGGAAAAGATCTACATATGCTCGCTATCCGCATGCAACGCACTGGCCGCAAAGGCCACGCCCAATTTCGTTTAATCGTCCAGGAATCCCGCCGTACTCCTTCAAGCGGTAATGTTGTTGCTGCGCTTGGTAGTTATGATCCGCACACCAAAGCCGTTATTTTGGATAAAGAAGTGGCTCAAAAATTCCTAGACAACGGCGCACAGCCATCACCTCGTATGGTTATGATCATGCAAAAAGAAGGCATCAAGCTTCCATCTTGGGTAAAAGTAGACGACAAGCGCACTAAGAGCATCAAACACACCGAAAAACTCCGCCGCAACCAGACTCCAGAACCAGTTGAAGAAGTAGCAGCCGAAGAAGTTGTTGCAGACGCTCCAGCCGAAGTTGTTGAAACTCCAGAAACCGCTGAAGCTGAAGCGCCACTAGCTGAGACTCCAGTTGAAGAAACTCCAGCAGCCGAAGAAGCTGCCCCAGAAGAAGCGGTAGAGACAGAAGCCGAAGCTGAAACCGAAGAAGTTACGGCCGAAGCAGAGTCCAGCACTTCTTCAGATAGTGCTGCGGAAACTACTGAACCGACCGAAGAAAAAGCCTAAAAAACGTCATATTTCCGTGTAATAAACCAATAGCGTTTTGTGGGACGGCTCTGTATAATAATTTCCAGAAACCTGAGGAGGCACTCCATGAGCAGTATCGACCAACAATTCATTGAATATATTGTAAAATCATTAGTCGGCAATCCAGAAGAGGTCAAAATTGACCGCCGGATCGACGAAAAGGGCGTTCTTTTGGAGCTTACCGTTGATCCAGAAGACCTTGGACGAGTTATTGGTAAGCGCGGCGCCACCGCCCAAAGCTTAAGAACACTGCTTCGCGCGCTTGGCACCAAGAACGAAGCCCGTTATAACCTCAAGATTATCGACAACGGCGAACCACGTCCACCGCGCGATGACGCCGGCAACTCAGACGACCACAACAGCTCAAGCGATGACCATCAAAGCAATGATTCTACGAGCAGCGACGACAGTGCAGCTGTAGCCTCAAACGATGACTCCAGTGCAGCAACTGACGATTCTTCTAGCTCAAGCGACAGCGGTGACTCATGGTCCAGCTCTCCAGCGCCAAAGTCCAAAGCCTCTGATGACCTAGAACTGGACGATGAAGACGAAATAAAAAGCAACAGTGACAAGATGAGCAAAACCCGCGAAGAGCTAAACGACCTCGATGACCTAGATATATAACCTGGCCACACATCTTGGCACATACGCCCTCTTGAAACTAAGCAAACGCTTCAAAAAAAACCTTTTGATCGCCTTCGTACAGAGGTGCAGCGGAATGTGCTTGGTCGAGCATATTGAATGATGCTAACTGCCCACTTTTAGGCTGCGCCCAATCAAACTCAAATGGTAAACCTGGTTGCACAATAAGAGCATCTTCTTGCAACTGAAATACATCCTCTGCTCGGTATTCTAATAACTCTGGAGGATAATTTGAATAGAATATTGGCGTTACCCGGTCCTTATTAGCAACTATTAATACATATTTAGTTAGCTTGGCGGCTGCCGAGGTTTTTTCCTCGATTTCATAATGTATATCACTAAATAGAGTTTTGCCATTTCCTGCATATCCTCGGAATCTATCTTGCGCACTACGATCGCATGGACTACCACTTGCTTTAGTAACAAGAGTACGAAAAATGTTCTGGGCGTTTAGGTACACAGGATTATCAATAGGGCGTCTAATAATGGCCTCAAAATTACCTAACAATTCTTGTTGGATGTCGGCAGGCAAGAAAATATCATGAAACCTGTACATAATTTATGCATATGATATAATAAAAACAATGAAAATACAAGTTATAACACTTTTCCCCGAGATGTTCACAGGTGTATGGGGTGCTAGCATGCTCTGGAAGGCCCAGGACCGCGGTATAGTGCAATATAGCACAATTGACCTCCGCACTTTTGGCCTCGGCTCTAGGCGCACTGTAGACGACACACCATACGGCGGCGGAGACGGTATGCTGCTCAAGCCAGAGCCTGTTGTGGCCGCAATCGAAGCGGCGAAAAAGAATGATCCTGATGCCTTAGTACTGCTGCCAACGCCACGCGGAAAGCTTTATAAACAGTCAGACGCCAAGCGCCTAGCTGCCGGCGGCAAAGGGCTAATCATCGTTTGCCCGCGCTACGAAGGCTATGACGAACGCATTACTGCCTGGGTTGACGAACAAGTCTGCATTGGCAACTATGTGCTAACTGGCGGTGAACTGCCAGCCATGACCATTATCGACAGCGTTGTGCGCCTTCTGCCAGGAGTTCTGGGCGGCGAACATTCGGCCGAGATTGAATCTTTCCAGGATGACGACGAAACGGTGGAGTACCCGCAGTATACCCGCCCTGTTGAATTCAGAGGCATGAAAGTGCCTGAAGTATTGCAAAACGGACATCACGGCGAAATCGCCAAATGGCGCAAGGACCAATAATGAACAAGATTGGTGATCTTGCAAAAAAACGCGCGCAAAAAGATGCTGCACAGATCCAAACCGAAATTCCAACGCCAGTAATTCACGAAAATATAAAGCGAGCGCCATTCAATACTCTTGACTTAGATTATCTGATAAAAAAAGAAAGTTTTACTGCCCGTGTACAAAAGGTCATGGATGCAACGTTTTCACGAACACAAATACCCGGTCAACGGGTTGAGGTTACCGAGCCGAATGTAGGTTTGGAGGAAAGTTCAGTAATCGGTGGTTTACTTTATCCTTTATCTACGTCTGAAGAAGTTATGACAAGTATGGGTTTTCCAACTTATATCTGGGATGTTTTAGCGATTAAACCAAAAAAGGCTATGGAACTTGCCGCATCATCAACCATTGCTTTTGCGAGTATGCATAAATGGTTTAGAACACTAAGAAATGCTCAACACGAAGCAGTTACAAAACAACTCAAAAGAGCAGATATGAGCATAGCTAAGCCACAGCTTTGGATGCCAGAAGCATTTTCAGATGGTATCTCAGTTCAAACAGAAATGACTGCAATTCATCGTACGGCAGCACGAGTTGCGCTGACTGTGTGCGGCATGAGCCCGCTGTCTGTGCCGTCAAATGAGGGCTATCCTCCGCTTCATTTAGCAGCTCTTGCTGATCCATTTACAAACAACCAGGCAGTCCGCCTGCATGACACAATTGTTCTAGCCTAGAATATTAACGGCGCGGGCGGCAACCAGGGCGATAGTGAGCAGTGAAGTAATTGACTGCAAAGTCATCAGCAGTTTTGACCGGTGTGTGAGCGGCAAAGTGTCGGTTGGGCTAAAAGCAGTCGCATTAGTAACCGAGACGTATAGATAATCAAAAAAGGTTGGGTTCCAATCGGCCGATTTGTCCATACTCATCTGCGGAAACAAAAAATCCACAGGTTTTACGGCGGCAGATTGGCCTTGGACGCCGTTGCTGTCAAGTTCCCAATACCACAAGCCAAAGATAATTATATTGGTAAGGTAGATGGCCAGGCCAGAAACAATCAACTGGCGTCCCGTCACATCGCTTTTGGTAAATAAACTGTCGATTACTAAAATAAGAGATGTAATGTTGGACAAAGAAATAATAGCTATCAAGACAACAGCCAGCGTCCGGCGAAGGTGCGAGGAAAGCTGTTTTCTAAAAGGTCCAAACACAGCAAGAGCCAGCAAAAGCAAAACCTCCAGCCCAACAATCAGATAGCGCGGGCCAACAACAAGCTTACTGCTCAGAAGCAGCTGCAAAACAATAGCCACCAAAACGGCAACTTGCACATGCCAAACAGGCTCTTTTTTATCACGATGCTGCAAGCTAGCAAGTTTCATCACCATCATAGTAATACAAATTTCTTACAATAGACAGAAGATGCACGGTGTAGAATAAAAGTAGCACTAATCAGGAGGAAATTATGACCATCCAAGAGCTATTTATTATGGCGAACCAAGAGCTAGAGAAGGTAATTTTACAGATAAAAGATGACCAGTGGAGCATGATGATGCCGCCTGGCATGTCACGCAGTCCAGGCAATCTTGAACTGGCTGTACGCTACCATACCTATGACGATGCTTGGGTGCCGGATGTATTGGCCGGCAAGACGGCAGAAGAAGTCGGCGATAAATATGACTATGTTAAAACCGAAGGCGATATTTTAAAAAATTACAAAAAGTATAACTACTTGGCGGTGGACGCGGTTGCGGGTTTTACGGACCTAGATAAGCAAACACATCTTAGTTACGGCGATTATCCTGCTAAGGATTATTTGCAGCACATCATAAGTTTTAGGGCGTTCCGCAGTTATGATATTGCCAAGATGATCGGGATTGACTCCACCATGAAGCCCGATTTTGTTGAAGCTTTGACAGAGGAATACACTCCTGTTATTGGTTTTTACCGACAGATCGGCGTTTTCCCTGAGCCGCTTGAAGTTGCTGAAAATGCCTCCGCGCAGGAAAAGCTTTTGGCAATGGTCGGCCGCAGTTAAATTAATAAATAAAGGAGATAATTATGAATAAAATGGCAGTTTGTTTATGGATGGACGGCACGGCAGAGGAAGCGGCAGATTTTTATATGTCCGTATTTAAGGATTCAAAAATCTTAAGGACTTCACGTTATCCAGATGCCGGACAGGAGATTACAGGTCAAAAACCGGGAAGCGTAATGACGGTCGAGTTTGAAGTTAACGGTATGCAAATCTTACTGTTAAATGGCGGGCCGCTTTTTAAATTTAATGAAGCCGCATCAATTGTAGTTTATTGCGACACACAAGAAGAGATAGATGAATACTGGGACAAGCTTTCGGCCGTTCCCGAAAATGAACAGTGCGGTTGGCTAAAGGACAAATATGGATTTTCGTGGCAAATCACCCCGCCAATGCTGGACGAGATGATAGCGAATCCAAACAGCACAAAATCCAACGCGGCAATGAACGCTATGCTAAAGATGAAAAAGATTGATATCGCGGAACTGCAAAAAGCCTACGACGAAGCTTAATAGCGGTAGAGCTCGCCCTTGAATGGGCCGTTTTCTGGCAGGTTGAGGTACTCGGCTTGATCGGCGCTGAGCTTGGTGACGTGGCCGTCAAGTGCGGCAACGTGGATGGCGGCAACTTTTTCGTCGAGAGCTTTTGGCAGGTGGTGAACGCCCAATTCGTATTCTTTGGTATAGAGTTCAATCTGCGCCAATACTTGGTTTGAGAACGAACACGACATGACAAATGATGAGTGTCCAGTGGCATTGCCAAGGTTAACCAAGCGGCCTTCTGACAAGACAATTAAGCGGCGGCCGGATGGCATGGTATAGAGGTCAACAAGCGGCTTAACCTCTTCCTTTTTAATACCTGCAAGCTCGTTAAGCTCGTGGATCTGGATTTCGTGGTCAAAATGGCCGATGTTACAGACAATCGCGGTATCTTTCATGGCTTGCATATGCTGAAGGGTAATAATGTCTTTGCAGCCTGTTGCGGTTACAAAAATATCGCCCTGCGGAGCCGCTTCTTCCATCGTAACGACTTCGTAGCCTTCCATTAAAGCTTGGAGCGCACAGATCGGGTCAATTTCGGTAACTAGTACACGGGCGCCAAAAGCACGCAGTGACTGGGCGCTGCCTTTGCCGACGTCGCCGTAGCCAGCGACAACAGCAACTTTGCCGGCAATCATTACATCGGTCGCGCGTTTGATGCCGTCCATGAGTGATTCACGGCAGCCGTAGAGGTTGTCAAACTTGGACTTGGTAACAGAGTCATTTACATTGATCGCTGGGATTTTAAGGCCATTATCTTCAAACAGTTTGTTTAACGCTTTCACGCCGGTTGTGGTTTCTTCGGACACGCCTTTTATTTCGGTTAAAAGTTCAGGATGCTTGTCATGCACGAGGGCAGTCAAATCACCGCCATCATCTAGCAGCATGTTTGGCCCCTGGCCATCTTTAAATAGCAGTGTTTGTTCAACGCACCACCAATATTCTTCTTCGCTCTCGCCCTTCCAGGCAAAGACTGGCGTGCCAACTGCTGCCAATGCGGCTGCGGCCTGGTCTTGGGTCGAGAAAATGTTACATGAAGACCAGCGGACTTCGGCGCCAAGCGCCTGCAAAGTTTCAACCAACACCGCGGTTTGGATAGTCATGTGGATCGAGCCAGAAATGCGGGCGCCTTTTAGCGGCTGGGCATGGCCGTATTCTTCGCGCAGTGACATCAGGCCGGGCATTTCGCTTTCGGCCAAATTAATTTCTTTGCGTCCCCATTCGGCCAGGCTAATATCTTTTACTTTGTAGTCGTTTTCATCCATTTTTAAAGCTCAATTTCTTGGTTAAAGGTTTGTTGATAGCGTTGTGTAATTAATTCTTTTGTAAAATTTGCTTGCGGGCCATGTTGTTCAAGCGCAAACGACGCTGTTACAGCCGCTAGCTGCCCACACTTAACGAGCTCCCATTGTCGCAAATATCCATACAAAAATCCAGCCCGGTAGGCATCCCCAGCGCCAGTCGGGTCAACAATTTTATCTGGTTTTGCAATGCCCACTTTAACCGGATCGTTATTCATCTGGTCATAAATAATCGAACCATTTTCACCGTACGTGATAATTAATTTTGCTTTTGCCTTAAGATCTTCTTCGCTAAGGCCGGTTTTATTGACCAATACGCCAAGCTCATATTCATTCACAATTAATATTTCGGCGGCATCGATGCCAACCTTTAAATCTTCGCCAGAAATGTTGCTGACTTGTTGGCCTGGGTCGTAAAAAAGGCGGATGTTGTGTTCGGCGCACTCCTCGGTTTGGCGTCGCATGGCAATGGGGTCGTGGGCAGAAATGCAGGCAATAACCGGCTGTCCAGCCCAAGGAGTAAAACTTAGTGATGTGGCGTCGGCCATGGCTCCAGGATAAAATCCGCCTACCTGGTTGCCCACGCTGTCTGTTAGGACGTTAAACGTAGCGGTAGGGGATTGGCTGCTGTGAACATGTGATATGTCTACGCCGTCACCTTCAAGTCGCTTTAGATAGCTTTCCGCATCTGCGCCAGCCGAACCCATAAGAACTGGCTGCTCGCCCAAAAGGGCAATGTTATGGGCAATATTGGCACCAATACCACCCTGGGCTTCATCAAAAGATTGCACCAGTACACTAATAGACAAAACGTCCAACTGTGCGGGATTAATGAAGTCTTTATATTGGCCAGAAAAGGTCATTATCCTGTCGATCGCAATTGAACCACACACCACAAGCTTTTGAGTATTCATAAGGTTTATTATAACCTATCAGCTAGCCGCGGTGGGGATTAATAAAATCATCCCAAGACTGCATTTTAGTATCAGCCATACCTCCAGGCTTAAATGTGACCTTGTTATTCTCGTAAACATATTTTAGCCGCTGGTAGCCAATGTAGCTTAGGATAATTCCTGTGCTTGTGCCGAGGTTAAGGCTTTCGACAATTCCTCCCATCGGGATCTGGATGCACATATCTGCCTGCGCTGTGGCTTCATCCGAAATACCCTTTGACTCATTGCCAAACCATACGGCCAGCCGTTTTTGGGTAAAAGTCTCATCGTACAAACAGACATTTTCTTTGCCTTTAATGTGAGATGAAGTAACGGCAATCGTGTAGCGCTCTTTGCGCAGGTGGGCGATGCATCCGGCCGTGGTGTCAAACTGTTTAACAAACACCCATTTATTGGACCCAACGCTCAAGTTTGCGAGCCGTTTGTGTGTGCGTGATGTTTCAAAGTCTTTGACAATTGCATTGTTGCCAATTACATACAGTTTTTCAACGCCAAATGCCGAGATGTTGCGTATCGTCGAGGCAATGTTTACGATATCCATCGGGTTTTCTAACACGCAAATAAAATACTTGTTTTGTAAGTGTTTAATTTCCCTGATCTTGTCCCGTACTGCCATAATGCCTAAATTATAGCGCAGTTTACTTCTTTAAGATGGGCTATTATTTACTAATTGCTTGCTTAATCAAATCCTCAAGCGCCGCCCTGTCTATGTTTTCCCCTTCTTGGAGGTCGATACTTCGTGACTTTTTAGATTCTAGCCCGTTATTAAAAAGGTTCTTGCTATCTGTAAGCTGGGCGCCGTTTTGCATAAAATTATATTTGGTATGGGATTTAAAGCACGCCATCGCAAACAGCGCTTTTTTGCCTAAAATAAAAACGGGCACGCCCCATTTGATCTCTTCGGTAATATCCGGGCAAATCTCGTGTATCATCTCGCGGTAAAGCGTTAGGTTGCCCCGCTGCCACAGAGGCAAATCCTTTATATATTCATCGGTGTTAGCTGCGTTTCCATTCATTTTTTAGGCCTCCAGTTTAGCTAAAGTATAGCAAATCTTTAAAACAATCCTCTTTATAAGCATCCGTTCAGCTTTTTGTTTATGGTTAGCTGTAGTACAGTCTTATTATATGGAAGAACATCAAGAACCAGTAGAATCATCGTCCTCTGAGCCGGTAGTAATCACTCAAGAAAATCAAATAAACGAAGTAAAAAAACAAGGACCGAATAAAATTGTAATTGGTGCCTTACTCGTAGTCCTTATCGCTGCGGGCTCTGCAATGTTTATGTATATACATAAGAAAAAGCCGGTGACGGTAAGCAACGTTACGCCCGTGATTACCTATTACTACAACGACGGCAAAACTGTGATGTGGCAGGACAAAGATCCGGCAAAATCACTCGCTATCTCACAGGCGCCGGTGGCTCCTCACTTTTTGAATGCTGTATATCTGGAGCTTGAGCAAAAATATGGCGGCGGTTTTTATAAACAAGGTGCGTGGGATGTTGTAACAACGCTGGATAAAAATCTTCAAACCTCGGCCGAGAAATATGTCTTGGCACAGGAACCATCACTTTTAAAACACACAGCAAATGCTGCGGGGTTCGTTGGCGAAGACGTTGTAACCGGTAAAATAGTGTCTTTAGTTGGCAATCTACCAAGCCAGTTAACCCAGCCCCATGATTATGCCAATTATATGATCGAACCAGGTTCAAGCATCAAGCCGTTTGTCTACGCAACGTTATTTGACCAGACAACAAACTACGGTGCAGGCAGCAATATTGAAGACACTCAGGGTCCTCTTGAGGGCTATCCGTGCACAGTGTCCACGCCGCTCAGTGCCAGCAACTGTTTGTATAATTATGACAGGCAGTATTATGGTAATTTGCCAATCCGGTACTCGCTTGCTTACAGCCGCAATATTCCCGCGGTCAAAGCGGCAAGCATAGTGGGAATTAAAAAAATTGCAGAAACCGTTAAGAAGTTGGGGGCCACAAAGGGATACAACTGCTACCCAGGTGGTGTTCAAGCAAGTAAGCCAATCGACTGTTTTAGCGCGGCGGCAATTGGAGACGGGGCATATATTAATTTTTCAGAGGAAGTAAATGCCTATGCTTCCCTATCGCGTAATGGCGTTTACATCCCGTCTGTCATGACAGACAAAGTAAGTCTTAATGGCAAAGTAAAAAGTGAATGGTCGGCACCAAAAGGAGAGCAGGTGATTAAAGCTGACGCGGCCTATATTGTCTCTGACATACTTTCCGATCCAAACGCAGGTTTCCTTTCTAAGGGGTTTAAGCCCAGCTTTATGTCTGGTAACTTCAAAACGAGCATTATGACCGGAGTAACGAACGATCTTAATACATTTTCTTCTTTTGCTTACACCACCCAGTATGTTGCCGGATTCTGGTTTGGCAAGCCGGGCAACGCTGGCTATACCTATGAAGCAGATACCATACCAGTTATAAGTGGCTGGCTTTCGGATGCTGAAGCAGGCAAAACAGCAGTTGAGCGCGTAATGCCCGCTGGCCTTCAAACACTGCCTGCCCAGGTTGCTGATCCGAGCGCTCCGGGTATCCTGCCAAGACCAACAACCGATATTTACCCTAGCTACTACAAGCCGTAGAATAAAACTATGAACAAGAAGCTTTTGCCAATTCTGGTATCTCTCATGGCTATTGTTATATTTTTTGGTGGTTTTTATTATTTTTACCACAGATCTCACCAATCTTGCGTGTCTTACTACGACAAAGACGGTAAACAACTGCTGTTTAAAGATTGCCGATAGAATTTATGTTAAGAGAGTAGAGTTTCTGACAGCTTATAAAACAAAAAACACCTCGGAAGGTGTTCGCGGTACTAGCTGGCTCGGCACGATTGTGGGCTTCTTTAGCAATGAATCCGCTTCTTTCGAAGTCGTCCTGTTATTTGCTAGTACATAAACATTATAAACCATAACCAGGCTGGTGTCAAACACTTTTTTAAAAACTGAATGTGCTTCCGGTTTGAATATTTGAATGTTTACTTATATCAACATTATAGCTAAACAGCACAGTTTGACTTTAATCGACTATCCTTAATTTAGCGATTCCTAAAACAGTTTTTATAACCCCGCGTCTTTTTTGAACTTTATATTTTTCATTGACTCGCGTTCTGTTGAAGATATCCGGTAAAGATGTAGCTTTATATTTTTTGCGGAGCTTGTCATACCAAGTTTTGTCATAGACTTTCCAGAATTCCTCATAAGAATAGTAGTTATGAGAGTAAAACCATTTTTTGCCACCTAGTTCGTTGGTTTTTGCTTCAATCTGACGGTTAGCAGCAACGAATTTTTCATAGGGCTCCACTCGAAGGCCGTAGACACCAAGATTAAATACTATGTCAGCATCAATGCCATTACACTGTAGTGGCGAACGAGGTTCAGGCTTTATTGGGCAACCACCAAGCGGGTACATATTAAACTCTTTATCCATATAATCAAGGAATGGCACCATGCCACTTTCAGGTAGCATAATATCCTGGCATATGTAGGATTGGCTCGCCGCGCTTTCTTGCAATACCTGATATAGCTTTCTTGTTCGCAGCAACGGATCAAATAGAAAGCGCATAATTCGATTGAAGGGAATATTATAATCTTTGAATCCAATTTCTGCTGCCCAAAACGCACCCCGATTAAACCGAAAGAGGTAGTCTTTAAGGGGAATGCTATCTGTTATTTGCATACCAGTGGCTGCAACTTCTTTAATATATAAAAAGTACCAATTATCTTGAGGGCGGCTAAATCGTAATAATCGTCCCTGAATTTTATTTGTCATAGTACCGACAACAACAGCACCTCGGTCTTTGCTAAACATGTACCACTCAACAAAGTCAGTACCTAAATTGGCATAATGCTTCATCATTTTTATACCTTCGGCGAAACTAGTGATTTGATAATGAGTAACGCTGACATATTTAGTTGCTGGTATGAGTTGTATTTCTGTAGCTGTAATTAATCCAAGCGAGCCATATGATCCAGCTGCACCATAAAATAGATCTGCGTGTTCTTGCGGAGAAGCCTTTACTAGTGAACCGTCTCCCAATATGTACTCGATCCAGTTAGCTGTTTGGCTTACGCAGCCGTACTTATGGGATGATGTTTCGGCAGCTGCTCCTTGGATAGCGCCACCAATGGTAATACCCGGGAACTCAGGCACAACTGGTGGTACGAGCCCGTGTTTGAGAGTAGCTTTTACGAGCTTGTCCATGGGGACGTTGGGCTCTACGATAACGGTTTGCTTCTCAATGTCTACAGAAATAACATTATTTAAATCGCTTACATCTACCATCTCGCTTCGTTTAAACGTGAGTACGCGTGTAGAGTTAGTCGAACCATGATAAACACGAAATGGTGTTTTTTGAGAATAGTACTTTGCTACTTGGTTTTGTAAATTTTTAACCACGATCGCGTGTTTAGAAGTCATAACCTAATGATACCAAACAAAAAGACTTGGTAAGAAGTCTTTTAAACATATGAGCTTGGTTGGGTATGAGGGATTCAGTGCATTTCTCTTGGCTGGGGATGAGGGATTCGAACCCCCGATCTCGGAACCAGAATCCGATGCCTTACCACTTGGCCAATCCCCAAAGAATTGCCAAGAGAGATGAACTGAATCTAAATTATTAAGAAGGGATTCGACCGACGTTCCGCCGGCCCGGAGCTTCTGCTTTGGTAACATGTTACCAAGTGAAGACTCCCTTGCAAAATGCCACAGGCATTTTTCACCCCGATCATGGAACCAGAATCCGATGCCTTACCACTTGGCCAATCCCCAATAAAAGCGGAAAACTCAAGTGATTGTAACAGATTAGGGGGCATTTTAACAGAGCTAAATGTTTATATACTTGACGAACGGCTTTTGTAGTATATAATACAATAATGCACGAATTTCAGCCAGTAACAGAAACAGCAGTTTTTATACGGACTGCCAATATAGCCTGTGCTGTCGGCCCACTAGCGTCTACAATACTTGCGCCAAGGCCAGGCACCGTAAGCTTTACCGACACATCAAACTGTTGCGAAGATTGCCCGGATATTAATGACAATCCGCCAAGCCAAAGCGAATGCCCAAATTTTGAGCTGGAAGCGGGCAGGTGGCCTATTTGTAAGCGCGAAGGCAACAGCGATGACATGATCGGCAAGTTTTTTGGATTTGGGAAGTAACCTACAACTACATTAGGGTAATCTAAATAAATATGGTATAATAAAAAAGATAATTAATCAGGATCTTTTATTATGAGTATGGACTTACGTTGTTTCAATGGTCAGCCTTCAGCAGATTCATCGTTTGTGGTAGAGCCTCATCCTAGTATTTACGGAGGGAAAGTGACGCGTGAAAGTATGCGTGCATTCAGAGTCGCAAACGGGCAACCCGAATCCCTTGGCTCACGCTCAGTAGATCTTGGCGCCATAGGTCAAGTTGCTGGAATGGATGCTGCTCCACAAATTATAATCCCAGAAACTCCTCCAGCCCCTGAAATTGGCTAATTTTAGCCAAGATATTTGACAAGACAAAAATTAGGCGTACATTGAAATATGTGAACAACCTAAACACAACACTAAAGGCGCTCGCGATTATTGTGGCCCCAAAGGGGAGTGTTTCTGGTTTGTAGCAAATAATTAATCAAGACAAACCAATCACTTCCCGAGAGAAATCCGGGGAGTTTTTATTTGTCACAAAAGGAGATAAAAGAAATGACAACAGCAGAAATGGGAACAGTAGGCGGAGTTGAACAAGCAGGTGCACAAAGAACAAGTGCCGTAAGTGCGGTATTACATTTCGCTGCGCGATTATTAAGCCCGCTTCCCGATGTCGCACCTGCGCCTGGTCAAAGTGAGCATTTTGGTCATTCTGATAAGAGAAATGATACGAACCCCCAATGGTCAACTCAGAATGGATATGTCGGTTAAGTAAAAGTAATTTACATTACTACTAATCGCTGATATTTTTTCTTGTAAATTGCTACTAGCATTAAGAATGCTATAGCTTATAGTTAATACTGCAAGGGTAGCAAAGCATTGCTAGTATTCTAATGCTAGTAATGAATTAACAGAGGAGAAAATGATTATGCTTCACGATTCACCAACATTCAGCGGGTTTTCAGTAAAAGATCAAAATGAAGCACTTGAGTTCTACAAAGACGTTTTAGGATTAGAAGTTGAAGATACCGGGATGGGCTTAAAGCTTAAAACTGCCGGCGGCAATGACGTATTTGTCTACGCCAAAGAAAACCACGAACCAGCGACTTTTACGATTTTAAACTTCCAGGTTGAAGATATTGACGCTGCGGTGGACGGTCTGACAGAAAAAGGCGTTAAGTTTGAAGTTTATGAAGGTATGCACCAGGATGAAAAGGGCATTGCCCGCGGTATTGCGGCCAAAATGGGCCCAGATATTGCCTGGTTTAAAGACCCAAGCGGCAACATTTTATCGGTTTTGCACGGCGAGTAGGTCAAGCTGGGTTTTTGAAACCGCGCCTTCGCGGAGGACGATAATTTTGCCATTATTAAAGTCAACGATTGTAGACGGTTCACGACCAGACAAGTCTCCGCCGTCTACATAAAAGTCTACCGCTTCACCAAAATAATCATAGGCCATGGCTATGGTTGTGGAGCTTGGATCACCAGTGGTATTGGCGCTAGACGTCATTAGCGGGCCAGTTTGCTGGAGTAAGTTTCTAACTTCTTCATTAGCGGTAATCCTTACCGAAAACTCGTTGAGCCCTTGGTGAAGATAGTAAAGCTCTGTCATGTGCATGACTACGCCTATCGGGTTTGGCCACAAGTAGGCGACTGCTCTTAAATCTTTTTCGGACATGCCAAGCTCAACGAGCTGCTCTATATTAGCAGCCACCATGGTTCCTGGCTTATTCTCGCGGTGTTTTAGGGCGTACAGCCTTTTTACTGCTGCAGGGTCGCCGGCGCGTGCCACCAAACCATAAAGCGTATCGGTCGGCATAACACCAACATTACCATTTTTGAGCATTTCCACTGCGTCAGAGAGCGATGTAAGATTCATTGGCCTTTTAGTATAGCGGAGGTGGTAGTATATGTGTAGTAATCAAGGAGGGTTCCATGGTGCAGCAACTTGAAGATCAAGCAGTGGCAAAGAAATCTTGGAAGCTAAAAATGAGCTGGCTGGCACCTGTTTTGCTGATCGTTTCGGTGGCCACAACGTTGGTAGCAATTTTGGCGATAACTTCTTGGGTTGAGCTTTCCGGCTGGCATCACGCCCTTCAGCACGTCATGATTTTTGTCTCTGGCACAGTAGCCGGCGGGTCATTGTTAAGTATGCATAAGAAAAAGGAGCAATAAAATGAAGGTAGATTTGAATGCTGAAAATAAAACAGTGTCCGCACGGGCAAAAGCAGACGTCGCAGGGCCTGGTAACCTAACTGGAACGGCGACCTTTACGGAATACGACGTTGACGGCTGGAAATATGTGCATCTTAACCTAAGCGTAAAAGGCGACCCAAAAACACTAAAGCTGGGCAAACACGCTGTGCACATCCACGAAAAGGGTGACTGTGAATGCGACGGTTTTAAGTGCGCTGGCGGCCACTTTGACCCAGGACCATCAGGCAACAGCGACCCGGACGTTAACCACGGCTTTCATGCTGGCGACCTGCCAAGCATTACTATCGACGAAAACGGCGAGGGCGAGCTAGAAACCATCACCACACGCGTAACACTCAGCGATGGCCCAGTTTCGATATTGCAGCCCGAAGAAGGCACATCCATTATGATCCATGCCAACGTTGACCCATACGCACCTGGCGAGGCGGGGTCTGGAATTAGCGGCGGGCCAAGATTGGGATGTGGCAAGATAGAAAGAGTATAGCCAAGATAGTTTTAGCCGCAAAAGTAATCTGTGACAAATATCACACTCTTTTATCACACCCGTAGAAGTTAGCACTAGTATTAAAGCACAAGAAAGCGTATAATCGCCGAAGTTAGTGTTGTAAATTATGTTCGCTCTTATGAGGTAATATGTTTTTAAACAGATTCGGTGTACGCGCATCGCAACTGAAAGCCGTGTTTGAAAACGGAGTTTCGCTTTCTACTTATTTTCCTAGTGGAACCCAGTTTTATTATGGTTACCCAGCGGGCGAGGATTCGGGCTTTTTAAATAAGGTTACTCCATCTGTTGAGGAGCTTGTGGCGGCGCGTCCAAACTGTTGCGCCGGGCCGGATATTTCGGTAATAAACTTTGCGGCAACAACCTCAGCTTCTATAAACCAAAAAGTAATTGACCTGTTCAACATCCCGCAAGTTGCCAAAGATCGTGCAATTGTCCTGCCAAGTGAAATTGATCTCAGCGTCGAAGGTAACCACCGCAACGAAGCCGTCAAAAGCGCCCTAAAGAAGCTTATTACACCCGGCAGTCTCGTAATGGCCCAGCCATATACCGACGATGACCTGGCGGATTTATACCAAATCCCCGCACAGACCACCGCTTGGCTCAACGACAAGAGCAATATGGGTAGCTACGTTAACGCCGATATGATGCCAAAAAGCTTCGGGATCTTCGCAAACGGTTCCGAATTTTTTAAAGCGCACGAATCCATGCCAGTGCCTGTTGTTGTTAAGGCGTCATTGTCCAGCTCGGGTGATGGCGTTTTTTTATGCGATACCGAAGAAGACATTAAAGAAGCCGCGCACAAGTTCGAACATCTGGAAGGCAAAATTTTGGTTGAGCAGTATATAAAGACGGTGACTAACTACGGCGTTCATTTTGGCGTGCCGAGTGACAAAAAAATGCCGATCGACATCATTGGTGTTAACGAGCAGCTTACAACTCCAAAAGGTGAGTTTATTGGCGGTATTATCCGCAGCGCAGAAATTCCAAAAGAGCTTATTAAGGCCGTTACACACCTTAAAAATGACATTTTGCCAAAAGTACGCGACATGGGCTGGTACGGCATTGGTGGTTTTGATGTACTGGTGGACGACACTGGCAAGGCCTATTTTATTGACTGCAATTTCCGCATGACAGGCATGTCGGCCTACCATTTTATGATCGCGAACCAAAAGCTAAAGCGCCCTGTTGCGGGTTTTAGCGGTGAATTTATAGGCAAATCAGAAGACCTTATAAAAAAATTGTCAGAATATGGCGGCAAAGATGCCAATGGTAAGTTCTTGCAGATTATTACAATGAGCCGCCATGATGACACTTGGCGTTTTAACGGCACCATATCTTTTAAAAACGATAAAGAATTAAAAGAGTATGCTTCGCTGCTCCTGTTTGCAGATGTTGAGTCCCAGGCTCTCCGTTTTTTAGCCGACTAAGTTAGTTTTGGCGGGGTTTTACGAAAGTAGCCGTGCGTGCCGAAAACAATCAGCCACAGCGTTTGCGGGTAGGCCGTTAGGCGTTCCATTCCGCCCGTGCCAAGCCCGAGGTAATGGTGGGTGGTAAACAAGACTAAGGCTGTCAAAGCCAGCGCGCCGGAAAGAAATGTATAAACTCTTAGCGGACGCGGGATGTCGAGCGAGTAGCTAAGCAGCACCATGCCCGCGTTACCTACCAAAAACGGCATTGCAGCCCCAAAAACATGTAGCGCGCTAATGGTGTTTTCGGGAAAAGCCCCAACTAGCACTGTACCAATACCTGCTAAACCAAGAGTTGTGAATCCTAGCCAGTTTAAGCGCGATGGTTTAAAGATTTTATAGTGGAAAATGGCGCCCAAAAACATGGTGATGCCAAGGATAATGAACGAAATGTTCATGAGCGTATGCAGCGGCGAGCAAACTGAACGGCCGTCATAAATACCGCACATGGTGTTGCCAAGGTCGCTGATGGTGTTAAAACGCATGCTATAGCGGGGCATAAACCGAAGCATGACAATTACTTGCACCGCAAAATACTGCAAACTAACTATCCAGAGCCATGGGCCGCTTTTTTTGTGCTTAACCATTATGCTTATAAGCGTATCACAGCAGGTATATATGGTGTATTATGTAAATAACAATGGGAACGACAGCAGATAAGAATAAAGCCGAAAATGAAGTGGTATTCCGCAACTTCAATGAACGTATGAATAAAGGTATTCATAGTCTAAAAAAAATCGCTACCGAAGAAGGCCAGTTTACCGATGTGCCTGACCTTAAGAAGTCGCTTTATTACTGCTGTGAATGCGCCGACGAAAACTGCAGGGATCGTATAAAGATTAGCTCAAGTACTTATGCAAAGCTGCATGGTAAGAATAACTCTTTTGTAATTATTCCTGGGCATAATGTAAAAGAAATTGAACGCGTAGTCCTTAGACGGCCAAATTACGAAGTTGTAGAAAAATATATTGAACCGTCAAAGTCTGTTAAAGGGCTTCATATTACTGATTTTGATGTCAAAAAGCTTAGGTCTTAAGCACTTATTGGTTTTTTTGCTGTAGTTTTTAACTCGCGACGTTTCCAATAATAGCGCACAGCCGCATAGCCGCCAACTGCGTACAGCGCGCCGATGATTTCGTCGATTGCATAATGTTCGCCCATATAGACAGTGCCAAAAAAGATCAGTAACGGATAAATGCTGGCCGCGAGAGCCCATTTTTTACCGTATAGCTTATAGACAAACAATACCAAAAGCGTGGCATAGGCGGCGTGCAGTGAAGGCATGGCGGCAACCGGGTTGGGCGAAATTTTGTTGTAAACACTCGGGAAATCGTGGATGCCAAGCGCAAACCAAACATTGCTGGAAACACGCGTAATTGGAGCAATCAGTCCATTTTGGGCTGCCAGCCATGGCGGTGCGGCCGGGAAGAATAAAAAAGTAATAAAGCCGGCAAACGAAACTGTCAGGTAGGTGGTTATAAAGCGCCAATAGTGCTTTTCGCGGGTTTTCCAGATTAATAACGCCAGGCCAATCGGCAGCACAAAATGGAGCATATAAGCCAGATAAAACACAAAGTCATACCACTGCACATGGCCGTGCCATAAGACGTTTTGCAGCATCGCGGTTGGCAAACGTCCGCCAAACAAAAACTTGTCGGTGTTAATCAGGCTACCGTAATGCACGTGTTTGTTAAGTGTTGGCACAAGCCCGCGGAATGATTCGTAGACCAACAATATTGCCACAAAAGGCACAAGTCTTTTTAAAGCCTGCAAACCTTGGCTAAAAGCCATAAAAATTAGTGTTACAAAAACGAGTAGTTTGTCGGGGGTGGGGAAGCTTGGTTCATGAATAAAAATACCAAGGCAAACAAGCGTGCCAATAATACCTATAATCTGGGATATTTTACGTTGCATAAATCGGCTTATATCTTACCACGCGAGGTAAGTATTAATTTAGGATGCTTTTTTAAAACAAATGCAGGTCCTTAAGCTCGTCGGGCAAAAAGCCGCCTTCGTGTTTAAAGTTGGCTTTCCATTCGTAGCCTTTGTTGTAGCCCAGGTCTTTCATAAGCTTGGTTGGCGCGTTTCTTAAATGTAGTGGGACTTTGGCGTCAGGATATTGTTTGGCGGCTGCAAGTGCGGCGCTCATGGCATCTGCCACCACCCGGGACTTTTCGCACTTGGCCATAACAGTAGCGCAGTGAAACAGGTTGTACTGGCATTCTGGCATACCGATTCGCTCAACTGCTTGAAAGGTTGAAACAGCCAAATTTAGCGCCGCGGGCGCGGCGATCCCAATGTCTTCAGACGCAAAAATCACCATCCGCCGCGCGATAAACTTTGGATCTTCGCCTGCGTCAAGCATAAGGGCCATGTAATAAAGCGAGGCGTTTGGATCGCTAACGCGCATGGATTTAATGAAGGCACTGATGATGTTGTAATGCATTTCGCCGGCCTTGTCGTAGCCCGGCAAATGCCTCTGGGCGGCGCTGGTGATGCTTTCGGAGTTTATAACTTTGCCACTAGCGAGGCTAATCGCCAGCTCCAGTGTGCCAAGTGCCACACGCGCATCGCCGCCAGAAAGTTCAGCCAGCAGATCCACGCTTTTATCCGGCAAGTTTTTGGCCTTAACACCTTCTGACTTGGCAGCACGTTTTAAAAGCAAAATAATGTCTTCTTTGCTGAGCGGCTCCAAAACAATTACCCGGCTGCGGGATAACAGCGGCGTAATAACCTCAAAGCTTGGGTTTTCAGTTGTGGCACCGATCAAGGTCAAAAGGCCGCTTTCGACATGCGGCAAAAAAGCGTCCTGCTGGGCTTTGTTAAAACGATGGATTTCGTCGACAAACAGCACGGTGCGCAACTGAAGGCGCTGGTTTTCTTCAGCTTGTTTAACAACCCGGACAACGTCCGCCTTCATGGCATTGACGGCACTGATCTCAATAAAATCGGCTTCCATTTCGCTAGCTATAATCCGCGCCAAGGTTGTCTTGCCGCTGCCTGGCGGCCCCCAGAAAATCACGCTGAAAGGTTGCCCAGATTTAACCAGCTGCTGCAAGAGTTTACCTTCGCCCAAGACATGCGCCTGCCCAACGACTTCGTCGAGCGTCTTTGGCCGCATTTTCTCCGCCAGTGGAACATATGCCATATACCTATTATACGACTTTTATCCAGGCGGGGAGTTTAGTTAGTTAGAGTTGCTGTCATCTGTCGAGTCTGTAGTAGACGAACCCATTGCTTTCATGGCGTCTTCCATCTGCTTTTGAGCATCGGCTGCGCTTTGGCTAGAGCTTGTGGATGATTTAACGGGTGTAGGCGCGCTTACGCTAATGTTGCCGTAGGCGATAACCATATCCGAAGTTCCATCGGCCGACTTGGTAGTTGTCCGGCGAAGCAAAAAGTCTTTGGTGTCAAACCATACAAACTGTTCGGTAGCGGTGTCGGCGCTGTCAATTATCTGGTATTTGTAGCAGGTAAGGCTCTGGCAAGCTTCTTTGCCGATCTTTTTGTACTGGGTTTTTGATGCTTCGGCCGTATCTTTAAAGTCAGATACTTTTACTTCACCCTTAACATCGGCATTTACTGGTTTTGTAGTGCTGTCATCTGTAAACTTGGTCCATGAGCCGTCTGCTTCGTCTTTGGTATAGAAATCCTTGCCTATATTTACATAAGCCGCAACTTCTTTGCCGTTACTACTAGTTACTACCCTGGACTTGTCGGCATTTTCTGTCTCTGCGACAATTGTGCTTGTGCCTTCGGCTGAAGTGCTCGTGATAGTGGTTTTATAGTTTTTTAAATCTGACCAGTTGGCGGCAAATTTACAAAAGTCTTTATCGTTGAGCTCTTTGTTGCATGCGTCTGCTATTGCTTTATCGCTGGCGGCTTGTTCTTTACTAACACCTTTAGTTGGTGATGAATCTTTATTTTTTGTGGTTACATAGTAGCCAACACCACCGACAGCGGCCAGTATAACCACTACCATGATAATCATAATGTGGGCCATTCCACTTTGGTTTTTATTGATTTTCAACACTTATTTTCTCCTAGTTTAATAATGCTTATGCTTTGATTATTATCTTTCTCTCAGGAAAGTCAATAACACTTTAGAAAGCGCTTGGTAACAGATAGTACTTATGATATAATTACAACAAATTCACAATTGTTACGTCACTGATTAGTTCATGGTCGTGCAGCGAAAGTTAAGAAAGGTTCTAGATCACTATGCCAAGTCTCATTCAAGATCCGACTAAAATCCGGAATATTGCAATTATTGCCCATGTCGACCATGGCAAAACTACTCTTGTTGACGGCCTTTTAAAACAGAGCCAGACTTTCCGCGACAACCAAGCCGAAATGAGCCAGGATCTTATCATGGACAGCGGCGACCAAGAAAAAGAGCGCGGCATTACTATTACCGCCAAGATTACTGCCGTCCAGCACGGCGACTACCGCATTAACATTATCGACACCCCCGGACACGCCGACTTTTCTGGTGAAGTTGAACGCACGCTAAACATGGCTGATGGTTGTTTGCTGATTGTGGACGCCCAAGAAGGCCCAATGCCTCAGACGAAGTTTGTTTTAACTAAGGCGCTTGCCAACGGACTTAAGCCAATTGTAGTCATTAACAAGATCGACAAAGATGGCCGCCGTTTGGGCGAAGTCGAAGATGAACTTGCTGATCTGTTCTTGGAGCTGGCAGTGCACGAAGACCAGCTGCATTATCCTGTTTACTATGCCATTGGCCGTGCCGGAAAAGCTTGGAAAGAAGTTCCTGAAGACATGGAAGCCGATGGTTCTTTGGACGTTTTGTTTGACGCCATCATCAGCGACATTCCCGCACCATCTATTGAAGTTGAAAAGCCCTTCCAGATGCTTATTAACGCCTTGGCATGGGACTCATTCAAGGGCAAGTACGCCATTGGCCGCATTACCCGCGGGCAAGTAAAGGCCGGCGACACAGTTACGCTTTGCAAAAAAGACGGCACCTTCACGAAGTCAAAAGTTGATAATGTTTATATGAGCCACGGCGTCTCACGCTTCGAAGTCCCTGGCGGTGTAGCGGGCGATATTGTCCAGCTAACCGGCATTTCTGATGTCCAGATTGGCGAAACCATTGCCGACGCCGACCAGCCAGAAGCTTTGCCGGTGCTCGAAGTTGAAGCACCAACCCTTCGTATTTATATGGGTCCAAACACGAGCCCATTCAAAGGCTTGGAAGGCGAATTTTCTACCTCCCGCCAGATCAAAGAACGCCTGGACAAAGAGCTTGAAACAAACGTTGGCCTGCGCGTTTCTGAAGACGGCATTGGCTTTACCGTTTCTGGCCGTGGCGAGCTCCACCTCAGTGTTTTGATCGAAACCATGCGCCGCGAAGGCTTTGAATTTGAAATTGGCCGCCCCCAGGTGGTAACGCACCAAGAAAACGGCAAGACAATGGAGCCGCTTGAAGAAGTTATTATCGAAGTCCCAGCCGAGCACGTTGGTGCTGTACAGATGGAGCTTGGCACCCGCCGGGCAGAGCTAAAAGAACAGTTTAGCAGCACCAAAGGTGGCACAAAGTTGGTTTACGAAATGCCGACCCGTACGCTTCTTGGTATGCGCAACATCCTCATGACCAACACCAAAGGCACGCTGATTATGAACACCTTGCCGCTTGGCTTCCAAGAAATGGGAACCGCCATGCAGCAACTCCGCGCTGGTGTGTTGATTGCCTTCGAAACCGGCGTTACAACTCCTTATGCACTCCAAAACGTTGAAGAACGCGGCGTTTGTTTTGTCGGCCCGGCTGTTAAGGTTTATGCCGGGCAGATCATTGGGCTCAACACCCGCTCTGACGACATGGAAATCAACGTTTGCCGCGCCAAGCAGCTGACCAACATGCGCTCTAAGTCATCCGACGGTACTGTGCAGCTAACTCCCGCGACTATTTTTAGCCTCGAACAATGCCTGGACTTTATTGAAAACGACGAACTCTTGGAAGTTACACCAAAAGCGCTCCGGATGCGCAAAAAAGAGCTTAACCCCAATCTCCGCAAACGTTCTAAAAACTAACTCCGCGGCGCACTGCGTGATTTTTGCCTTGCGTTGCTCGCGCAGCGTATTTTTGGATACGCTTTGCTGCGCTACGCGGCAAGAAATCCCACATTGCATCCACGGACTTAGCTTTTAGCCGTCAGCCATAAAACTTAGCTATTAAGTATAAGAAACCCTAAGCATTAACGCTTGAGTGGGGGAGAGTGCTAAAATTATATTATGTTGAGTATTTCTGACGATGAATTTTCCAAACTCATAGGTGAATGTATGGACGAGCTGCCAGAACAATATGTTTTGGGGATGAAAAATGTGCTTGTTACATATGAGGATGATCCTTCGGAAGAACAGCGCCGTAAACAAAAGCTCCAGGCTTACCAAACTCTTTTTGGGCTGTATGAAGGCGTGCCATTGACCAAGCGTAACGCTGGCTATCAGTTTGTATTACCAGACAGAATTACGATTTTTAAAAACCCGATTTTGCAGCAGTCGGCGGACATGGTGCAGCTTAAAGCCAAGGTAAAGCACACGCTTTGGCACGAGATTGCTCATTACTACGGCTTGGATCATGACCGGATTCATGAGATTGAGCGTAATTGGCAATAGCCGGCGTACAATAAACATATGCTCTTAGCTATGTTTTTGGCGGCCGTCGGATTGAATCTTATTTTGTTTGTGCCGGCTTATAGGTACAAGACTGATAAACTTACTGATATCTCCTATGCACTGTCTTTTGTTGTGCTCATTACGCTGGCGCTGGGCCAAAGCCGTTTTAAATGGGAAGATTTTTTGCTGGCGTTGATGATTTTCTGGTGGGTGGTGCGATTGGGCGGATTTTTGCTATTTCGTATCTGGAAAAAGGGCAAAGATAAGCGATTTGACGGCATGCGTGAAAACCCCGTGAAATTTTTGCGTTTTTGGTTTTTTCAGGGAGTTACAGTTTTTGTTGTGTTGATCGGCGCGCTGGAATTTATGCATACAAACCGTCCGGTTTTTAACGTGCTCTCGGCCATTGGATTAGTTATATTTCTAAAAGGCTTAATAATCGAAGCGGTAGCGGATCTCCAAAAGTGGCAATTCTCCCAAGACCCTAAAAACAAAGGTAAATGGATTGAAGCTGGGCTGTGGGGCATGTCGCGCCACCCGAACTATTTAGGCGAAATGCTGGTGTGGCTTGGGGTTTATCTATATATTCTGCCAAGCCTGCATGGTTTGCAGTGGCTGATCGCGCTCATAAGCCCGGCCTATATTATTATTTTGCTAATGTATGTTAGCGGCATTCCGATCCTAGAAAAGTCAGCCGACAAAAAATGGGGGAGTAATAAAGATTACAACGCTTACAAAAAACGTGTGCCATTATTAGTGCCATGGACAAATCAACTTCGCAGCAAATAACATTTATAGACAAAGCTTTTAAGAATAAAGATGGCCATTTTGCCATCTGGCAAATGCCTAACATTCCACTATTCACCTGGCTGATAGCAACTATTCTCGCAAAAGTTGTACAGAACGGTAAAACGCATGATTTGGTTACGACTGCCGCATTTGGCGCGCTGTTTGCATGGGCTCTAATGGAAATATTAACTGGGGTTAATTATTTTAGGCGGATACTTGGTTTAGTAGTACTGGTTATGTTGATTTTAAGTAAGGTAAAATAAACAATACCGCTTGTGTATTGCACCTTTTCCGGGGTATTATGCTCAGGCACATTAATTAACGAACGTATCAAGAGCGCAGCGAGAGATCTAGCTTTACGACCTGCCGGCAACCACCTATGTATTTCTTTTATATAGCGAAGGTGCTCCCTCTAGCCTTGGCGAATGCCGAAGGAAAGATGTAACCGTTTTAGACATAAAACAAACTCCTTTTCTGACGCAGGCGCTAGGCCGATACAAAAAGGAGTTTTATTTTATGTCAAACTACAAATCAGCCGAGAGTGTTTCACCAAAACACCCAGACAAATTGTGTGATCAAGTTTCGGATGCAATCTTGGACGCATACTTGGCAGTAGATCCAAAGTCCCGCGTTGCTGTCGAAACCATGGGCGGGCACGGCAAGGTATGGATTGTCGGCGAAGTTACATCCACAGCCGAAATTGACGTGGCGCCAATCGTAAAGCGTATTTGTGGGGATATCGAACTAGAAGTCCGTTTAGTCCACCAAAGCCCAGAAATCTCCCAGGGTGTTGATACTGGCGGTGCTGGTGACCAAGGAATCATGGTTGGCTATGCATGCAACCAAACCCCACAACTTTTGCCACTAGAAACCGTTCTTTCGCGACTTTTAAACCAGCATTTGTATAAACTCTTTCCATTTGACGGCAAAACCCAAGTAACTCTTAAAGACGGCATTATCCAATCTGTTGTGAGCAGTTTCCAAAACGCTCCAAACAGCGAACTTGAAGCAGCGGTTAAAGATTGGTTGGCAACTGAGCCACTTGCCAAAAGCGAAGCCGACGTTAAGCTGCACATTAACCCAGCGGGGGAATGGAACCAAGGCGGTTTTGACGCCGACACCGGCCTAACAGGCCGCAAGCTGGTCGTGGACAACTACGGCCCAAGCATTCCAATTGGCGGCGGCTGCTTTAGCGGCAAAGATCCAAGCAAAGTTGACCGCTCTGCAGCATATATGGCGCGCCGCATTGCTGTTGACTACCTTAAGAAAAAGAACGCAAAAGAAGTATTTTGCTACCTTGCATACGCAATTGGTTATGCCGAACCTCTAGAAGCAACCGTTATCATCGACGGTGTGCCAGAAGTGATTGAAGGCTACGACCTAACGCCAAACGGCATCATTAAGTTTTTAGACCTGCGCAAACCACAATACGAAGAAACTGCCCAATACGGCCACTTTGGCCACGCCCGCGCTTGGGACAATTAGTTTTTGCTGGTTTTTTAAGCACAAATCAAACTCGCTTAAGCTGTAAGTTGACGGTATTATAGGTGCAATGATCAAAACTTTTGTTTTATGTATTTTGGGGGTAGGGATTATTTACCTGCTCCAGCAATGGCTGCGGTTAAAGATAAACGGCAAAAGCCAGGTTGATAATAAAGCCGGTCTGTTGTTGGCGTTTTACACCCGCGGCAATGCCATTTTTCGGCTTGTTAGCGGCGAACAAAACGGCACCAGCTTTAAGATTTTTGAAACTGCACCCGACCCATATGCTTCCAGCCAGCTGTCAACTCTTACACCCGGGGCGGTAATTTATGCAATTGACCTGGACTTTAACACCCAGGCGCACATTATTGGCGTTGGCAAAACCAGCCCAGGAGACAACATTGGAGTCAAGCAGGCGCTGCATGATTTTGACATGGAAAAAGTGGATCTAGAGGGCGATTTTAGTCAGTATTTTGATGTGTTTTGCGCGCTGGGCCAGCAGGTGCAGACCCGCTATGTGCTAAACCCAAAAGGCATGCAGGATTTTATAAAATACATTCAGAACAACTGCTGGGAAATTGTTGGCGACCAAATGTATGTAGTGGGCCAGCTGCTGGATGCATTAGCAGGCGCTGATATTATCGAAGACAGCAGCGTGTTTATAAAGTCCATCAGCCCAAGCATTAAAAGTTCAATCCCAGGTGGCGACCCGGTGCACCACGAAAAGGCCTACGGCGAATACGACGGGCCTGTTTTAAACTGTCCAATCTGTAGCAAACCTATGACTTTAACAAACAACATTCACCTGTGTCCTGAAGGCCACGGTGTGCTAATAAATGGTCGTGAACTTTTGGATATACACGCTGGTAAACTAGATTTTGTGATTAATAATCCAAATCCTCAAGCGCACAGTTCTTTAACCTGCCCGTTCTGCAAAAACACCTTGATTGCATCTAACTACTTAGAAGGCAAAACGGTGATTGATTCGTGCCCGCACTGCGCGTTCCGCTGGCTGGACGCGGATGAAGTCCAGGCCGTCATGCCGCCCACAAAAATAACAAAATAGTAAAATATATATTTTTATTGTATAATAAATACAATCTTAAAACTGGAGTAATAAAGTGGATACTACTAATTCATCACCTGCACTGCAGGGCGGCCTGCATTATTGCGATATTTGCCGCCAGCCAGGCAATGTGCGCTATCTGCTTTTAACGCAAAGAACCGGCATGTTAGTAAGCCGCGAAACCAGAACTTTCCGCGGAAATATGTGCCAAGACTGCGCAGCAAGGCTGCATAAAAAAGTCCAGATCCACAACCTGTTTTTGGCATGGTGGGGGACTATTAGTTTTTGCTTGGCGCCATTTACGTTGATTGCTAATACCGCTCGGTACGTTCAGTTTAGACGTTCTCTATAAGTTGATAGTAAGCTTGTTTACGACGATCACCATGTTTAGTTAAGCGATTGCCAATATTAACAAAAAACTGCGCGTATTCAAGGTTGGTAAAAATTGGTTCTGTACTGTCGGTTTCTTTTAAGACCATAAGTTCGTATATGGCATCCATATGACTATCGTATGCTTCTGTGGCAGGATAGTTAGCCGCTGTAAGGGTTTCGTTAATTACCGAATGTCTTAGTGTGTCTATTGGCAAACGAATTGGGCGTGCCCAAAATGTGCCGCCTTCCTTTGTTTGGCTTAATGCACGCTCCATTGCTGCCAATGGGTCACCAAACCAACGAAGTCCAAGCTGGGAAAACACGATATCAAATCTTTCATCTGGCCTGACTACGCGTTCCCAGAAGTCTGCATTACCTACACGTAGGTCAACGCCGCTTGCTCTAATGCGATTAAGCTGGCCAGGTTTTAGCAGCCCAGCCGGATGGCCTGTTATACCCACCACTGCAACATCATCTCCAAATTTTTCTTTGAGCTGTATCATTTGAGTGCAGGCACCAGCTCCAATATCAAGCACGGAAACTTGCTGGCCGCCATTAAATTCGAGTGCCTCACTCACTAAGGTTACGGAGTTTACATCAGGGTCGCCAATTTGCTCATATAACTCTTCTTCGCCCTTGTGTGTATAGCGTTTATACTGCAGGGAAGATGCTTCAGCGGCGTAGCCTTTATGTAGCATTGTAATAAGTCCCGGCACATCACCGCGGCGTTGGTCTAAAAATAACTGTACCTGAGCACTCATTAGTATATATTATAACATTAAAATAATTAGACGACAAACACCACGAATACCGGAGTACTCGTGGTTAATGTGTTCTCTTTGTGCGCGTAAAGGTGCAATGTCTCATTAGGAGGAGAACATATTGTCTCGGGCCATGCCCGCGCACTAGCTATGGTTTCGTATGCATACGGCCGTATGTACGATGTTTTGCATTATTGTTTGATAACAGCTCTTTATACTCTGTACGTCCCAAGGCTTAATGCGCCTGAATGAGGGATCTTTACACGTTCTTGCTAGGCAAAAAGGAGCGTATCATTTGTTTTCAGCAAACAGGTGCCGGGTAGGCGGTGGACCGCACCATGCTGCCATTCCATCCAGTGGCCGTTCCAGATTTCTCCAGATTGGCTTAGAAGGTCAAGCGAGCACCATGCGACCGGACCGCATCGGCCACCCTCCGCAGTCTTCTTATAGCAAAAGACTTGGGTGGTTTCACATAATCATGATTTTTTGTCACCCGCACACCTGGTTTTGATTATTGCCCGATGCGCATACCTCTCTCGAGGCGATCCTGCGGCTTTAGTCCTGCGTAGCGGCTTATTAAGCTACTAACCGGCATCTGCCTGCTGCTAAAACATTTGTGATACGGCTATTTTGCGCTTTTGCTCTCCGATGCTCCCTCGATGTATTTCTGTATACACCTTCGGTCCGCTTCTCGAGCAAAAGCACAAACTAGCTCGTTCAAAATGTTTTAGACATACGTCTGCAAAAGACGTAAAAACGAAAATTTCTTAAATTATTTATATTTAAACTATTGTAGAAGAGAATACGTTTGTAGCTCCAGTGTAGCACAGATTATTGATTTTGTCAAGAGCAATCTTCTTTATAGTGCTTTTGTTTAGTCAACATTTATGGTTTATAGTGGTCATCCAAAGAGGTAATTATGAAGATATCAGAACTTGAGTTAATAGATCGCCCGCGCGAAAAACTTGCAGCAAAAGGTGTGAAGAATTTGTCGGACTTTGAGTTGCTCCAGTTAATTATCGGGAGCGGCGTATTTGGGGCAGATGTAACAGTTATTGCAAAAGAAATTAAAAAACTTCTAGATAAATATGGTTATTTAGTTACCCTAGATCAGCTGAAGGATATTAAAGGCGTCAGCCTTGCAAGCGCAAGTAAAATTCTTGCTACTTTTGAACTAAGTCAGCGATATACAGTGCAAGATGGGGTTCAAGTTAAATCCGTTGAAGATGTTTTGCCGCTCTTAAGCTACATAAGAGATAAAAAGCAGGAATATTTTGTTTGCATAACACTCGATGGTGCAAATAGAGTTATTGCAACTCGCACTATTACAATTGGCACACTTACTAATTCGCTAGTCCATCCGCGTGAAGTTTTTGCCGACGCTATAACTGATCGTGCGGCGAGCATAATAATTGCCCATAATCATCCAGGTGGAAGCCTGAACCCAAGTGACGCAGATGACGATGTCACCATAAGCATAAAATCTGCAGGAAGCATTCTTGGCATTCAACTTTTAGATCATCTTATAATTACGAAGCTTGACTACAAAAGCATTATAAATGGTTAAATCATAAGCTATATTACACTGTCAAAAAGTGTTATAATTAAAGCATGAAAGCGCCATCCAGCACTCGTAGAAAGAAAGCAGTTTCTGCTGCTGTTTGGTCTGTTAAAGCAGAGGGCCTTCGGCCTACAAAGGCAGCCTCAAAGAGCCTTGGATCTTACGCATCAGGCAAAATCTCTGCCAAACAATTACGTGCGGAAACAGCACGCAACGTAAAGAACCTGCTTCGAACATCCAAATAGTATGGCCTATATAATAAAGAACGATCCGTATATTGATCCGGAGTTTGGGGTGCTGCGCAACAAATTGGGTATTATTAGTCAGAAAACTCTCGATGAGGTGGAATTTACAATTACTTCAACTGAGATCGCGATTTTAGAAGAGAATATTATTAGGGGTGAATTCGATTTAAATCATTTAAAAGCAGTGCACAAAAAGATATTTGGTGATCTGTATGAGTGGGCTGGCGAAATACGGACAGTGGATATGGGCAAAGATGATACGCTTTTTGCTCATGCAGAATATATTGTGCCGAGTGCAAATGTATTATTTGCAGAACTCAAAAATGAAAATTTTTTAAAGGGTCTTAAAAATCCAGAATTTGTAGAGCGGTTTGCGCACTATTATTCTGAAGTTAACATCCTGCATCCTTTTCGGGAGGGCAATGGCCGAGCCCAGCGAGCGTTCTTTACACTTTTGGCAAGATATTCTGGCTGGCACGTAGCATGGGACCAAATGATTCAGGACGACAATATAGCCGCTAGTGTTGCGGCATATAATGGCGACGAAGAGCCATTGGTTGAGATTTTACTTCCTTTGTTCGAATGGGTAGATGAGGACTATTGGAATCTTGGCTTGGCATAGTAATGAGTTCCACTATAGGGGTGAAGAGAGTATAATTCTCAGTAAGTATGACCAAAAAAGAAGCTTATTCCCGGGTGGTGATTGATCGCAAGCTGCGTGAAGCTGGTTGGGATATTGAAGACGAAGAGCAAGTTGTCTTTGAAGATCATAGCACCGCCGGCAGAGCTGACTATGTATTAAAAGATTCAAAGGGCATGCCCATAGCGCTTATTGAGGCAAAAGCACCTGAGATTGACCCATATAATGCTAAAAAACAGGCTCGTGATTACGTTGACCTTCAATACAAACAGATTGATTTTATATATTTGGCCAACGATCAAAAAATATATTTTTGGGATCTGGGGCATGGCGATGCAGTGCCGTCAGACAGCGGCTTTTTCTCGCAAAGCGATTTAGAACGAAGACGCGCATCCGGCCGCGTAAATAATGTTAGCCCATTGCTCCAAGAAGCTATAGATACAGATTATTTTAAAGATATTACCGATCAGATAAAACTTCGTGATTACCAACTAGACGCATGGAATGCTATTGCAACCAATTATGACGAAAAGCAAAAACGTGCCTTCTTGCTTGAGATGGCAACCGGCACGGGCAAAACCGTTCTGGCAGCCTTAATTATTAGCAGATTCTTGCGTACTAATAATGCAAGCCGAGTACTATTTATTGTTGATAGACAGTCATTGGCAAACCAAACAAAAGGTACTTTTGAACAGCTTCTTCGTAATATTTCCACAGTTGGGGTTTATTGGGGCGGCAAAAGGCAAAACCTTACAGGCAGCAATGTAGTTATCGCAACTATTCAGTCCCTCGGGCTACATGGTAAAAAAGACTTTACGCCAGGGGCGTTTGATTTAATTATTCACGACGAAGCTCACAGAAGTATTTATACGCCTGAGGCGAGGGCAGCGGTTGATCATTTTGTGGGTGCGACAAAAATCGGTCTTACGGCCACGCCTCGTGATTTCTTAAAAAATATTGATATTGAACAGCTTAGCAATGACGACCCACGTGCTTTAGAGCGCCGCATTCAACGCGATACATATCGTTACTTTGGCTGTGAAAATGGTGTGCCAACATTTCGATATACAATTCAGGACGGCTCAAAAGCTGGCTATTTAATTGAGCCGGTTTACCGTAAGGCAAACACCTCGCTTACGTACCAAGCCCTGAGTGATCAAGGCATAACAAAGTTAGATGATGTAGAGCTAGAAGAAGGCACAAGCCTTAAGATTCGTGACTTAGAGCGAAAAGTATTCTTTCCGAAGCGCAATCGTGCAATGATGCAAGAGTTTTTAGACTACGCAGATTATGCGCCAAACGGTGAAGTAGGCAAGACTTTGATATTTGCAGTTTCGCAGAATCACGCACTTGCTTTAACAAAAATTCTGAACGAATTAACGCCAGAATATAACGGCCGCTTTGCCGAAGTTATTACAAGCCGCGTGCATGGGGCACATGAGATAGCCAAAGATTTTGCAAACCTTAATAACAAACTGCCACGCGTTGCCGTTACTGTTGATATGCTTGCGACAGGCTTTGACGCGCCAGAAATTCTGAACCTTGTCATGGCACGTGCAATTTATGACCCTACAACCTATCAACAAATGAAGGGCCGCGGTACACGGCTATGTCCAGAAGTTAAAAAGGAGCGCTTCGTAATTCATGACTTTGCCGGTGTCATTGATTACTTTGCTGAAAAGCATGACTGGGATGTTCCGCTGAATGCTCCAGCTAATAAAGTTTACGGTACGGCTGTAGAATCAGTAGAAGAAACAATGCCTATGATTCGTGGATCTGCAATTGGTGAGCCGATACAAGAGTATGTTCGTGCGAGTGATATACCTACAAGCAATATGCAAGATTTTATCGCTACACGTGACGTGGTGCAGTACGGTCTTGGCGAGGGCGATGTTGTTGACAGGAATATGTACCAGGACGAATGGACCAAAGCGGTTCATAACTATGTAAAAGAAAATCGAGAAAAAGTCGAGCAAGTTATTGACGATCCAGAGCAACTAGACGAGCTCATGGTAGATATTAACCGCGAACTTTTGGACCGACCAAAATATTACTTTAATGAAGAGACCTTACAGCAAAGTCACCGAGTTATAGCTGGCGTAAGAGATTTTTTCTTGGCGGCACTCGGTAAGACAAAATTACCAACACGTGATGAACAGCTAGCGGAGTTTAAGCAAGGCCTCGTGAATAAATTTGCCGACAGCGAAGGTGGCGCATCACAGCGTCGCACGCAAATGGTCAAATATTTGGCGGATCACCTTATGGGTGACCATAAACTTGTTTTAGCAATACGGCTGGAGGGTAACTTATCATTTTTAGCTAAACCAGAATTTGCACAGGCATATACAACCCGCGACTGGCTTGCAGAATTTAAAGACAAAGATGAACTTTTGGAATTAATTAGTGATATAGCTGTAAACCCGCTACTAAAGGTTTAAAACAATGGCAGAATTTAATACCGCAGACCTACACAAACAAGTTGACCGTCTTATGGATATTTTCTTTGGGGCGGGTGTTGCAAGCCACCCAACAATTATTGAACAGATTAACTACCTGCTATTTATGCGCGCACTTTCTTATAAGGATGACGAATATCTTGCACTTGGCATTAATGATGCCGACACGATTGTTTTTGACGGTGAGCTTGAAAAATATCGCTGGGAAAACTTACTGAGTCTAAATGCTGAAGCATTGTTTGTAGCGCTTGAAGATTGCTTTCGTAAAATTCCAGAAAGCACAAACAATAAAACGGTTCGTTTAGTTTTTCGAAATGCGCATATAAAACTGTTTGATAAGCCGAGTCTGCGGGTTGTAGTGCATGAAATTGATGCCTTTGCCAAACTGATGGACGAAGGAGAACATGAAGGTAAACACGATATTTTCGGTGATACATATGAATACTTGTTGAGTAAGCTTGCGCAAGCCGGTACTTCTGGCCAGTTCAGAACGCCGCGCCACATTATTGAGTTTCTTGTAGCAGTAGTCGCGCCTAAAAAAGGCGAAACTATTCTCGACCCAGCCGTCGGCACGGCTGGTTTTTTAGTGAAAGCTTTTGAATATTTGCGAAAAGAATACACATCGCCGGAACAGGCAGCCACGGGTGGTGCATTCGATAAGCTAAGCTCCAAAGAACATACATTTTTGTACGAACATACCTTTACTGGCTTTGACAGCGACGAAGACATGATTAAATTTGGCATGATGAACCTGTACCTTCACGGCTTGCAGAATGCGCATCTTGTGCGCCAAAACACACTTACCGACACTGCTGGTAATCGCGATAAATACGATATTATTCTGGCCAACCCGCCTTTTAGTGGCAAGATTGACCGCGACAGCGTGGCTCAAGAGCTGCAAATGAATACAGGAGCAACGGAAGTTCTATTTTTGCGTTATATGCTAGAGCATTTGACCGACAGTGGCCGTATGGGTGTGATAGTGCCAGAGGGCGTGATTTTTAATGGCTCAAGTGCACATGTTAAAATTCGCAAAATGCTTATTGAAAGTGGGCTTTGGTGTGTAGTGAGCCTCCCAGCGGGGGTCTTTAACCCATATGCGGGTGTTAAAACATCTATAGTTTTTATAGACAAATCCCTAAACAAAAATACTGAAATATTATTTGCCAAAGCTGAATCTGATGGTCTTAGTTTTGGTGCGCAGCGTCGCCCTATAATAAGAAACGATATACCGGGTATTTTGAGTGGTATAAAAAACCTTAAAGCGGGTATACCTTCAGAGTCTATCCATGTGCATAGTGTTAACAGAGATATGATTATAAATAGCAAAGACTATAACCTAAATGGTGATCGCTATAAAACTGTTGGCACTAACATGCTTTCGCAATGGACGCATACCGAGCTTAGTAATGTGGCAAGAATTGAAAAGGGGAAATCATCTTCTACTAAAACTGAGCCTGGAGAGTACCCCCTAGTTCTTACAGCAAAAAATAGTAAAACTTCTAAAAATTATGATTTTGAGGGCGAAGCAGTTCTTGTGCCACTTATCTCTGCGACAGGCCACGGTAAATCTGATATTAAAACAATTCATTATCAGAAGGGTAAGTTTGCTGCAGCAAATTTACTAGCAGTAGTTATGCCAGATCCTAATAAATGTGATGCAAAATATCTGCGTTTGTATTTAGATTATAAGAAAGATTACATCGCTAAAACTAAAATGTCTGGAGCAGCTAACAGGAGTATGAAGTTAGAGGATTTACACGATGTTCCTATCCCTCTACCGACTTTAGACATTCAGCATCAAATTGTATCTGAAATTGATGGTTATCAAAAAATTATTGATGCTGCTAAAATAATTGTCAAATTTTATAAACCAGCTGTCAAAATGAATCCAGACTGGGATATCTCTAGCCTCGAGGATGTCTTTGATATGGTAAATGGCAGAGCTTTTAAAACATCGGAATGGTCGGATGCAGGAATTCCTATAATCCGGATCGCTAACCTAAACGGGGAATCCGCGAAGTATAACTATTACTCCGGTAATTATGACGACAAAACGCTTGTAGAACCTGGCCAACTGCTATTTTCTTGGTCTGGTACAAAAGGCACATCCTTCGGACCACATCTATGGCAGAGAAAAGCTGGGCTTTTAAATCAGCACATATTCAAGCTTAATCCAAAAGGAATTCCTATTGATTTGACGTTCGCCTACCACTATTTGAAAGCAATCGTGCCTGAAATAGAAGCAAAAGCACATGGATCAGGCGGCTTAGTACATATTACGAAGGGAGAACTTGGCAAGTTTAAAATCCCTACTCCTGAGATTAGTGAACAAAGAAAAATAGTTGCCGCACTCGAAACAGAGCAGCAACTTATAAATGCAAACAAAACACTAATCGAAACATTCCAGCAAAAAATTAAAGATAAAATCGCAGAAATTTGGGGTGAATAAACATGAGAATAACTAGAATTTGCATCAAAAATTTTCGATCTATAGAGGATGTAACTATTGAAACAAATAATTTGAATGTACTCGTAGGTCAAAATAATCATGGCAAAACTAATTTTTTAACTGCGATTAATTGGTTTTTTTATGGCGGAAGTACTGAACTTCACAAGAGAAAGGGTACTGGATCAGGTAACCCATATATTGAGATATGTTTCGACGATGTGCAGGGGGCATTGAAGAAGATGAAGAACGAGAAAAATAGCAAAACCCTATCTTCAAAATTAGAAAATGTAGAAGAAGTTTCTCTGGTAAGGACTGTAGACGAGGAGGGTAAAACCAATCGAAGAATTGTTAATAGAGAAACTCGTGAACTTAGTGACCCAGGTACGGGATTTGACAAGGCCCTAAACGATTTCTTGCCTAACCTAGAGTTTGTACAAACTGAAAATAATTTACGAGATATTTTAAAATACGGTAAAACTACTCAAATTGGTACCATGCTTTCGGGAGTCTTGAACGAGATACTGGCTAGCGGCGATCCAGCTTACAAAAGATTTGTAGATGAATTTTATACCTTATTTGGATCAAAAGAATCAAAAATTTACGATGAACTTAGAAAACTTGCTGAGAGCGTGGAGCTATATTTAAAAAAGCAGTTTCCTGAAACCACAAAAGTTGAGTTTGAGGTCAAGAATCCTGAACTTACAGATCTGTTCAAAAATTTTTCCGCGAAAGTAGATGATGGGGTTGTGACTGAAGCTTATGAAAAAGGCGATGGAATGCAACGAGCTTTAATGCTTGCGATAATTCAAACCTTTGCAGATTACAGGAGAAAAAATGCAGATATAAAGAACTTTATTTTTCTAATTGATGAGGGTGAGCTGCATCTTCACCCTGGTGCACAAAGGCATTTAAAGTCTGCACTTGAAGATCTTGCAAAGGATGGAGATCAGATATTTTTGACTACCCACTCCTCTGTGCTTATATCTGACGATAGCTCAGGTGACAAACAAAGTACTTTCAAAGTTGAAAAGTTCGAGGACGGAGTAACGAATATTGATATACAAAATGAATACGCTAAGAAAAACATTATATACGAACTTCTTGGAGGTAGCCCTACCGATTTGCTAATGCCGTCGAATTTTATAATTGTTGAAGGCTCTTCAGAAGTTGATTTTTTAAGCAAGGTAATCGAACGACATTATCCAGAGAAAAAGTCCCTTAAGATCCTTCCCGCAAGAGGAGACTTTTATCAATCAGTACAACTCATGAATTCATTAGAGAAATTATTTACACCGCTGTCAGAGAGTATATATAAAGGTCATTTTCAAGTTCTTATTGATAAAAGTAAGCTCACAGATGCGCAATTTCAAGAACTCCTTACTAAAGTCCCTAATTTCGATAAGGACTCCCAGTTTCATGAGCTTAGTCTTGGATCCCTTGAAGAATATTATCCTATCAAAAAAGCTGACCAATGTGCGGACTCATCAAATAGCAGATTATTTATGGAAAAATGGAAACTGTCATCAGCCGAAGTCTCCGCGCTTAGTTCTAAACAGAAGAGCCGTATGTCAAAAATTATTGGTGATAATATCACTAAAGATCAATTTGAAAACGAAATGCCATTAATGTTAAAGGTTTTAAATATGGCCTACGAGAAGAAATTATGAATGAAATTATATGTCCACACTGTAAAAAAGCCTTTAAAGTTGATGAGGCAGGCTTTGCTGATATTTTGAAGCAGGTGCGTGACCACAAGTTTGAGGAAGAGTTGCTTGAGCGCGTGCAAATGCTGGAGAGAGATAAAGAAAATGCCGTTAAGCTGGCGGAGGCTACTACTAAAAACGAACTTCAAGCCGAAGCGGCAAAAAAAGATGCGGAAGTCGCTGAGCTTAAGGCAAAACTTCAGGCTACAGAAACTGAAAAAAAGCTGGCTGTTACTGAAGCGGTAAATATAGTCGAAAAACAGCGCGATGAGCTTGTTGGGAAACTTCAAAGTAAAGATACGGAAAAACAGTTGCTTGAAGCTTCGCTGAAAGATAAGTATGAATCCGAACTTAAGTCTAAAGACGAAATGATTGCCTACTACAAAGACATGAAGGCTAAGCTTTCTACAAAAATGGTAGGCGAGACACTAGAACAGCACTGTGAGATAGAATTTAACAAACTGCGTGCAACGGCTTTTCAAAACGCATACTTCGAGAAAGACAATGATGCAAGCAGCGGCAGCAAGGGCGATTATATTTACAAAGAAACTGATGAAAATGGTACCGAAATTATCTCTATCATGTTTGAGATGAAGAACGAAGGTGATGAAACGGCAACAAAAAAGAAAAATGAAGATTTCCTGCGTGAGCTAGACAAAGATCGAAGCGAGAAAAATTGCGAGTTTGCAGTACTTGTATCTCTACTTGAAGCCGATAACGAACTATATAACTCGGGCATTGTTGATGTGTCGCATAAACATTCGAAGATGTATGTCATACGGCCCCAATTCTTTATACCAATAATTACTTTACTTCGTAATGCCGCAATGACCTCAATGCAGTACAAATCCGAACTTGCCCTAGTTAAATCACAGAATATTGATGTTACGAACTTCGAGGATCAGTTAAATGATTTTCGTGACTCTTTTGGTAAAAGCTACCGTCTGGCATCCGAGCGTTTTCAAGATGCAGTAGCGAGTATTGATAAGTCGATAGCTCAGCTCCAAAAAACTAAAGAGAACTTGCTGAAGTCAGAAGATCACTATCGAATCGCAAACAATAAGGCAGATGAGCTATCGGTCAAGAAACTTATACGCGGAAACCCTACTATGTCTGCTAGGTTTGCAAATTTAGATGATAAGAAGACTAGATAAGTCAGTTTGACAGTATACGGACTCTCATGATCTACTTAAGGCATGTCACCGAAGTTAATTTCTATATTTTTGCCTGATGGTAACCCAAATGCTTTAAAGATTGCAGAAATATCGAACCGTAATATACGGGCACTTTTAATTCCTCGCCCAAAACTTACAGATGCAATAGCAAGAGTTGAGCTAAATCAGCCCGCGCTTTATGTGCTTACGGATAGAGATGCAAGTGAAATTTATATCGGTGAATGCGAAAACTTTTTGCACAGAGTAAAATCACATGACCAAAAGAAAGATTTTTGGGATGTTGCATTAGTGTTTGTAGCCAAAGACAGTTCGCTTGAAAAAGGGGATGTAAAATATCTAGAATCCTTAGCCGTAGAAATAGCAAAGGACGCTGAACGTACTAAAGTTACTAATCTCACTGTACCGGCACGTAATAATTTACATGAATTTAAAGCTCAAACTATATTAGAATTTTTTGACGATCTCAAGCTACTTATTTCTGCACTCGGTTATCCTGTGTTTGACAAAATAAAAATTGAAGAAAAAAATGAATCTGAATTTTGGTATTGTGATAGACGTCTCACGAAGGCTAAAGCTATTTATGACGAAAACGGTTTCACGGTGATTAAGGGCTCGATTATAGATGCTACTGTCCAGCCATCATTATTAAAGTATTATCCATATGCTGTCAAAGAGCGAGAAGAACTTATATCACAAAAGGCATCCCTGAATCACGATAAAGTTTCATATACACTAAAAGAGAATATTACTTTCAGCAGCGCAAATAAGGCAGGCGGCTTTGTTGTCGGTGCCAATATAAATGCTTGGACAAACTGGAAAAATAAGGCCGGTAAAACAATGGACGAGGTTTTGCGTTAAAATTATGGAAGAAAATGTAAAGAAAAACTTCTGGCTCTATACTTTAGCTTTAAGCGATGGAAAATATTATGTGGGTATTACTGCGCAACGAAACCCATACGTACGTATCAATCAACATGGAAAATTTGCGAGCGCTGCATGGACTCATAAACATAAACCGCTAAAAGAACCACTTATTGAACTTAAAAAACTCGGATATATGACATATGTAGACGCCAAAAAGTTAGAGTCTGAGACGATGATGGAGTATGTGAAAAAATATGGGCAAAATAATGTACGTGGTGGTAACGTGAACTTTACTGAAGATTCTATAAAAATAGGTAACAGATTTTGGCTAAAAGATGATTTTAGTACAACAATATTAGTAACAACCCTTTGTTTAATGATTATATTTTTGAGCATAGCTTACCAGCTAAAATGAACCCCTACCTAGACATAGAAGGCGTAATATGTCGAATGAACTATAAAAGGTAATTATGGCAAAAGGTATGTAATTTCTATTCCTCTCTCAGTTCAGATAAACTTATAGCTATGGTCCGACATCACATCCAAAATGAAATTTTGTACCGGCTGAGTTTTGATGAGTCTTTGCGGTTTAGCGAGCTGAAGCCGACGGAGCTTGAAAACAAGCTTTTTGATTACCATTTGAAGCAGCTTATTAAAGACGGTTTGGTGCAAAAAAGTGAGGATGGAGCTTACACACTAACACCAGATGGCAAGAGAATGGGCGTGACTGTTTTTGATGACCAGCTGAGCAAGGCCAAAATGCCACGGTCGGTTTTGTTTTTGGTCATACGGCGCAAAAGCGACAATGCTTGGCTTTTGTACAAACGCTCCACTCATCCGCTAAAAGACTTGGCAGGATTTATGCACCTAACGGCCGAAGCAGACAAAACGTTGAATGACGGCGCGCACGAGCAAGTAAAAGAACGCACCGGTCTGGACTGCAGCTTTACGCCGCTTGGCGGAGGATTCTTTAAAACCTTTAGAGGCGACAAGCTCGAAAGCTTTACTAACTTTACGCTTCTGGTTTGTGAAGATGCAAAAGGGGAATTAGTTCCCAACGACGACAGGGCAGAGTATTTTTGGGCTACCGACCCTGACTTCGCCGCGCCGGATATGCTGCCAAACATGGTGACGTTGGTGGACCATTATCAAGCAGGCAAGCCGTTTTTTATTGAGGAAGTTTTTAATATTTCTTAGGCCTCAACCGGTGGTTGAGGTTCGGCAGTTGTGGCAAATTCTAATGCCTGTACGGCAATGTCAGAACCATTGACGCGCCAGTAGTGTGAAAGCGGGCTGTCTGGGTCGGCTAGCTGGGCAAGGCTTGGGTTGGCGTGTACGTCCTCATGCATCTGCCGCGAAGACTCTACCATCAGCATGGCGGCATGCCTGGTAATTTCTTGGATCAAAAACGTATCATTGCCGGCCGCTGCAAGCTCTGGCTGTACTGCAATGCTTGCAAGATGAAGCGATGCATCACCTAGGCGTGTACCGACTTCCTTTGTAAAGTTGGGCATCCCTGGGTATCTAATGAGTAGTTTGGCGGCGTATGTGGTTGCCAGCAAATGATCTCTGCCCGACTGCAGCATCCGTGTTGTTTCTATTGCGGCTGGATTTTTATCATGTCGTGGAAGCTTAAGCCGGCGGCGCATAACATCGCGGGCACTGGCAGAATGGTTGTACCATGCGGTATTAAATTCTGCTGCTGCAAGTGTATTAACTAAAAATTCGTCTTGTTCGCCTTGGGTAGCGGCAAAGTCCAAAACTTTTGCGGCAATGCCAATGCCTTTAAGCTGGTATTCGGCCAAAAGCCCACCGCGGCGCATAGCTCGGCGGCGTGCAATCTCATCTGCATCCCGGGCTTTAGGCGGAATAAAGTGGTCCGCTTCGCCCAAATGTTTAACTGGTAAATCGAAATCTCTGAATGGTTGTTTAGTTCTTGTCATGTCCAAACTATAAGCCCAGGTTAAAAATTAAGCAGTGAAGACTTTTTCACTAAGCACTCGACTCATCGGTAATAATACTGTAGCGTAAACATTAACAATGCATATGCTTTTTGCTATTTTTGACCCACGGTCCAAGTTTGATATTTTCGTTGTGCCAGTACTCGTGAGTATTGGGGCAATTTTGTTAATAATGCGGTTTTTCTGGTGGCCGGCGTTTTTGTGGGGAGGCAAAAAGAAGGTGACCTACGACACTTCATTACTTTTAAATATCTACGAGGATCCAGGTAAACGAAAAACCACTGTTATTGCTGATGGTACTGTTGGTCAAACACATTATCGGATTTTGGAAGGTACTTCAATAAACACAGAATATCCAGAACCAGTAAATTATATGTATACTTTTGACCTTGGATTTAATTCTGAAGCGCATTTGATTGGTTTTGATAAGGCCCACGAACTAAATAGCATGGATGGTCGGGCCGTAATGCTTCAGTATAATATGGAAACCGTTAGCCTTGAAGGTGATTTTGATAATTACTTTAAAATGTTTTGCGAAGAAGGTCAGCAGGTAAGGGCACGCTATATTTTTAGCCCAGATAACATGGAGATTTTTATTGATTTTCTCAATAAATACACCTGGGAAATTATTGGTAACAGGATGTATGTAACGGGCAAGTTGTTATATTCGACCGAAACAGGAATTATAAAAGACACTAATGATTTTATAAAAGACATCCGCCCACTTGTTGTAAATGTTCCAAATGTCATCTCAGCAGCTTAACTTTTATAATAAGTTAACAGAATATTAAAAAACGCTAAAGTAGCTGCCGGCGTTATTTTTTGGGAATTAGGTGTATTATGCTTATGTATAAATGTCTATGGGGCAAAAGTTCAAGAGCTTATCTCTTGGTAAAAAAATTGGCTTGGGTGTAGCGGGCTTGTTTGTTGTGGGTACAGTTTTGGGCGGCGGTCACAAACCTATTAATAACGCTACACAGACCAAAACAAATGCCAGCACCCAGACAGAAACGGCTAACGTTACCAAGCAAGAACCAATCCATACCACCGAAGTTAAAAACGTAACCCAAACGCAGAGCATTCCATTTGATTTAGTAACTAAAAACGACTCAGGCATGGTTATGGGCCTGAGCAAAGTTACTACGCCGGGAGTTGAAGGCACAAAAACTATCGTCTATGCAGTTACATACACAGACGGCGTTGAAACAGGGCGCACCGAAGTCTCTAACAGCATAACAACCCCGCCGGTTTCTCAAGTAACAAGCATCGGCACCAAAAACCCTGCGCCGCAAGCTGCCGCACCAACGTCTGCCTGCGATCCTAACTACTCAGGCGCTTGCGTGCCGATTGCCAGCGACGTGGACTGCCAGAGCGGAGGCGGCAACGGCCCTGCATATGTCCAAGGCCCAGTGCATGTTATCGGCAGCGATATCTACCGCCTGGACAGCAATGGCGACGGAATCGGCTGCGAAAACTAGTACGTAATAAACTTGTCCTGTAAATAAACTCACTTCACTGGGCAGTAAACTCTTTTATTATAAAATCAAAATAATAAGGAGAACAATATGGCGACTGCGGACAATGCTTCAAAAACTTACCTGGCATTAAGCGACGAAGCTTTGCAGGAAAGCACCATGCTGCTGCAAACAATCCTTGCAAACACCGTCTTTTTTTACAGCCTGTATAAAAAGTATCATTGGCATGTGACGGGTGAGGATTTTTATCAATATCATCTGTTGTTTGACAAGCACGCCGACGAGCAGCCAGCTATTATCGACCTAGTTGCCGAGCGCCTGCGAACGCTTGGCTCAATGGCTCCAGCGATGCCGGCCGATGTAGCTGCCAACACCACTATTAAAGAAGCCAGCGATGCGGGTCATGACGCTCAGGCCATGGTAAAAAACCTGCTAAAAGCGCACGAAGATTATATTGAAGTAGTACGAAAAGCAATTGAAAAAACTGAAAAAAATAACGACATGGGCACTAACGACATTTTGGTCAGCGATGTGCTGCGCGTTCATGAATTGGAGCTTTGGTTTATCCGCTCTAGCTTGGCCTAGAGCTTACATCGCTACTTGGCCGCTTTCAGGTAGGGTTTGACTTACCTCGGCAGCATCACGTATTTTGAGCGCTTCTACTACTTCTGTTTTGTCGAGTCGTCTTAGTTGGCGTAGAGGATCAGAGTGAAGGGGGACTAGTGGGTTGGAAATTAATCGGTCTTCTTCAGTTTGGCCGCCCCAAATACCGTCGACAGCATTTGTATGCGCATAGTCTCGACATAACTGGACTACAGCGCAGCCTGCACAAGCAGCGCGGGCTTTTGCTTCACGTTCTATTCTTCTGTTAGGACGTTCAAACTGCTTGCCAAAAAAAACGTCTGTTGACCCAACACATGGAGTATTTTTCATCCAAACGCTTGGGTCTTCGGGATTAATTGCACGTTTCATAACACCTATTAAACCATAAACAAGTTAAAATAACAACAGTAGCTTTGATTTCTGAGTATTTACTGAGACAATAAAAGCATAAGTAATATTAATCAAAGGTGGGTTATGAGTTTACATAAAAATCAGCGCGGTTCACATGTTGTTGCAATTGTTCTTGTAATAGTTGTCTTGGCGGCCATTGTTGGAGTTGGCTCCCGTGTCATGTCAAAGTCCAAGCATAATGTGCAGCCTGGCGGCGGCCGACAAGAAGTAGCCTCACAATCCGGAGGTTCATTAGAAAGCTGGAAAAACAAATGCAGCGGCAGCGGCCCAGTAACCATGGACAACTCGCCAATGAAACTTAGCGACGTTAGCTATATTGTTCCAACAGGATTACTAGCTGGAGCGCATGTTACACCAATCGACCACCTTTATTTTTATCCTAAGGACATGACAAACCGCGATGCGGCACCGGTCTACGCCACACACGACGGCTATATTGTTGACTATGAAAATCGCGGTAGCCAACTGCAAAATGGCAAAGCAGCCAGCGGGGCATTAAGAATCGTTGTCCAGTACACCTGTAGTTTTTATAGCTACTACGACCTATTGACCAGCCTTGACCCAACCATTGCCGGCGCGCTAGAAAAGGGCGATAAACACTATGCCATTAAAGCCGGCCAGGAAATTGGCCGGGTTGGCGCGCAGTCACTCGACACCGCAGTTTATAACCTTGACCTGACTCTTCCTGGATTTGTTAAGCCAGATAGCTACACGGCAGAACCTTGGAAAGTCCACACAGATGACTACTTTAAGTACTTTAAAGACCCAGTTTTAAGCCAAATGCTTGCGCTAAACCCACGCAAAGTCGCTCCATACGGCGGCAAGATTGACTATGATGTGGCTGGCAAACTGTCAGGCAACTGGTTCTTAGAGGGCACAAACGGTTACGCTGGACCAACGGGATCAGACCGTACTGTTGTTGACGGATCTAGCAAGGGTTATTACGGCGGGCACTTCTCGATTGCACCAGATGCTGTTGACCCGGCAATCATCAATGTGTCATTTGGAGACTATAACGGCAAGGCAACGCAATTTACGGCCAAGTCACCGCTGCCAAACCCGGCAAATGTTGGCACCGCGGACGGGATTGTAAAGTACGACCTTGTTCATTACACGCAGCCAAGCGCGCAGACTAAGGCCGGGAGCTTGTCTTATCAAACCCAGCCGGTTGAAGCTGTTGTTTTGATGCAGGTACTTGATGGCAATAAAATGAAAATGGAATATTTTACAGGCAAAACTTCCGCCGATGTCAGCACGTTTACTAGCGCAGCAAAAACCTTTACCCGTTAACATGAAACTGATTAAGAATTAGAAAACGTCTGCATAAAAGCGTACTATTAAGCTAAACATATGTTTAAAAGGGGAGCATCAAATGAGTAAGAATAAAATAATAGCCGGACTGGCAGTACTGTTAGTTATTGCGTCAGCTGGTGTTGTTATGGTTAGGCATAAAAAACCAGCTGCTTCACAAGCATCAGCATCAAAGGTGCAAACTCCTACATATGCAAAAGCGAAGCCAGATTCTCCGCTGACAAACGCGGTTCTCATCAAAGATATGAAATATGCGCCTGATCCTTTGGTAATTAAGGTTGGCACCAAAGTGACTTGGCTAAACGGAGATAACGTCAGCCACACTGTTACCGCGGACAAAAGCACAGACGGCTTCGCGAGCCCAACATTGGGAGTGGGCGAGAAATATAGCTATACATTCGACAAAGCCGGCACATACGCATACCACTGCACAATACATTCAAGCATGCACGGTACTGTGACAGTTATTAACTAGTTATTTTAGCTGGATGGAGCTAATGATCTGGACAGCCTGTTTGTAGGCATTGGTGGTAGCGTAATAATCCAGCGCGACGGCGTTCATGGCCAGGTCGTCAACGGCGCTGGATGATGTGTAGCCGCCGGCTATGATGTAGGCGTCTGGTTCGGAGCCATAGTCGGGCCCCAGCGTGTCGCCAATTTTAAGCTGGAAGTTGCCCGCAATCAAGAAAAACGAAAAGATGTCGATGCTGCTGTCGCCAAAAGATGACAAAAGGGTAGTTTTGCGCTGGTCTGGTTCGGGCTGGGTGTAGGTTATTGTCTCGGATGGCTTGATGGCAATGCCTTTGCCAATGTAAACGCCGTCTGCTTTGCGGGCGCCTTGGCGGATATATACCCTAAAGTTGCCGTCCACGCTGCCCAGGTTTGACGTTGGGTAGCTAAACTGCGGCGATTCAACCCGGATGCCGCCGCCGGTTTCCGTAACTTTCCATTTTTTGGGATATTTAAAGCCAATGTTGAGGGCAGTACTGTTATAGGTTTCGGTCAATGTTGCGCTTGGGACATCATTAGCGTTCGTTGCAGTAGGAGCGCTAGCGGCTGTTTTTGACTCGTCTGTGGAGGCGGTGCTTTTTGAACTATTCAAGACAAATTTCCAGGCAGCCAGACCGCCGATGATGGCCAAAACAATCAGAATAATACTGATGATTGTGCCTTTGTGCGACTGTTTTGGTGCGTGTGCCGGGCTTGGCTTGTGCGGAGGCTTGGTTGTTTCTTTCAAAGAATCAGATGCGGACTGAAGGTCGTCTTCCATGCTCCCAAGTATCCTCTTTTAAAACCGCTTATGCAACAGTTTGCGCTAATCGTCTATTATGTTTTCATGTTTTTGACAAAGGGGTGTTAACACTGGCTGACGGATTGCAAAAATTATATATTCATAAGCATTGTGGTATACACTAATTAATCATGGATCCAGAAGCAAAACCAGCCGTACAATCTGCCGAACTTGAAACACCGCAAACACCAATGCCCGGGACACCTATAGAGCCTATGTTGCCGGATAAAAAGCCATCCCAAAAGTGGTCAATTATTGTGCTGTTGGTGATCCTGCTGCTTCTTGTCGGTGCATATTTTATGCATAAATCCGCCAGCACTCCGTCAAAGTCTACTCTTACAAACGCAAGCATTACTCAGTCAACTACCGCAACCGCTAAACCCGAAACTGTGGCCCCAAAAGTTGAAGGCCTCCAGCTCGATCCTAAGAAGAATTATGGCAATAAATATGCCGACGGTTTGCTGCCAGTTGGAGACAATAAATATGTTACGGACGCGGCCAAAAAAGGCTATGTTTATGAATGCCAAAATAACTTTGTACCTGCTTCGCAGGCCGGTGCCCAAAACCGCGGCCCATGGTTTACTAACAACAACACGCAGTGGGACGTAAATAAAAAGTCACACATCAGCGGTAGCATAAATTGGACCCAGCAATTTAGCGTGGTGATCCAAAACGGCAAAAGGATAATTACCACCAACGACCTGCCAAACCACCCAACCGGCGTTTTCCCAGTGGCGGCCAGCGACCCAGCCCGTGTCTATGACGGCAACCCCAACACCATTAGCGCCCAGACAATGGTCTACAGCGTGGCGTCCGCTCCAACCTACGGTTCGCCGCAGTGTATGGGCGGTGAAGTGGGCGTGATGTTAACGGGCGTGGCATTGTTTAATGGTTTTGACGCAGGCGGTCGCGACGCCGGAGCCTGGGAAGTCCAGGACAACTGCGACGGCCACCCGCAAAACAAAGGCGAATACCACTACCACACACTCAGCAAATGTATTACCGACCAAAGCGTTAAAACAGTACTAGGCTACGCGCTGGATGGTTATCCGATTACCGGGCCCAAAGTTGGCGATAAAAACTTCTTAACCACCGACGACCTGGACGAATGCCACGGCATTGTTAGCGACATAACCCTGGACAACAAAACCGTCACGACATATCACTATGTAATGACCGAAGACTTTCCTTATTCGGCCAGCTGCTTTAGGGCCACGGCAATCCAGCCACCAGGCAAACCTGAACATTAAAACTGCGGAAGCGGTCCGCGTTCTAGAATCTCACGCGCAATCACTAGCCCGCTCTCTGTTTCTTCGGTAAGGTCGAGTTGTGGATGATACAAATCCGCCCAGCACCATTCATCATGGTCCGGCGTCTCGCCTGCAGGAATATTACGGCGGAGATCAACAGCAAAACTAAGCGGGCTTGCAACAGCTATCTCGCATTTGTAATTAGTAACATTGCCCTTTTCGTCAGTTTCAATATTTTCCCGGACATTGTTGAAAACACCAATATGTCCAAGGGTTATGTTGGCCTCTTGGAAAGCTTCTCGCAGAAGCGCCCTCTTTAGTACTGGCCTGCCAATTTCTTGATAGCCAGCCATGTCTGTATCCTCAACACTGCCGCCTGGTCCTTCCCACTGGCCGCCATTTCGCTCGCGCTGCATATCGCGGCGGAGTGCCAAAAACTTACCATTGTGGATAATAATGCCGCGAGCAGATACAACATCTTTAGTTTCAAAACTCATATCGATATACTATTTCATAAAAGTCAGTTTATAACAACATACTTTAGACTTTCTGATAGACTGTAAGCATGACCGGAAAGACTCACGACTTGGCAGCCATCACTGCACTTGGCATTGTTTTTTTAAGCAACCCTGTCGATCCGTTGCGGCTTTCGACCGCCATCGTCTGCATAATCGCTAACCTCATTGGCGGGATTACCCCAGACATAGACCAGCCAACAGCACCATTCTGGCGTAATCTGCCGATTGGCAATATTTTTGGCCGGACTTTTGGCAAACTCAGCGGCGGGCACAGGTTTTTGACACATTCGTTGTTGGGCGCGGCACTGATTGGGTTTGCCGTTCACTGGCTGTTAGTATTTTTTACGCCCGTGATGGGGCACATTGATACAGGCTACGTGTGGTGGGCATTTATGATCGGGCTGGCAAGCCACCTTCTTATGGATATGTTTACCAAAGAAGGCGTGCCACTTTTTATTCCGATCCCAATAAAACTTGGCTTTCCACCCATCAAAGCCTTGCGGGTTACAACTGATCACTGGGTTGAACACTTAGTAGTTTTCCCAGGCCTTTTAGCCATTAACGGGCTTTTAGTGGCGACGCACTACCAGCAAATTCTAGAAATTCTGCGCCGGGTTGGTTCTTCGCACTAGGCTAAAACGCGGCAATCGCTGCAAAGTCCTTCGATTTCAAGCGTGTGGGCAGTCGGCAAAAAACCGTTATGGTTCGCGACGGTTTCGAGCATGACGTCAAAGCTTTTTGGCTCGTCAAAACTGATGGTTTTGTGGCAGTTTGTGCAGGTAAAATGATGGTGGTGTGGAATAAAGTCGTCCGTCAGCTCCAGGTGGTATTTCCAGCCTTTGGCAACTCGTTGGGCAATTTTAAGCTCTTCGAACAGTTCAATAACGCGGTAAACAGTGGTGCGGTTAATACTGCTCACACGGCTATAAAGCTCTTGCATGCTCAGCGGGCCATCGTCCTGGAGCGCCTTAAAAACCTTTAATCGGGGCTCCGTGAGGCTAAAACCAGCGTTTTTTAGATGAAGTGCCAAGGTTGATTCGACAGATGTCATACTCTTATTCTAGTGCATTTATTATGAAAATTGCAACAAAGTTGCAAAAATCTTAAGTGGGCAGGATACTTGAGGGTAATATGACAGTAATTTTATTAGCTTTCGCCGCCTTTTGCTCCACCTTGCTTGGCGGGCTTGCGGGCATTAAAAACAAAGACCGCTTGCACAGATTTTTAGGCTACACGGCTGGTGTGTTGATGGGCGTGGTGGCATTTGACCTGTTGCCAGAGATTTTTAAAACACTGCACGAAACAAACTCTGACCCAACCCGCGCCATGATTGCCTTGGTTGTTGGCTTTTTACTGTTTCATGCCATCGAAAAAAGTATTTTAATCCACCACAGCCAAGAAGACGAATACGAACAGCACCACCACCCTCATGTTGGCGTTGCCAGTGCCATTGCTTTAAGCGGCCACAGCTTCTTGGACGGCGTGGGGATTGGGCTTGGTTTCCAGGTTGGGAATACTGTCGGGATAGCCGTAGCCATTGCAGTAATTGCGCACGACTTTACCGATGGACTAAACACTGTTAACCTCATGTTACTCAACAAAAACCGTTCCAAAAAAACAATAAGCTATTTGCTTTTGGACGCCGTTGCGCCAATCTTAGGTGCGCTAAGTACGCTGCTGTTTACAATCCCCAGCACTTGGCTGCCAATCTACCTTGGCTTCTTTGCAGGCTTTTTGCTCTATATTGGCGCCAGCGAAATTTTGCCAGAAGCTCACAGCAAACATTCTTCTTATAAAACAATACTCATGACAATCTTGGGAGCAGCATTTATTTTTGCCGTCACTCGTTTTGCTTAAAAATGTTACTATAAACCCAATATGTTAGCGGTATATGTAATTGGTATGGTCCTTGCTCTAGTAGCTACAATAGCTGCACTTCTAGTAGCTACTGGTAAAATTGCATTCAGGTTCGCCAGCAAAGAAACGCTGCCGTCTCAAAAAAAGGATATGGCTTTACGCATAGTCTATTTAGCGCTTTTTATTTTAGTTTCTTGGGCTCTATGGAATTTTGGTTCGAAGTTATTGTACGGCAAGTGAATATTAAGGCCGTCGTGCTAGCTCAAATGCTATACTAGACACATGATAGCGGTGGTAATTATTTTAGCAGTATTAGTAGCGGGGCTTATTTTTATGCTTGTCCGCAAACCTGCCGTGCCGGCGCCAAAAGAGGATACTTCGGCAGCTCTTTTGCTAAAAGAAGACTTTAAGACCTTGGTTGAAGGCATGACTCAGCTAAAAGAAACATTGGGCGAAAAGATCGACACCCGGCTCGAAAAGTCCCAAAACAGCATGGGCCAGCAGCTGCAGGAAAGCGCCAAACTTATCAAGGACGTGACGGAGCGCCTGACAAAGCTGGACGAAACAAACAAACGCGTGGTGGACGTAGCCGATGAGCTTAAGCAACTCCAAAATGTGCTCCAAAACCCAAAGCAGCGCGGAGTTTTGGGCGAATTTTACCTGGAACAAATTCTGCAGAACCTGCTGCCGCCGGGCTCTTATGAGCTGCAGTATAAACTGGCCGAGGGGTTTATAGTGGACGCCGTCATTATGCTCGAAAACAAAATGCTGCCGATTGACAGCAAGTTTAGCCTAGAAAATTACAACCGGTTAATTGACGCCAAAGGCCCAGAACGCATGCTGCTTGAAAAAGCCTTTAAAGAAGACCTGCGCAAACGGATCGACGAAACGGCCAAATATATACAGCCCAAAAACGGCACGCTGGAACAAGCCTTTATGTTTATCCCCTCCGAAGCGATTTATTATGACTTGCTCGCCAACAAAATTGGCGCTGGCGGCGTAAACGGGCGCGACTTGCTGCAATACGCGGTGCGCGATAAGAAAGTGACAATAGTCGGCCCAAGTACGCTCAGTGTCATGTTGCTGACAATAGTCGAAGGTATGCGCTCTCATCAGATCCAGAAAGACTTTGAAGTAATCCGCAAAAATATCGAGCAGCTTTCGACTCATTTAATAAATTACGATGGACATTTTAAGAAGGTTGGCAATAGCCTAAGTGCTACAGTTGGGCACTACAACAGCGCCAGCAAAGAGCTTGCCCGGATCGACAAAGACATCGTTAAAATTGCAGCAACAGACCCTGCCATCGAAGCACTTTTGCTTGACAAGCCTCTCGCTGATGAATAACCTGAGAAATAATGAACGATATATTCTCAAGAGGAATTGAACTGAGCGACGTTGAGGCTGCGTTAATTTTAGGCAGCAGGAGATCCACATTTGATGAAATTATTGTAATACGTGGGCGTTTACATGGCAGGGTTCTGGACATGATTGACAGAGTCCATCAACTGGAAAATAGAATTATGCCTAGCATTGCCAATATAGCCGTAGGAGCGACGCTCGCATTTGAAGCTACTGAGCCAACAGATCAATCGTTAGAGCCGCTGTCCAGCTAAAATTTTCGGCGCCCAAACCTTTGCCGTCAATCGGCGAGAAATATTCGTATGGCCCGGCGGATGTTACCATGGCAATTGTGCGTGCGCGGAGATCAGCCGCCTCAACTTTGTAGCCATAGCGTTCCAGCCCGTCGATAATCAGCCAGTTCGTGTTTACCCAAGTTGGGCCCTGCCAATAGCGTTCGGCGTCAAAATATTTTGAGCTGAGCGGCACGCTCGGGACGGGGTGGTGCAGCCAAAATTGTTTGTGGTCTTTTAGCAGTCCGACAAGCTCGGCGGCTCGTTCTTTGCTGATACTGCCGGCATATAGCGGCATCAGGGCGCCAATGGATGGTTCTTTAATGAGTTTGTGGGTAATAAAATCGCGCGAATAATATTGTTTGGTGCCTGTGTCGTAGAGTTCTTTTATAGCTTCTTCGGTGTGTTTCATGTTGGCCACAAGTTCGGCCGGCAGTTTGTATTTTAGAAAGCTAGCGATGTTGTGAAGCTGGGTGTTATTGCGGATCAAAATGCTGTTAAACATAACATCTTCGGTGGCAAAAAGTGTGCGGTGGAGGATTTTGTCTATGTCGTAATGCTTGCGGCGGAGACGCCTGACTACATCCCAAAGCAGCAAAGCTTCCATGTTGGAAATTCGCTGACCGGGGTTAACGCGGCGGGTGTCGCGGCGGATAAAGTTAATAAATGGGTCTAGGTGAAGCTTTTCGATCATGGCAATCCACCATGGGCGGCTGTGCTCGTACAGCTGCTGTACCCACGGAGGCGTGTTGTCCATGCCGACTTCGTTGGGGTGGATCTGCAGCGTCAGACCTTCTTTGTGAGGGTCGCGCTCGGCGTAAAGCCAGGTGTGATATGCAACCAGCGGGTCGTACATATAATGATAAAACTCCCGCCTATCGGTGGCGTTCATTTTGGCGCCCACTTTAACAACGGCGTCGGCCAGTACGGGCGGTTGGGTAATGCCGCTGGTGCTGAGTTTGTCGGGTGCAAATGGGCTTAGCCAGCTGCGCCAAGCTTCGCGCTCCAAACGGTATTCGCGGCCCTTACTAAAAATCATGTGCGGCATCATGCCGTTGGCCCACTGGCCATGGACCAGGTTTGCAACTTCTAAAGCCGCCCGTTGCGGGTCTTCGTGCCGGAGCCCAATCGCCACAAAACAGCTATCCCAAAGCCACTGGTGCGGATAAAGCTTGGCAGGGGAAGTATGATTGCCGCGGTCGTTTTCTTTTAATACGCTGAGGCAAAGGGTGCGCAGGTCAACAGGGGTTAACGTTGGTCCTTCAGCTGAATAGTCTTCCATTTACTCCAGTATAGCATTAGCGCTTAGCGGAAGTTGGTAAACTGCAGCGCAAAGTCGAACTCTTGTACGCGCAGCAGCGCCATTACGCCTTGAAGGTCGTCTTTGCTGCCGGCCGTCACGCGGACTTCATCACCTTGGATCTGTGGTTTAACTTTAGGAAATCTCTCGCGGACAATGGCGGTAATCTTTTTAGCCTTTTCTTGGTCAAGGCCTTTTTTAAACGGCACTTCCTGGGTGGTTTTGAGGTTGGCTACAACCAGTTCTTTGCTGAGGTCTAAAATTTTCTGGCTCTGGCCGCGGGCCGCAAGTTTTTTGCGTACAATGTCCAGGATTGCATCAATCTGCCAGTCGCCGTTGCCCGTAATCTTAAGCCCAGCTTTGTCGTCCATCCACTCCACAGCGGCGGGCGTGTTCTTAAAGTCATAACGGCTGTCGAGCTCTCGCTGGGTTTGGTCAAAGACGTTATTAAGCTCCGCCTTGTCGTAGTCGCTCACAATATCAAAAGAAAAATTAGCCATATCACTATTGTAAAATAAAACGCTTTACTTTGCACTTGAATACGCCGGGGATTTCATTTTTGGGCTAAAAGTACACTTAAATAACGGTAATGACAATGTATAATGGACACCAGATGACAGACACGAGCAAAATCCAGGAAGTCCGGGCCGTACTGACGGAGCGTTTAAACACGCTTAAAAACAAACAGGACATTTTAAAATCGGTTGAACTAAAGGCTCTGTATGAGGAGTTAAAAGGTCTTCCAGCCGAAGATAAAGGCGCCTACGGTAAGGCGGTTAACGACCTCCGTATGGAACTAACCACGGCCGCCCAGGCAGGATTGGCAGAAGCAAACGAATTGCCATTTATTGATGTTACAGCGCCATTTGATGCCAACGTCAAGCAAAAACCACGGCCTTTGGGACCAGAAGCTGGCAGCGTCCACCCGCTCATGAAAGAACAAGACTTGATTATCGACATTTTTAACAGGATGGGTTTTGTAACAATCGAGTCGCGACAGATTGACGACGACTACCACATGTTCGAAAGCCTTAATTTCCCAGCCGACCATCCAGCCCGCGACGATTACGACACTTTTACCACCACCGAAGGCTTTATTGCGCCCGCGCACACCAGCACCATGCAAAACCGTGTACTAAAAATGTACAAAGAAAACCTGGCCAAGGGCGAACCGATTGCGGTGCTATATCCGGGGCGCGTCTACCGTAACGAAGACATTGACGTGACGCATGAGCACACGTTTTACCAGTACGAAGGCATGGTTGTTGGAAAAGGAATTAATGTCGGCAACCTCATCGCTACCCTGCGCGCATTTATGAGTGAGTATTTCGGCCAGGAGCTTAAGGCCAAGCTGCAGCCGTTTTATTTCCCTTTTACCGAACCCTCTTTTGAGTTTGCGATTGAACGACCCGAAATTCTGCGCAAAGGCGACACTGAAGCCGACATGTGGCTGGAACTTTTGGGCTGCGGCATGGTACACCCAAATGTGCTTAAAATGGCCGGGGTTGACCCTGAAGTTTACAGCGGTTTTGCCTGGGGCGGAGGCTTGGAACGATTGGTGCTGATGAAATACGGTATCGAAGATATCCGGCATTTTGAAGCCGCTAAACTAGATTTTTTGAGGCAATTCTCATGAAAGTAAGCCTAAATACAGCAGATTGGTTGAGCAACGTTGACCTTACAAAAATCGGTGTAGATACGCTCATCCAAAAAATTGGTGCCCAGCTGGGCGCAGTCGAAGAAGTAACTCATTGGGGTCCACGCTATGACGGCATTGTAGTCGCTAAGGTTGTTGGCTGCGTGCAGCATCCAAACGCCGATAAACTTCGTGTTTGCACAATTGATGACGGCGGCGTTACCCAAAACGTAGCCCGCAATAACGAAGGTTATGTCGAGGTAGTCTGCGGCGCGCCAAATGCCCGCGAAGGCATCATTGTCGCATGGCTGCCGCCGGGCAGTACCGTCCCAAGTTCAATCGGCAAAGACCCATTTGTTCTTGGTGCGCGTGAACTGCGCGGCGTAGTGAGCAATGGCATGCTCGGCAGCCCAAAAGAACTTGGCATAGGCGATGACCACAGCGGCATTTTAGAAATTAACCCAGCAGAGGTCCGCAAAGAACTTATTGTTCCTGGATCGCCATTTAAGAAGCTTTACAGCCTTGATGACGTAATTATCGACTGCGAAAACAAAATGTTCACGCACCGCCCGGACTGCTTTGGAACCCTTGGTGTGGCGCGCGAACTTGCTGGGATTCAGCAGCTTAAATTTAGAAGCCCAGGATGGTACACAGAGGAAGCGCATTTTGAAAACGCTGCCAAAGGCAATGAATTAAGCTACGGCGTAAAAAATGAACTTATCGAGCTCGTGCCGCGCTATATGCTGGTTGGGATCGCGAATGTCAAAATCGGGCCAAGCCCAATTTGGTTGCAGGCATATTTAAGCCGTGTTGGTATCCGCCCAATCAACAACATTGTCGACACGACCAACTACATAATGATGATCACCGGACAGCCGCTGCATGCTTTTGATTTTGACAAAGTTGCCAAAAACGGTGATGCCCAGATAATTATTCGCAGTCCCAAAAAGGACGAAACAATCACACTTTTGGACGGTAAAACCATCACCCCGCGCGAAGAAGCAATTATGATCTGTAATGAAGACAAGCCGATTGCGCTTGGAGGTGTGATGGGCGGCGGCAACTCAGAGATCGACGAAAACACTAAGAATATACTGATTGAGTGCGCTAACTTTAATATGTATAACGTCCGCCGGACCAGCATGGAACACGGCATTTTTACCGAGGCTGTAACACGCTTAAACAAAGGCCAGTCGCCATGGCAATGCCCAGTGGTTTTGGCAAAAGCGATAGAGATGGTATTGCAAGTCAGCCCTGGTGCAGAAGTTGGCGGCAAGCCGGCCGACAGCAAACACATTAAGCACGAACACCAGAGCGTTAAAATCAGCGCCGAATTTGTTAACGAACGGCTTGGATCGAACTTAACGCTTAAAGATATCGAAAAATTGCTGGAAAACGTTGAATTTAAGATTACAACCGTTCCTGCCGACAAACACCGCCTGCATGTCATGGCGCCGTTTTGGCGGATGGATATTGAACTGCCAGAGGATATTGTCGAGGAAATTGGACGATTGCACGGTTACAGCCTGCTGCCAACAAACCTGCCGGCAAGAAGTGCAAAAGCAGCGCCTCACAATGAGCTTTTAAGCCTTAAAACTGAAATCCGCACAATCTTGGCGGAGGCTGGAGCAAACGAAGTTGTAACTTATAGCTTTGTGCATGGCGCGCTGCTTAAAAAAGTTGGCCAGCCAGCCGAGGAAGCCTATGCCATCCGCAATGCCTTAAGCCCCGACTTGCAGTATTACCGCTTGAGCCTCACGCCAAGCTTGCTCGACAAAGTAAACATGAACCTGCGCGCCGGCTATGACGAATTTGCATTGTTTGAGCTTAACCGTACCCATATCCGATCGCGCGGTCTAACCGATGAAAAAGTTCCAAAAGAGCTTAATATGCTGAGCCTTGTTTATACCGCCAATGACAAAACCGCGCCTGAAGGAGCTGCTTTTTACCAGGCACGAAAATACCTTGAGTTTTTAACACACAAACTTGGCATAACGCCGCGATTAGAATCATTAAGCGAAGAACCAACGGACGCCGTCTATAAACCATTTGACTGGAAGCGATCAGCCAGCGTAACAGATGTGGCAACTGGGACGTATATTGGTATTATCGGCGAATACCGCTCCGAGGTGCGCGCGGGTTTGAAACTGCCAATTCATAGCGCCGGGTTTGAGCTAAGCCAGGACGCCTTTTTGGCCGCGCGTAAGCCGCTTGCATATACAGTGTCTTCACGTTTTCCATCACAGAGCCAGGATTTAACCCTCGAAACTCCAGCCGCTGTGCGCTTTAACACACTTGTGCACGCGCTTGAGGACGAGCTAAAAACCGCCAACCAAGAACACGGCTACACCATCAAGACTGAAGCCCAAAACATCTACCGCCCAGACGAGCTAAAACTGCGCTATACTTTCCGGATTACTATCAGCCACTTTGAGCGCACACTGGTTACCGCTGAGGTAAACGCGCTGCTGGACAATGTTGCTGCCGGACTTAAGGCAAGGCTCCCAGTCGAACGCATATGAAAAAACTACTAATTTTATTAGTATTGCCGTTTTTGCTTTTAGTTGTTAATCCTGCGCGGGCGCATGCTCAAGGCGTTCAAGATTTTGTAATTAATGATTTTCACGGTGAGTACACCTTAACTAAAGCTGATAAACAGGGTGAAATGAACATTGCCGAAGAAATAGACTTAACTTTTAGCGGCTTTAACCACGGTATTTTGCGGGCTATACCCAAAAGCTATAAAGGCCATCCTCTAAAGCTAAAAGTTGACAGCATAACATCAAAAACAGGCGCTCCGACCAAATATACTACATACTCCGAAAATGGGAATACGGTTTTGAAGATCGGTGATGCTAACCGGACCATTACTGGACCGCAAGAATACACAATTGCCTACACGCTCCAAAATGTCATAAGCTTTTATAATGACCACGACGAATTATTCTGGGATATAAATGGTGACCAATGGAAACAACCTTTTGAGCATGTTTCTGCGGTATTTCACCTACCGCCAGACGTTAAGCTTAACACCAGCTTTGGTAGCGGTGGTTTAACTTGTTATGCTGGGGCGCTTGGGACTACAACTAAAGACTGTACGATTTCCGACGAAAACGGGCAGTTTAGGGCCAATGCCAATCGTGAGCTAAACAGTGGTGAAACATTAAGTATTGTGGCAGCTTTTCCAAAAGGGAGCTTTACTAAGTTTACGGTCATGGACTTTTTGGCTGACAACATAGGAATCTTGATCAAGGTCTTATTAATTCCAATCCTAGTGTTTATTTATTGTTTTGGACGATGGCGCAAACTTGGGCGTGATGCCAAGGGCGGTGGGACGATTATCCCGCAGTACGGCCCTCCGGATGGACTCAAACCGATTGAAGCCGGGACACTGATGGACTTTAAAACTGATCAAAAAGATCTGACAGCATGTATTGTTGACCTGGCTATACGCGGGCATATAAGGATTATCGAGGAGAAAAAGGACCGTCTGATCGGCAAGGACAAGCTTATATATACTCTCGAGATTCTACCTGTTGAAGAAAATGACCTTGAAGGCGCCGAGGCTAAAATTTTGCATGGTTTGCAGAGCCTTGGCACTCAAGGCGACTCAGGTGTAATTGTCGTAAAAACCAGCGACTTGACCAACAAATTTTATGTAACCGCCAACAGCGTAAAAGCCGATGTGCCGGAGCGCCTTGCTGCTAACGGATATTTTGTTTCAAATCCTCTTAAGGCTGCTGGGCCAATTATGGGTATTGGGGTTATTTGTTTTATTGTCGTGACGATGGCGGCACTCTTTAGACTTTGGTCACTTGGCGCAGCGTTTGGTGTTGTTATCGCCTTTATTTTTGGGATTCTAATGCCTGCGCGCACCCAAAAAGGGGTTGAAGCCCGCGAAGCAATGCTTGGGCTAAAACTGTACCTAGAAACGGCCGAAAAAGACCGGATTAAAATGCTGCAGTCACCAAACGCGCCGTATGCCGATAATGCTAATGCGCCTGTAAAAACGGTGGAGCTGTTTGAAAAACTTTTGCCATATGCCATGATCTTGGGCGTTGAAAACGAATGGGCAAAACAGTTTGAGAGCATCTACACTCAGCCCCCAGATTGGTACAGCGGCAACTGGACCAGCTTTAATACCGGGTATTTGATCGGAAGTCTGAACAGTTCAATGTCAAGCGTAGGCGCTTCGGCTTTTTCATCTCCAAGCTCTAGTTCGGGTTCTGGATTTGGGAGTGGCGGCGGAGGCGGTGGCGGAGGTGGTGGTGGAGGCGGAGGTGGCTGGTGACCTTGGGCACCTGCGCCAGCTAACTAGAAACCGGGCAAAGCCCGGATTTGCCTGTTAGCTTCTTGGCCATTTTCGCCAAAAATCCTTGCGGTACGAAATCATTGTTTTTTCGCGGTGCTGCGGGCTGAGCCCGCTGGCACGCGAAAAAAAGACTATGTCGCTTCACCGTACCTTTGTACGGCTTGCTTGCGTTTCGCAGATCTTTGACGAAACCGGCTCAAGCGCAGGCACCCAAGGCCCTACACTAAAACGGTCGTTAAAGAAGACGACTTTACGCTATACTTATAGATAATGAAGCACATCTGGCGGATGATCACTTTTACGAAGGAGCTTTGGCGGTATTACGCCGGTATTAGCGTGCTGACGGTTCTGGCCAGCCTCACGACGGTTGTGGTACCGCTTTTGAGCGGGTGGGCTATTGAGGAGATCCGCAAAGGCGCTGCGGCAAGCATTAAGCACGTTATTATTTTGGCGCTGCTGCTGTTTATTATGGATGTGCTCGGCAACATCCTAAACAACATCAATGGCTACTACGGCGACCAGCTTTCGGCCAAACTTAACAAGCTTTTGGCAGTCCGCTATTTTGAGCATCTTTTGGACCTGCCGCAAAAATTCTTTGACACCGAGCTTACCGGCAAGCTAACAAACCGGCTAAACCGTTCGGTCATGCAGATTAGTAACTTCGTCCAGGCCATGACAAATAACTTCATGCAGTTTATTTTTAGTACCATCTTTGCTCTTGTTATCGTGGCGTTTTATAGCTGGCCGGTTGCACTCATGCTGCTGTCGCTTTATCCGCTTTATATCTGGCTGACGATCAAAAGCAGCGACACCTGGCAGTCATATCAAAAGGATAAAAACGAACAATACGACATTGCCAATGGCCGTTTTACCGAGTCGATTGCCCAGGTCAAGGTCATCAAAAGCTTTATCCAGGAAAAGCACGAACTAGGCTTCTTTACCCGCCACACCGACAAGGCTGTGCAGATCAATGTGCCGCAGAGCAAATATTGGCACAAACGCGATGTTCGCCGCCGGCTGCTGTTAAACGTTATATTCTTGGCAGTCTATTCATACATTTTTGTTACGGCCGTGCACGGTTCGATCAGCCCAGGTGTTGCTGTGGCGCTAATCTTGTACGCCCAGCAAATCCGCATCCCGATTTTTACGATCAGCTTTTTGGTCGACAGCACCCAGCGCGCCATGGCAGACAGCAAAGACTACTTTGACATTATGTCGATCGAACCCGAAATTGCCGACCATGATGGCTCGGAGCCTATTAAACTGGCAGGAACTGAGATTGTATTTAAAGATGTATCATTTGGCTACGACGATAAGCACATGGTATTAAACGGGTTGGACTTTACGGTCAGTCAAGGTACCAAAGTGGCGCTGGTTGGTGAAAGCGGCGAAGGCAAGACGACCATTACAAACCTTTTGATGCGGCTTTACGAACCGCAGCAGGGGACCATTACAATTGGCGGCACCGACATAAATACAGTCACCCAAAAATCTTTGCGCCAACAGATTGGCGTAGTGTTCCAAGACCCGGCTTTATTTAGCGGCACAATCCGTGAAAACATAGCCTACTCCAACCAAAGCGCCAGCGAAGCGGAGGTTATTGCCGCCGCTAAAGCTGCCAACGCCCACGAGTTTATTTCGGAATTTGAAAAAAGCTACGACACCCAGATCGGCGAACGCGGCCTAAAACTTTCCGGCGGCCAAAAACAGCGGATTGCCATTGCCCGGGCACTGCTCAAAGACGCTCCAATCCTGATCTTGGACGAAGCAACCAGCAGCCTGGACAGCAGGAGCGAAGTCATGGTCCAGGAAGCTTTGGAGCGCCTAATGCACGGCCGGACAACGATTATTATCGCCCACCGCCTCAGCACAATCCAAAGCGTTGATCAGATTATTACTATAAGCCAGGGCAGAGTAGATGAGGTCGGCAGCCCACATGAGCTTGCCAAAACCAAAGGCATCTACGCCCAGCTGCTTAGCCTGCAAAACCGCGAACCAACAGAAAAAACCCGCGAGCAGCTCAAAGAGTTTGAAATCGCCGGCTGATTACTCCGGTTTAATACTCAAAGAAAATATAGTTGTCTATTTAACAAAACAAACCGCGCCATTGCCTGGTATACTGGTTAAGATTAACTGGAGGAGTTTTTAAGTGGCAGATAAAGTAGGTAAAAAAGAATACGCGACTAGATTTGGAATGGGCGTTTTGGCGGCATTGTTTTTAGTAACATCCGTTGGATTTAGTTTGTTGGTTATCTGGCAAGTTAAGCAGCAGCACAAAAACGAGGCAGTCCAAAAAGCGGCAACTGACGCTATCGCCAAGCAATCAACCACCCAAACCACCCCGCCAACAACAACTAACCCAACAGGAGCAATAAAAATGGAAGGTACACAATTAGCAAACTTTACACCGGTAGCGAGCATTCCGGAGTTACAAAAAATTGATACAGTCATCGGCACAGGCACAGAGGTAAAAGCAGGGGACACAGTAACGGCGCACTACACCGGCGCGGTCGCGGCAACCGGAATTATTTTCCAAAGTTCACACGACGGCCAAAACAAGCCAATACCATTTGGCCTTAACCAGGTTATTAAGGGCTGGACCGACGGAGTACCCGGCATGAAAGTTGGCGGCACACGCCGTTTGCTTATCCCAGCTGCGCAGGCTTATGGCGCGACTCCACCGAGCGGATCTGGAATCCCAGCAAACGCCGACTTAGTATTCGACATAGAACTTACTGCTGTTAGCAGTAAGTAGGCTACGGCGACTTCCGCATGGTGCACATTTTGAACGAAAACCTGCGCTAAAGATCTCACCGTACCAACCCGTACGCCTCGACCTTTATGCTCGGTTTTCGTCCAAACTGCACTACCATGCGAAACTCGTTAACAAATTGTTGCGCCGTAGAGTATTGTATGCTTAACTTGTTAAGTATTAATCAGGAAACTCTTTTCATGGCAAAACAGAACAGATCAAAACTTTCATTATTCCAGCGCTTTGGCCTGTTCTTTTACGACCGTGCCAAAACTACTGCGAGTCTTTGGATGGTCGTCGTTTTATTCGGTTTTTTGAGCTATTCAGTTTTTATGCAGCGGCAGGGTTTCCCGAACATTGCAGTGCCGATTAGTGTTACCAGCGGCACTTATTTTGTTAACAGCAAAGAAAAAGTTGACGCCGATCTTGTAAAGCCGATGTCCGAGCTCATCATGAAACGTTCGGATGTTAAAAGTGTAACTTCCAACTCAGCCGGCAACTTCTTTAGCGTAGTTACCCAGTACAAAGACGGCACTGATGCCAAAAAGGCGCAAACCGAGGTCGAGGTAGCTGCCAAAGCCGCTGGTTTTGTGCCTAGCAAAGCAAACGTAGACTACAAAGTTATTAACGTTTCAAAATACGCCAATGAATATGATGTGCTGCTTTCGGTGCGCCGAAGCGCGAACACTTCAACCCAGGATCTAATTGATACTGCGACGCGCGTGTCTAAAGAGCTGAATGGTGCCAAGGGCGTGGCCAGCTCAACGGTTGTCAGCCCGTTTAAAACCGGCATTAATCCTGCGACAGGGCAGAATGTAACCCTCCAGCAAAACTTTGACCGCATTGGCAGCCGCGAAAACGGCAAAACTGTCTTTTATCCGGCCGTAGAGATCGGAATCAAATCTGTCAGCGGTACCGATGTAATCCACCTCGAACGTGCTTTAAACGAAAAACTAGCCGTAATTAATAGCGAACCAAGCTACAACGGCGCGCATATTGCCGTCAGCGCCGGTGTAGCCGAAAGCATCGAGACGCAGATTTCTAATTTGCAGACAAACCTCATCGAAGGGTTAGTTGTCGTTATAATCATCAGTCTTTTGCTTATCAGTTGGCGTGCCGGCATCGCGACGGCGCTCAGCATGGCGAGCGTCTTGCTTATTACCGTCGGCGTACTTTTTGCGGTTGGCATTACGCTCAACACAATCACGCTGTTTGCGCTGGTGCTATGCCTTGGATTGATTGTCGACGACACTACCATCATGGCGGAGGCGATTGATGCCGGAAAACAGTCGGGGCTCACCAATCGTGAGATTGTGGCCGGCGCTATGAAAAAGGTAGCCCGCGCCAGCACGGCAGGCACACTAGTTACCATGCTGGCATTCGCGCCGATGTTGTTTATTGGTGGCATTCTTGGCAGCTTTATCCGTGTGTTGCCAATCACCATCATCGTTTCTTTGGCAGTTTCATTGCTTGTTTCGCTTACTCTCATTCCGTTCATGAGCCGATTTTTGCTGCTTAATAAAAGTAGTAAAAAAGTAGCTAAGACTCGCAACCCGGTTTTGCGTCTCGAAAACGGTATCTCGACGCGCCTTGCTAACCTTATCCGCGTCGGAAACCATAGCCGTAGAAAAGCTGCCAGCATCGGCATTGTCGCGCTGCTAATAAGTTTCTTATTCCTCATGGGCAGCGGCGTATTTTTCCAAAAGCTTAAATTCGACATTTTCCCGTCAACTAAGGACACCGATAACTTGTCTGTTGTACTTACGTTTCCGGCCAACTCCACGGTAGCTGCAAACGAAAAAATTACCGACGACGCAGACGAGATTTTGGGCAAAACACTTGGTGACAATATGCGTGACATTGCCTACATAAACTCAGGCGATGCGCACACAGCAATGGGTACAATCCGCCTGGTTAGTTTTAAAAAGCGCGAGATTAAGGCACCCGAACTTGTTAAAAACCTCACGACTGCCTTTGCTGGCTTTAAAGAGGCTCACGTTAAGTTTGCCTCGCTCGACACCGGCCCGCCAAAAGATGACCTTCCTTTCCGGGTCCAAATTTATGGCGAAGACACGGCCAAGACCGATAAGTTAGCAAAAGCGATCGCGGGCTATCTGCAGGACCAGACTGTTACGCGCACCTCCAACAAGACAACCGCCAAAGTTATACGTGTGCAGGTAGTTGGCGACGCGGATACAGTTACCCGAACAGACGCCAAGCGGATGGTTGAAGTCCAGGCCGGCTTTGACGCCGACGATGTTTCGGCGCTTGTTACTGCTGCCCAAAAAACCATCCAGGACAAATTTACCGATGCTAAAATTGCCAGTTATGGCGTTAATCCAAAAGATGTTGCTTTCGACTTTGGCGAAGAATCCAACAACCAAGATTCTTTCAAGAGCATGCTGCTGGCATTCCCAGTGCTCTTGATCCTAATGTATATTTTGCTGGCGCTGTTGTTTAAATCCATGCTGCAGCCGCTGCTGATCTTTACCGCCATTCCGTTTAGCTTCTTTGGCGTTGCTGCTGGCCTGCACGCCACCAACAATCCGCTGAGCTTTTTTGTGATGATCGGTTTCTTTGCCCTAATTGGAATTGCTGTAAACAACACCATCTTGTTGACGGACTTTGCCAACCAGGCACGCCGTGAGGGGCATGGCGGCTTTGAATCGATGGCGCTGGCCGTGAAGGCCCGTTTCCGCCCGCTGATCGCTACTAGCCTCACAAGTGTCCTGGCGCTGATTCCGTTGGCGCTTAGTGATCCATTTTGGGAAGGCCTGGCTTTTACGCTGATCTTTGGACTGCTTTCTAGTACTTTTTTGGTTATCGTCGCGTTTCCATACTTCTATCTTGGCGCCGAGTTTTTACGTGCGCGTTACAGCCGCCGCCTGACGATTGCTTGGCTGATTGCGCTCGGTGTTGCAACTTATTTTGCCACCATCTTAAATCACGATAGCAATAACCAGTTTAAATATGTACCATTTGTTTTTCTTGGGGCATTTGTAGTTATGTTCACTGCTTATCTCAAGGGTAAATTCGCCAAGCGCCTGACCCGCGGTAAAACAGTCTAGCATTAACACTTTTGGCCTAAACATCAATATTTAAACTGACCATAAAAAGTACTATACTGAGCTTCCGAATCGAGTGAGGGTAAATATTCGAAAGGGCTGTGTACTATTTACCTCTGTTAATAATGCATAAAAGGCATAAAAACAGATAAGAACGAATGGTACAAAACACAACATATAGCGTATTGACGTTAAACGTAAGCGCTATATAATGGGTGTATTAGCATTAAAAATTAATAAAAAAGGCACTATTATGGCAAAAAACATCACTATCTATACTACGAACACCTGCGCATCTTGTGCCATGGTAAAAAAGTGGTTAGGCGCAAAAGGCCATAGCTACGACGAAGTAAACATCGACAACGAACCACACCGCCAGGCTGAGGCCTTGGCTGTTAGTGGCGCCCTCACAGTGCCAGTTACAGTAGTAACAAAAGAAGATGATTCACAAGAAGTGGTAATCGGGTTAAATCTTGCAAGACTTGCGCCTGCACTAGCTTAAGTAATTACTTATTTTTCGTAAGCATTATTCGTTTTACGCAAGTGTTTAGGTATAATAAGACCAGTAATTAGTAGCTAAGTAGAATTGGATATTTTTATGGCTGACGCCAAAATTCATGACCTCGTTATTGTTGGTGCCGGACCGGCGGCTTTAAGCTGTGCAGTTTATACTACCCGCGAAGATATTGAGACACTTTTGTACGAAAAGGCCGTTCCTGGCGGACTCATCAGCACGACTGACTGGGTCGACAACTACCCAGGCTTTCCAGACGGCATCGAAGGCCTAACCCTTGGCGACAATATGCGCAAACAAGCCGAACGCTTTGGCGCGGTTATTGAGCTTGGCGAAGTCTTGGGTCTCAAAAAACAGGGAGATATTATTACGCTGGACACCACAGACGGCGACGTCCAGGCCAAGAGCGTGCTGATTGCAACTGGCAGCGGCTACAAAAAAATCGGTGTCCCTGGCGAAGATGCCTACTACGCCCGCGGCGTGCACTACTGCGCAACCTGTGACGGAGCATTTTATCGCGACAAGCGCCTGGTGGTTGTTGGCGGCGGCAACTCTGCCGTCCAAGAAGCCATGTTCTTAACCCGTTTTGCCTCCCACATCGACATGCTGGTCCGTTCTGACTTCCGTGCATCTGATGTTTTGGTTAAAGAACTTGAAAGCAAGTTTGCCGACAAGATTACAGTGCATAAAGGCATTATTACAGACGAAATCCTAGGCGCCGAAATCGACGGCATGAATAAGGTCAATAAAGTTCTTGGCACCGACAAAGCCACGGGCAAAAAGGTAGAATTCGAAACTGACGGCGTATTCGTTTTTGTTGGCCTGCAACCAAACACTGGATTCTTAAAAGGCAGCGGTGTTGAGCTTGACGAAATTGGACTTATAAAAAGCAGCGCCGACACACTAACAACCGCCATCCCGGGTGTGTTTGTAGCTGGTGATTGCCGTGCCGATGCGACCCTCCAGATTGCTACCGCTGTTGGCGAAGGCGCCACCGCCGCCCTCAAAATCCGCGAATTCCTCGAAGGCCACCTTTAGTCTTATTTTTTAGAAAGCGTCAGTTCTTCGTCGACAAGTGTCAAAAGTAAAGCTGGAGTAATGCTCGACTTAAGCACAGTCTTGGCAGCACCAAGCATTAAAGTTTCGTCGATCTCATTGCCGCCGCTCAGATTTGTAAGCACCACAACCCGCGTATTTGGCGCAGTTGTTTTGAGGTTGGCCTTTTTTAGAAACTCTACACCGTTGCAATATGGCATCATAATGTCGAGCAGGATAAGGTCATAGCTTTTTTTCTGGCAGAGCCTTAAGGCTTCATTGCCGTTTTCGGCGTTATCAACCTGGTGTCCTTTTGACTTCAGCACAATACTAAATGGTGTGCTAATTATTAACTCGTCCTCAACGAGTAAAATCTTAGCCATTAGTTTTCTCCGCCGGCAAAAATACCGAAAAGGTCGTGCCTTTTTTTGGCACTGAATCCAGGTCAATATGTCCGCCGTGCAGCTGGATAATTTTTCCGGCCCAATAAAGCCCCAGCCCGCTGCCGCTAACATTTTTGGTCAGTGGGTTCGAAAGGCGGCTGAACTTTTCAAACAGCTTTTTAATATCGGATTTTTTAATCCCAACACCGTTGTCCTGGATGCTAATCTTATAAAACTTGCCGGCACGGGTAAGGCTAATAATGATTTTACCTTTAGACATTGTGTATTTGCTGGCATTGTCGATGAGGTTTTCTAATACCATTCTAAAACGGATAGGGTCAACACTTCCAACAAGCGTATGGTCGGGTATTTTAAGAACTACCTGCTGTTGGCGGACCTTAAACATTTCCACCTGCTCGTCAATTATGTTTTCAATAACATCGCACAATAGGGTTGGGGCTTTATTTAAGCTAACCTTGCCAGCATCAAGCTGCGCGACCTGAAGCAGGTCATTGATAATCTCAATTTCTCGTTCGTTACTTTCATACGCCTTCTGCAGGCAGTCCAATTGCGGCTCCGTTAATTCTCCCATATATCCTTCAAGTAGAATACCAAGGTACTGCTTTACCCCAGTCGCGGGTGTGCGGAGCTGGTGCGACGCAAGCGACACAAATTCGTCCTTGAGCTCATTGAGACGCTGCATTTCTTTGTAGGACGCTTCAAGTTTTACATTAGCGTCAAATAGCGTATCTTCGTGTAATTTTCTTTCCGTAAGGTCGCGGGTAACTTTGGCAAACCCGCGGTGGATGCCTTGTCTGTCGAACAGAGCGGTAATAATAACGTTTGCCCAAAATCTCGAACCATCCTTGCGAATACGCCAGCCTTCGTCCTCCACACGGCCGTTGGCCTTGCTCTCTTCAAGTTCGCGCGCTGGTTTGCCGGATTTTTTATCTTCTTCGCTATAAAATACTGAAAAATGTTTGCCGATAATCTCGTTTGGCTTGTAGCCTTTAAACTTTTCCGCGCCTAAGTTCCAACTGACGATATGGCCCTCGGTATCGAGCAAAAAAATCGCATAGTCTTCGATATTTTCGACCAAAAGCTTATAGCGCTCCAGCTGGTCGGTGGAATTTTCCTGGGAATAATAGTTTTTTGTGTGCGTAGTCTTGGTATTGTTGCTCAAATTAACACCCCTAATGAGTTACTTACTACGGTTCTCCTAAACTGCTTATAATAAGTATATTAAGTAAACTGCGTCCAGAGTGCAATAATTTTTACAGAGTCTTTACACTTTTGGGCAATACTATATTTTTGGCGCCTAACAAAGAAATACCCAATGCTTAAACCGAAGGGTACGAGTAAGCTACTTTTTGATTTTGTTTAAAATGTCAGGGCGGTTGGTGGTGATGGCGACACGGGGGTACATACAGGCAAACCAGCGCATTAGGCCCGGTGTGTCGATAGTGTACGTAGCCAGCTCAATACGGTTGAACCGGGCAAACCAGTAGGTGAAGGGGTTCAGGATCCAAAAGTTAAGATCCACGCCATATAGACCCAATCGATGTGCGGTGCCAATAGTTTTAAAGGCGTTTTGGCGTTCCAGTGCGTAGCATTTGGCTTCTGGCATAAGCTCATGCAAGATGCCAAGCTCAGCGTGGTTAAACGCAATCACACAAAAATTAGTAACATTATTCTTAAGTAAATATTCAGCTAGTGGTTTAGCCCAGCCGCTACCCTTTCCTTCTATTATAGCTGTTGCTTCACCTCGTACTGCTAAGGCTTCGTCGAGAGTTGGGATTGGTTCACCATCAAGAGTTTTGACTACTCGTATCTGTTCGTGTGTAAGATTTCTTACAAGCTCAGACACTCCAGCAACACGAAGCAAAGTCGAGTCATGGCTTAATACAAACACCCCGTCTTTTGTTAGGCGCACGTCAAACTCAACCGCATCCGCCCCAGCCGCAATCCCGGCCTGAACAGCCTTTATGGTGTTTTCTGGCGCAAGCCCAGCTGCGCCGCGGTGACCGATGATTTTCATTACACCTTAGTGTACAATATTACCTAAGTAACCGAAGATAAAAGGAGACCGAAAAATATGGCAGATTACGATGAATTATATGATGCAGGCGTTGAAGGCGAATTTATCAACACCGTTATAGAAATCCCAAAGGGTTCAATGCTTAAGGTCGAATACGACCGCGAAAAGAAAACCTTTATCTTGGACCGCGTTGAACCAGGCATTTTTGCCAAGCCTGTGAGCTATGGCTTTATTCCGCGCACCACAGACGAAGACGGCGATGCGCTTGATACGCTGCTAATTTGCGAAGAAGGTGTGCCAATGGGCGTGGTTGTTAAGGCAACAGTCATTGGGGTTTTGAACTTTGTTGACGGCGGCGAAAAGGACTTTAAGATCATCTGCGTACCAGAAGACGACCGCCATGCTGGAAACACAATCAAATCTTTGGACGACCTTACTGCTGGACTTAAGCAACAGATCGAACACCACTTTAACCACTACAAAGATATCAAGAAGCCAGGAACTACTGTGGTCGAGGGTTGGGGTGATGCAGCTGCCGCATGGAAAGTGATCGCCGACTGCAAAGCTGTTTACGCTAAGTAATAATGAAAAAGCTGATCCCAAAAGACGTTAATCTCATACCCGATTCCGCCAAGTTGGTTTTTAAAGGCGAAATCTATGACATTTATCAGTGGGAACAAGAGCTCTATGGCGGAAGCTTTAAAACTTTCGAAATGGGTAAAAGATGTGATACTGTCAATGTTTTTGCAATTGTTGATGGCGAAATAATACTTCTGGAAGATGAACAGCCGCACCGGAAGATGCTTTTGGCTTTGCCCGGTGGGCATGTTGATGATACTGATTCATCTATTCTTGAAGCGGCAAAGCGTGAACTTGTGGAAGAGGCCGGGTATAGCCTTCAAAACTGGAAACTTATAGATGTTGTTAAGCCAATCGAAAAGCTGGAGTGGTTTATCCATACATTTATTGCATATGGCACATATGAAAAAACCGACCAGCATATTGACGCAGGTGAGCGGATTAAGGTTATGCATAAGTCATTTGAAGAAATTAAATCCTTAGCCGAAGCAGGTGAAGAACGCCTTATTCATCACTTATCGTTTTTGAAAAATAAAACTTTAGAAGAATTTATTGCGACCCCAGAATTTGAAGGAATTGAAGTAGACCGCTAATGGATAACTTAGACGAATATATCAAAAACGCCGAAGCAGCTATTTTAGCAGTACTTAAAGAATGGCATCCGCGGCTAATGGAACATTTTGGGGAGAATAACTATAGTCTTAAAGCAGACAAAACAGTAGTAACGGAGTTGGATAAGTCATTAGAAATAGAGCTTAAGGATGCTTTGAAGATTTTAAATCCTAAGGTAGGTTATTTAGGCGAGGAGCACGGCCAAGAAGGTCCAAAAGATATTTTTTGGCTGGTAGACCCTATTGACGGTACAGAGCTGTACATTCGTGGGCTAGACGGCTGCCGCACACTTTTATGCCTTATCGTGAACGATGAGCCAGTTTACGCATTCGCTTATAGATTTGTAAAAGGTGATCTTTTTACGGCTCAAAAAGGCAAAGGAATGTTTCACGATGGCGTTCAGGTGCATATTAAGCCGCGTGTGCTTAACCGATTGTGGGTTGAAGTATCGATTGATATGAACAATGAAGAAACAATGGCAGCAATTGTAAGAATAGCTAAAAACGTAAACGCTGTGCTTTATACAAAAGAATTCCTAAGAATTTTTGAAGGTTTTGCTGATGCGCATATTGCTGCAAGCCTTGGCGGCCCATGGGATTACACACCGCGGGCACTTTTTATGCAAGAAGCTGGAGCAAGGATTAGTAACATTGGCAGCGAAACTTATGACTATAAGAACCCAACTTTACTGGCTGCTCACCCTGATGTATTTGATGATCTTAAGAACCTCTTGTCGCCTCAAGCATAAGCATATACAATACCCCTATAGAACTAAGGGGGCAAAAACTTGAAAACTAAAGTAGCTATTAACGGGTTTGGACGGATAGGGCGCAACGCATTTAAGATTGCTTTTGAGCGCGATGACCTTGAAATTGTCGCCATCAACGACTTAACAGATACAAAGACGCTTGCGAACTTGCTCAAGCACGACAGCAACTACGGCGCTTACGAGCATGATGTCACATTTGACGAAAAGCACCTGATTGTTAAGGGTCAAAAAATCAAAGTATTGGCCGAACGCGATCCTGCGCTGCTTCCTTGGGAAGAAAATGACATTGATGTTGTGATTGAATCGACCGGCTTTTTTGTTGACCCAGCCAAAGCCCAGGCACACATTTCTGCCGGCGCCAAAAAAGTTGTCTTAAGCGGCCCGGCCAAGGGCGAAGGCGCTACAACAATCGTACTTGGCGTTAACGAAGACAAGCTTGAAACTTCAGGCGATATTATTAGCAACGCATCTTGCACCACCAACTGCATCACTCCAGTTGCAGCCGTGATCGAAAGCAACTTTGGCATCGAAAAGGCCATGATGACAACCATCCACAGCTACACCGCCAGCCAAGCGTTGCAGGACGCACCAAACCACGATCTGCGTGAAGGCCGCAATGCAGCCGAAAACATTGTCCCAACTACAACTGGTGCATCAAAAGCCGCTGCGCTTGCTTTGCCAGCACTCGAAGGCATCTTTGGCGGTCTCAGCATCCGCGTACCAACCCCTGTTGTATCTTTAAGCGATTTCGTCATTATAACCAAGCGCCCAGTTACGGTCGAAGAAGTTAACGAAGTATTCCTAAAAGCTTCCAAGACACCATATTACGAAGGCATTTTGGCCGTAACCGACGAAGAACTTGTCTCGCGCGACTTTATCGGCAACAGCCACTCGGCGACGGTCGACATGAAGCTTACTGCCGTCATTGGCGGAAATATGCTTAAAGTTGTTGCTTGGTACGACAACGAGTGGGGATACAGCAACCGTTTGGTAGAAGTTGTGGCCGACACCGGCCGGATTTTGCACGGCGCAAAAGCCGAGAAATAGCAGACAATGAAAGTATACGTAGGCAGTGACCATAACGGCTTTAAACTCAAGGCTACATTGGTTAGCTATTTGCAAAAGCAGGGTTTTGAAGTGGTCGACGACAGTACAGGCGAGCTAAACCCGGAAGACGACTATCCGGTGTTTGCACGCAAGGTTACGGCAGATATGCTGGCTTCGGCTGACCCGGAACCACGCGGGATTTTAATTTGCGGCAGTGGCCAGGGCATGTGTATGGCGGCCAACCGTTTTAAAGGCATCCGCGCCGCGCTTGGTTACGACCGTGAGTCTGTCCGGGCAGCGCGCAATGACGACGATGCCAATGTGTTATGCCTTGCGGTTCGGACGCTAGAAGCTGAAGGGGGCTATGGGCTGATTGATACGTTTTTACGCACTCCTTTTGCCGCCGCTCCGCGTTTTATTAGGCGGGTTCAGGAAATGGACCAAATCTAAATGCCTGCGGTAATTTGCCCGACGATTACCGCTTTTTCTGCGGCGCAGTACCGCGAACAGCTGCAAAATATCCAAGGTTTTGCAGACCGGATACATATCGACCTAATGGATGGCGTATTTGCGCCGACAACTTCAGTGGCCATTGCTGATGTTTGGTGGCAGCCCGGGCCGGCGATTGATGTGCATGTTATGTACCAGCGTCCTCTGGAATATTTGGAAGAGCTAGTGGCATTAAAACCGCATATGATTGTTGTCCATGCCGAGTCCGAGGGTGTTTTAGAGTTCTTGCACGAAATAGACGGGCTTGGCATCAAAAAAGGACTTTGTTTGCTTAAAGACACTGCAGTAAAAGACGCAGAATCTTTGGTACGCGTGGTTGACCATGTGCTGATTTTTAGCGGCGAGCTGGGCAAATTTGGCGGCACGGTTGATTTGGCTTTACTAGAAAAAGTTAAGCAGCTGAAACAGATTAAACCAAGTCTCGAGATTGGCTGGGATGGCGGAATTAATCCAGAAAACGCGGCCGCATTGGTCGCTGGCGGGATTGACGTTTTAAACGTCGGCGGCTTTGTCCAAAAGGCCGAAAACCCTGAGGAAGCCTATGATACACTTAAGGCTGTAACAAGTGAGGGCATACGTGGCTGATCAACCATCCTACACAATCGAAGAGCTGGAGCTTAAGGCTGTCCAAATCCGCGAGGATATTATCAAGATGCTCGAGCATGCCAAGAGCGGCCACTCGGCCGGGCCATTGGGGCTTGCTGACATTTTTACCGCGCTTTATTTTAATATTTTAAAACACGACCCCAAAAACCCTGATTGGGAAAAACGCGATATTTTGCTGCTAAGCAACGGCCACTGCGTGCCGGTGCGTTATGCGACCATGGCCAACGCCGGCTATTTTGACCGCAGCGAACTTAAGACACTGCGCGCATTCGGGTCACGCTTGCAGGGCCACCCGGAGCGCCTAAAACTGCCAGGCATGGAAACGACAAGTGGGCCGCTTGGCAGCGGACTTAGCCAGGCTTGCGGCATGGCACTTGGCCTGCGGATGAATAACGAACTTCACCGCTGGGTCTATGTGGTGATGGGCGACGGCGAACTCAACGAGGGCAACATTTGGGAAGCGGCCATGCTGGCCAGCAAATATCACCTTAGCAACATTATTGGGATTATAGACCGCAATAACATCCAAATCGACGGTCCAACAGAGAGTGTTATGCCGCTAGAAGACCTTCGCGGCAAGTGGGAAGCATTTGGCTGGCACGTTATCGAAGTTGACGGCAACAACATTGATGCCTTCATCGACGCCTGCGCCATGGCCCGTGCCATTACCGAAAAGCCGATTATGATTATTGCCCACACTATCCCGGGCAAAGGCGTGGACTTTATGGAATACGACTTCCACTGGCACGGCATGCCGCCTGATCACGACCAGGCTGTTAAGGCGATGCATGAACTCCGAACACTGCAAGGCAGGATTGTGAGTGAACATGAGTAATACTGCCACAAAGCCGGCAAAAAAAGTTAACGGCCTAAAAGTTTTGGTGGCCTTTTTAGGAATTATTGTAATTGTAGCGGCGCTTGGATTTGCTATCCAGCTGCTGCGCGGATCGGCCAGGGCAGATGACGCCGAAGCGCCAAAACGACCGACAATTGCGGCCAGCTACCAAGCCATCCCACCGCCATCAGAGCTAAAACTGTCGGAGCATCAAACCGTGAGCACTGGCACTCCGAGCGAAGTTTATTTTTATACTTTTACAACGCCAAAACTAACAGCCTCGGATGATTTTGCCGCTGCTCTCCAAAAATCCGGCTACAGCGTTGTTAAAGGCACCGATGGTCTGCTTTTTAGCGCGTCAAAAGATGCGACCATTAGCCTGAACTTTACGTTTTCGGATCCTAACCAGTTGAAAGTAGTAGCAATATGAGTGCAACGCATATAACGAACGTAAACAGAGAGCTAAACATGGAGCCGATCCGCAAGGGTTTTGGCCGCGGGCTTAAAGAGGCCGGTGAAAAAAACGCCAATGTTGTGGCGCTGGTTGCCGACCTGACGGAATCAACCCAGATTAGCTTGTTTAAAGAAACTTTTCCTGACCGGTTTTTTGAGATTGGGATTGCCGAGCAAAACTTAGTGACTACAGGAGCCGGGCTGGCAGCTATGGGCAAGATTCCTTTTGTTAGTAGCTACGCGGCATTTAGTCCGGGTCGCAACTGGGAACAGATCCGTACTACTATTTGTTTAAACGACCGCCCAGTTAAAATCATTGGTTCGCACGCTGGACTTTTCACCGGCAAAGACGGCGCCACCCACCAGATGTTGGAAGATATTGCATTGATGCGCGTTTTGCCAAATATGGTCGTGCTTGCTCCATGCGACAGCATTGAAGCCGAAAAAATGACGCTCGCGATGGCAGAGGATTCACGGCCAAACTATATGCGCCTGGCGCGTGAAGCTACCCCTGTTTTTACAACCAAAGAAACACCGTTTGAGATCGGTAAAGCCTATGTGTTTGACGAAGGCAGCGACATTACGATAATTGCGACCGGCACTATGACCTACCAAGCGCTGGTGGCCGCCGAAAGCCTATTTAAAGACGGCATTGACGCCGAAGTGGTGCACGTGGGCACAATTAAGCCGCTCGACGGCGAAACAATCTTAAAAAGCGTTAAAAAAACCGGTGCCGTCGTAACGGTTGAAGAAGCCCAGATTAACGGCGGGCTTGGCGGGGCTATTGCCGAGCTTTTGGGCGAAAACCTGCCAACACCGATGATACGCATGGGAATGAAAGACCATTTTGGTGAGTCTGGCGACCCGGTTGACCTGTTTGAGCACTTTGGTTTAACGGCTCATCACATTGTTTTATCTGCCCATCAACTGCTAGCTAAAAATTCTAAATAAGGGAGCCTGCCATGTCCGACGACCAAACTGCTAAATATCTAGAAAATTGCCAAAAAGCCCGCAAAGCCATGCAGCGCGCCCGCGATCAGCACTTTGCCATTGGCGCCTTTAACATCGACAACATGGAGACTTTAACAGCAATCGCCAAGGCAGCACAAAAGCATAACGCGCCTGTCATGATAGAAGTAAGCCAGGGTGAAGTTGATGCGCTTGGCCTTAAAAATGTTCGCGATTTGGTAGATAACGCCAAGGATGAGTACGGTGTTGAGATGTACATTAACCTCGACCACAGCCCATCCGTTGAAGCTGCCAAAAAAGCTATTGATGCCGGTTTTGAGTTTATCCACATCGACGTCTCCCAGGCCAACCACGATGCAACCGACCAGGACATTATTGACGCCACCAAAGAAGTCGTAGCCTACGCTGCCAAGACGACCGGAGCAATGATCGAAAGCGAACCGCATTATTTCGGCGGCGGTTCAAACGTCTTTACGACAGCCATTGATTACGATGAAATTAAGAAAACTTTCTCAACTCCAGAGGGGGCGAAAGCTTTTGTGGAAGCAACCGGCATCGATACTTTTGCGGCCGCAATTGGCAACCTGCACGGCAAATACCCGCTTCCAAAAGAACTCGACATCCCGCTGCTGCAAACTATCCGCGACGCCATTAGCTGCAACATTTCACTCCATGGCGGCAGCGACACGCCAGGGCACTTTTTTGAAGACGCAGTAAAAGTTGGTGTCACCAAAATTAACGTAAACTCCGATATGCGCTTTGCTTTTAGGACAACTCTTGAGCAGCAGCTTAAAGACAATCCAACCGAGTTTGCCGTTGTAAAGCTTATGATGGCTGTGATTGATGCAGTCCAGGCAGTAGTTGAAGAAAAGTTGGCGTTTTACAACTCCATCGGCAAAGCAATAGTTTAATTTCTAAGGATTCTTAGAGACGTGCGGGAGTTACGGCAAGTGGTTTGAAGAGGCTAAAGCGACTGCAGCCCTTGAAAGGCGAAGCCGTCAAGGCGCGAAAGGGCCTCTTCTGACTACTTGACGTAACTCAAAAATAGAAGACGTAAAAAGCTGGCTTTTTGAGGCGTACTCATGGCATACTAAGCGTAAGCAATTAAGTTAAGGGTGGGTAATGAGTAATATTGACGTTTTTAGTATCGGTGACATCGTAACGGATGCTTTTATAAGGCTGCTCGACGACCAAGCTCATACCTATGTGTCAGATGACAAAACGTATTTATCCATGCCGTTTGGAACTAAAGTGCCTTTTGACCACGCCGAAGTTAAAGAAGCTGTTGGCAATGCCGCAAACGCCAGTGTAAGCTTTGCGCGCCTAGGCCTAAATAGCGGGCTGATCGCCAACGTCGGCCACGACCAGCACGGCCGCGACATGATTACCGCGCTGCACACTAACAAGGTTGACCCGCGCTACGTCCACATTAACCCCGGTAAAGTCAGCAATTACCACTATGTTTTGTGGTACAAAGAAGAGCGCACGATTTTGATCAAGCACGAAGAATATGACTACCACTGGCCCGTTATCCACAAAACCGACATGCCAAAATGGGTGTACTTTAGCTCGATCAGCAAAAACAGCCTGCCTTTCCATGATGATGTAGCCGAATGGCTTCACGACAATCCAGACGTAAAATTTGCTTTCCAGCCAGGCACTTTCCAGATGCAAGATGGCGCAGTCCGACTTAAAAAACTATACCAGCGCTGTAATGTGTTGATCCTAAACCGCGAAGAAGCCGTGACGGTTGGCGGTGGTGACCACAAAAATGTTCATGATTTATTTGATAAACTACACGCGCTTGGGCCAAAAACAATTTTGATTAGTGACGGGCCAAGTGGTGCTTACGCCAGCGGTTCTGAAGGCCGGTTCTTTATGCCGATCTATCCAGATCCTGCGCCGCCTGTCGAACGGACAGGTGCAGGTGACGCATTTGCCTCAACCTTTGTTGCCGCGCTGATGAAAGGCGAAGATCTACAGGAAGCGCTGCGTTGGGGGCCAATTAACTCTATGAACGTGGTCCAGCATGTTGGCGCACAAGATGGCCTGCTCACTGAAGCCCAACTCAAGACGCTGCTTAAGAACGCTCCCGAGTGGTATCACGCCTCACCGTTTTAGCTAAATTTTCTAAAACTGGGCCATCTGTCACATACACCTCTTGTCAATAGGCTTATGTTTATCCCTATTTTTAAGCCCTTGGAAATGCTATTATAAGCATAAGCATGTCAAATTATTTAGCAGATTTACTGGGCGCTACTGAACCTTTGTTTTCGATGGCTGTTAAACAGCTTGAAACTGCCAGCGGGTTGCCTGGAGCTGACGTCCGCCTGATTGCAGAAATTGTCGGCAAAATCCATCTAAAGTCTAAAGAGCTTGGGCTTGACCCCAACGACACAACCGGCGAGGAGCTGTACCATGCGCTAATAAGCAAAGTCCGTCTTCACGATGAGCATTTGGCCAAGCAAATTGGCGGTAAAGACCCGTCCGACGTCCAGGCCATGCTGCCGCTCATAAAAAAAGCGGTTGATGCATATGAAATGCCGCGAAGTGCCTGGGTCTTAAAGCGCAGCGTTGCCAAGCGGATGCTGCATGATATGCCGCCGCCAAGCATTATGAAACACCTAGGCTATAGCTCAATCGACTCAATGCTTAAGCGCGAAAATTTGTTTGAAGTTTATGGAGCGCTGCGGTTTGCAGAAACTCCAGCCTGGCTTGTAAAGTTTGATAAAACCTATAAATCTTTGACGCCGTCCGACTTTGAGACCCGCGATATTGAGATTTTGCAGATGGACAAAAAACGCTGGGGCGACATTGCCGAGGATTTTGTGCGTAAAAAGCGTCACAACATTACCCATCTTAAGGAGCTTGGCGTTATTTTGATGCTGCCGACAAACCTCGAAAAACTGCCTGGTATTACCCTGACCGCTATGCCGTTGCTGTTTCATTACGTTAATGAAATCCGGCTTTATAGTTCGTTTTTTAAGCTCCAGCAGGTCAAGCCGCATTTTGGCAAAATTATTGCCGAGACTTTGGTGGCCGACATTGGCTCTGCGGCTGTCATGGCTGGCAGCCATGTGCACTGGCGGGTGATCCAGCGCTATTACGGCAAGCTAAAACACGAATATCATCCAGAAATTTTTGAGCCGCATGTCCAGCCAGAGGATTTGCATTGGCGCAAGGCCGAAGAGTATTTGTACGACATTGACCCAGAGCTTGGCTTTTGGCGTGATCTGGATTATGTGGCTCTGCTAGCTGGCAAAAATCCGATTAGTTTTAATTTACTCGACTGCAGCATGTCTTATTCAACCGGGGCAAACTATGACCAAAGGCTGTTTTTCCACATGCGCGAAAGCCTTTGGAACGAACTTTTTATCCGCTATATGGGGCAGGCAAATTTGGCTTCCCAGGTGTTAAAGCAGCTTGATAACAACATGATTGCACCAGAGAGGTTGACTGTATGATAGATGATGTTGTAAGTAAAAAGGGCGATAAATTTGTGCTGCGTTATTCCATCTGTGTTTCGGGCGCAGCCGGTGGTCCGACCATTGCTGAGTCCCACGCTCTGGCAGAAGAACTTGGCAAGACCATTGCCGAAGAAGGCCATATTTTAACAACTGGAGCTACCGTTGGCTTGCCATATTACGCCGCTCGCGGGGCAAAACTGGCTGGCGGCATGAGCATAGGCTTTTCACCAGCATCATCGTTCCGTGAGCATATTCACAAGTACCGCTTGCCGCATTTTTATTTTGATTTTATTAACTTCACCGGGCTTAATTATGTCGGCCGGGATCAGTATTTAGTCCAGTCCAGCGATGCAATTGTAACTGTTGGTGGACGAATCGGTAGTTTGCACGAGTTTGTAACGGCGTTAGAGTCCGGTAAGCCATGTGGCGTGCTGCTTGGTAGCGGTGGTGCGGCCGATATGATACCTCAACTCTTGGAATTAGAGCCACAATTTAAGCACCTCGTTGTATACGATGAAGACCCATCGGCGCTTGTCAAAAAAATTGTTGATATCCTCGACAAAGAGTCGAAAGATATTAAGGTCTCCCTGAATCACGAAGAACACTGGTTCTTAGATTCAGTGGACCACGCGGGTTAATCACATGAAATTAGCAAAGCAGCGCCAATGGCTTTTAATCGTAATTATCGTACTCGTCTTGTTGACTGCGGGTGCAATTGGATGGCTTTTTCGCTACCAATCAAAACCTGGCGGTCCGGTTAATAACTTCCAGGAATGCGTTAATGCTGGCGGTGTGATGACTATGACTTACCCAGAGCAATGTTACATATACGAGAAGGTCTACCATAATCCAAACCAGCATCTAAATGCCGATGGAACTGGCACAAACTGATCCTGTTATAATAACTAGATGGCTAAGTTTGAGATTAAGAGCAACTACAAACCAAGTGGTGACCAACCGGCTGCAATCGCGGCTTTAACTGAGGGTCTTAAAAAAGGTGTCAAAGAACAGACGCTGCTTGGTGTAACGGGCTCGGGTAAAACTTTTACCATGGCCAATATTATCCAGAATACCCAGAAAACAACTCTAGTGTTGAGCCATAACAAAACTCTGGCGGCACAGCTTTATAATGAATTTAAAGCTTTTTTCCCCGACAACGCTGTGCATTATTTTGTCAGCTACTTTGACTACTACCAGCCGGAAGCTTACATTCCGCGCTCCGATACCTATATAGAAAAAGACTCCCAGATAAACGAGGAGATAGACCGTCTCCGTCATGCCGCGACAGACTCTTTGCTGCAACGTAAGGACGTTATTATTGTGGCCAGCGTCAGCTGTATATACGGCATTGGTTCAGTCGAGGATTACGCAGGGCTTAGCATTACCGTGGCCAAAGGCGTCCGCACTCAGCGCGACAAATTTATCCGGCACCTGACTGACATCCAGTACCAGCGCAACGACATCGACTTTCACCGTTCGACCTTCCGTGTTCGCGGGGATGTGGTGGACGTCTACCCAGCAAGCGAAGAATTTGCCTACCGAATTGAGTTTTTTGGTGACAATATTGACAGGATTACCAAGATCGACCCGCTCACGGGCGAAATTTTAAAAGAGCTAGAAAGCCTGCAGATTTTCCCTGGTTCGCACTATGTTACGCCGTACGACAAACTAAAAGGTGCCTTGGTCCAGATTAAAAAAGAACTGGACGAACGCAGCAGCGATTTCCAAAAACAGGGTAAATTGTTGGAAGACCAGCGCCTCAAACAGCGCACCAATTTTGACCTCGAGATGCTGGAAGAGACAGGTTTTGTAAAAGGCATCGAAAACTATTCGCGCTACTTGACCAACCGCGAACCGGGAGAACAGCCAGCGACGCTTTTAGACTACTTTCCAGATGACTTCTTGATGTTTGTGGACGAATCTCACATGACGATGCCGCAAGTGCGCGGGATGTACAACGGCGACCGGGCACGCAAAGAAGTTTTGGTGGAACACGGCTTTAGGCTGCCAAGCGCGCTAGACAACCGGCCGCTGACATTTTTGGAGTTTGAAAAGCACATAAATAAAGTGGTTTATGTTAGTGCGACCCCAGCTGATTATGAACTTTCCCGCAGCCCGAAAGCTGTTGAGCAGGTTATCCGCCCAACTGGGCTATTGGACCCGCCGATCGAAATCCGCCCAGTTGAAGGCCAGGTGGACGACCTGATTCACGAAATCCGTGCAACGGTTGCCAAGCGTCAACGCGTGCTTGTTACTACACTAACCAAGCGAATGAGCGAAGATTTAACAGAGTATCTAAAAGAACTAAACATTAAAGTGACATACCTCCACAGCGACGTCGACACCCTTGACCGGACAGATATCTTGCGTGACCTTCGCCTTGGAATTTATGACGTTGTGGTGGGGATTAACTTGCTGCGCGAAGGGCTCGACCTACCAGAAGTTAGCTTGGTCGCCATCTTGGATGCCGACAAAGAAGGCTTTTTGCGCAGTGAACAAGCATTGATCCAAACAGTTGGCCGTGCGGCCAGGCATGTTGAAGGCCACGTAATTATGTATGCCGACCACGTTACCGGCAGCATGCAGCGCACCATCGACAAAACAACCGCCCGCCGCATTGTCCAGCAAAAATATAACGACGAACACGGTATTACTCCTGAAGGAATCCAAAAATCGATTGAAGCCGGCATGCGCCCAGAACTGTCAGAAGAAGCAAAATCGGCTGCCAATAAGCTAAACCTCAAGAAAATTCCAAAAGACGAATATAAAAACCTCATCAAAGACCTGACTGCGCAAATGGACCTGGCCAGCCAAAACCTAGAATTCGAAAAAGCCGCCGAACTGCGCGACATAATTACCGATGTAAAAAGTAAGTTATAGCTGTTTGCTCCCGATAGTCTCACTCCTTGGAAGTCTCGGCACATTAATTTAGCCGCTGGAGACAGTTTTACGCTATTAAATCAACGTGCCGAAACTTCCCGCAACATTAACCATGTAGCTGAAAGCTTTGTGAAGCCCCGGATGGGGCTTCACTTTTAAACTAGTGTAAAATATTAAGTAAATGCTCGGCTTTATTCTTGCCACAGTTAGTTCATTTTTCTATAGCTTTTATGTCGTTCCTCGAAAGCTGTCGAAATTAAAGCCACTCGATTTCAGCTTTCTTATGGCTATGGCCTTTTTTGTCTGTTCAACCGTATTATATTTAGTACAACATCTATTTAATTTTCAGGAAAAATTATCACCTATATTACTTTTATCTGTCTTGGCCGGCGCGATCTGGGCTTTTGCGTTCGTAACTTTTGTAAAAGCCATAGATTCTATCGGTTTGTCACGCTCTAATCAATGGAAAAATCTGCAGGGACCTATTGCCGCAGTTCTTAGCCTTATCATATTGTCCGAATGGAAGACGACAAGGCCAGTTTTTGTTATTCTAGCCGGCTTGGCCGTTTTTATATCTGCTCTCTGTTTTACGATTTCAAGTTCAAAAGAAGAGGCCAAAGCCCACCGCGCAGGAGCATATTTGGCGGTTCTAGCCGGCGTTGGTTTTGGAATCGTAGCAGTCATGCAGAAATACGTTACAACTCATACGGGCGTATACACCCAACAGATGGTTTGGAGTTTTTCGATATTTATTTGCCTAGGTACTTATATTTTGGCCAGAGGTAAAAAGCTACCACGACTGCAGCTATATAACACTGACACTAAATTGGCCTTAGGTGCTGGTGTGCTTTATTTGGGTGCGAGTTTTTTTCAGCTTCAATCATATAAACATCTACCAGCATCAATTGCATTTACAGTTATCCAGCTAAATACGGTTTGGACAATAGCTATAGGCGTATATTATTTCAAAGAGATTTCGGCTAAAAAGTATTACAGGCGTCTTATTTTAGGAATGATCTTTGCCCTATCAGGCATTGGCGCCTTGGCACTAGCAAAAAAGTAGCTACAATATAAATGAATTAATTTTGGTCTATTATCTCTGTTAAAGTGGTGCTATAGTAGGGAGACAAATGGCAAATCTTACCCGCGAGGATATCTTAAAACTGGCCAAGCTTTCGCGGCTGAAGCTGAGTGATGCCGAGGTCGAGGAATTTACAGCCGAGATAAGCGAGATTTTACAGTACGTCCAGATGCTGGATGATGTTGATACAACTGGGCTCAAGCCAACATATCAGGTCACGGGTCTTACGAACGTCTCCCGTCCGGACGAAATAAGTGACTACGGAATAAGCCAAGAAGATCTGCTCAAAAACCTGCCCGCCCGCGACAAAAACTATATTAAAGTCAGGAAGATGCTCTAATGGATACATGGGCACCTATTGCAGACATTGCAGCCGCTGTTAATGATGGTAAAACAACGGCATCAGAAAACGTTGAAAAAGCTCTCCAAAACATTGAAGACAAAGCAGAATTTAAGGCCATTATTTCATTGACCGCCGACCGGGCCCGCAAGCGTGCAAAGCAAATTGACGAGCATGTTAAGTCAGGCAAACCAGCTGGCCGTTTAGCCGGAGTGCCATTTATTGCGAAAGACAACTTCTTAACATTTGGCGGCGAGACAACAGCTGCCAGCAATATCTTAAAAGGTTTTAATGCGCCATATCAGTCAACGGCTGTTGAAAATCTTGAGGCCGAAGGCGCTATCTGCGTTGCAAAGGCAAACTTGGACGCTTTCGCCCATGGTTCATCGACCGAAAACAGCGACTTTTTTACGACCCTAAACCCGCATGACAAAACCCGTGTACCGGGTGGTAGCTCTGGCGGCTCGGCAGCCGCTGTTGTGCTTGGAATGGCTCCGTTTGCGCTTGGCAGCGACACTGGCGGTTCAATCCGCTTACCGGCTAGCTTTACAGGGTGCGTAGGCTACAAGCCAACCTATGGCTTGGTTTCTCGCAGCGGCGTAGTGGCAATGGCGAGCAGCTTGGACTGTATCGGGCCATTTGCACGTACTGTTTCCGACGCGGCGATAGTATTGGATGTTATGAGCGGCAAAGATCCACTCGACAGTACCACCATAGAGCGGAGTAAGAATTCTTACACAGATCTTGAGTTGGACGTTGAAGGGAAAACCATTGGCATCATTAAAGAATACATGGGCGAAGGGCTTGAACCCGAGGTTCGCAAGCTTATTGATGCTGGTGTTGAAAAGCTAAAAAATGCTGGCGCAGTTATTAAAGAAGTCAGCCTGCCGTCTTTGCCATTAGCCCTGGCAGTTTACTACATCATTTGCCCTGCCGAAGTCAGCAGTAACTTAAGCCGTTACGACGGACAGCGTTTTGGCTACAGTGACCTGGATGCAAAGACCCTTGAAGAAAGCTACGAAATGAGCCGAGAAAAAGGCTTTGGCCGCGAGGCTAAGCGCCGGATTATGATTGGCACCTACGTCTTAAGTTCGGGCTACTACGACGCGTATTATAAAAAGGCCCAGACGGTGCGCACAAAACTTATTAATGAATTTAGTGCAGCATTTAAAGAAGTGGACTTCTTGCTTGGGCCAACCGCACCATCTACCGCATTCAAGATTGGTGAAAATGTTGATGATCCGCTAAAGATGTATTTGATAGACATTATGACTGTGGCAGCTAACCTTGTGGGCGTTCCAAGCATCAGCGTGCCATGTGGCATGGTCGAGGGCTTGCCAGTTGGCCTTCAGCTAATGGCCGCACAGACATGCGACCGTGAGCTCCTGAGCCTCGCCAAAGCATTTGAGGAGCTAAACGTATGAGCGCCGAGGTTTTGATCGCGGTAATTGGCGCGGCCGTCGCGCTGGCTGGCCTGGTTACATTCTTTTTAAAACGACCCAAGAAAGATCTGGACCGCCAGCATTTCCGCAAACAATGGAAAGAGCTGCAAAAACAGTGTGCCAAGGCCGAAACCTGGGCGCTGGCCGTTATCCAGGCTGATTCACTGCTGGACGAAGCTCTCAAGAAAAAGCGCTTTAAAGGCAAGACTATGGGCGAGCGATTGGTTTCGGCACAGCGTTCTTTGACCAACAACGACGGTGTCTGGTTTGGCCATAAACTTCGCAACCAGCTGGTGCATCAGACAGACGTAGCGCTGCGCGAAAAAGACATCCGCCACGCGCTAATTGGCATTGGCCAGGCGCTGAAAGATTTGGGAGCATTATGAGCGATTACATAACGACAATTGGTATTGAGTGCCATGTGCAGCTTAAAACCAAGACAAAACTGTTTGCCGCTGTCGACAATGACGCCCGCGGCGCCGAGCCAAATACACTAATTTCACATATTTGCCTTGGCCTGCCTGGCGCACTGCCAGTACTAAACGACAAAGCTGTTGAGCTGGCATCTCGTGCCGCCTTCGCTCTCAACACTAAGCCCCAACCCTTTAGCAAATTTGACCGCAAGCATTATTTTTATCCCGACCTGCCGATGGGTTATCAGATTACACAGTTCGAAGAGCCTGTTGTACTTGGCGGCCATGTTGACATTGTGGTCAACGGCGAGCAAAAGCGGATCGGCATAACCCGTGCGCACCTTGAAGCCGACGCCGGCAAGTCCACTCATCCAGCTGGAACTGACTATTCTTTAGTTGATCTTAACCGTGCCGGTACGCCATTGCTCGAGATTGTCAGCGAGCCAGACATGCATTCATCCGCCGAAGCCCGCGCCTTTGCGCACGAGCTTTATTTGCTTATGAAATACGCTGGTGTTGGTGATGCTGATTTATACCATGGCAATATGCGGTTTGATGTAAATGTAAGTGTTAGTAAAGATCCAAATGTGCTTGGCACAAGAAGTGAAACCAAAAACCTAAACTCATTTAAAAGCGTTGAAAAGGCAGTTGAATACGAAGTAAAACGCCAGATTGAAGTCCTGGAAGAAGGCGGAGAAGTTGTCCAGGAAACCCGCGGCTGGGACGACACCAAACTGGCAACTTTTAGCCAGCGGACAAAAGAAGACGCCCATGATTACCGTTATTTCCCAGACCCTGACTTGCCGCCGATTGAGCTGGACCAGGCGTTTATTGACAGCGTAGAAAAGTCCATGAACATGTTGCCGGCAGAGTACCGCACTCAGTTTGCGGGGCTTGGAATTGATCCAAAAGTTGTCGAAGATATTGTTAACGTGCCCGAAACGGCGCAGTTAGTGGCGAGGATTCTTGAAACCTCGGGCGGCGAACATGCCAAGCGTATCGCTTTTTGGACAGTGCAAAAAACTGACGACAACAGCGACGATGCGCAGGCAGCTGAACCTGATGTCAAAGTGGACGACAAAAACCTTGTTAAGCTTTCAGAGCTTGTTTCAGCCAACAAGCTGAGCTCAACCGCTGCCAAAGAAGTCTTAAAAGAAATGCAAAAAACCAATGGCGATCCAGAAGCTATCGCGACTGCAAAAAACCTTATCCAAGAGTCAAACGAAGACGAACTGGCCAAAATTGTCGCCGAGATTTTAGCCGCCAACGAAAAGGCGGCTGAAGACGTTAAAAATGGCGAAATGAAAGCCATCGGCTTTTTGGTTGGGCAAGTTATGAAGGCCAGCCAAGGCAAAGCCAACCCAGGCATTGTCCAGCAAATTATCAAGAAACAGCTTAATATATGAGCCACTGGAAAAAAACCAAAACAACAGAGCAAAAAGTCGGTTTTAAAACAGTAACCATTAAAGAATTTGAGATGCCAGACGGGAGAGCCGAAGTTTATACGACTTGGAATAAAGCTAATACAAACAGTGTTGCAACTATTGCACTTACCAAAGATAACCAAGTTGTAATTGCAAGGCAATTCCGTCCAGGCCCAGAGGCAATGTTTGACGAAATACCAGGAGGAGGTGTAGATCCTGGTGAAGACCTTGAATCCGCCGCCCGGCGTGAGCTGCGTGAAGAAACAGGTTACGAAACAGATGAGCCTTTCCAATATCTTGGCGTAACTTGCCGTGACGCCTATACAAACGAGCGTAACCATTATTTTTTAGCACGCCGTTGCACCCAGACAGTCCTGCAGAGTTTGGATGCAACCGAACATATTGAAATTACTCTGATTTCAGTTAAGCAGTTATTTGAAAACGCTAAAAGTGCTAAAATGAGTGATTCACTAGACTTGTTACTTGCATATAAAGATTTAGAGGAGATATTAGATGCCGAAAAAAGTCACTAAGGCCGTTATTGCCGCTGCCGGATTTGGTACCCGTTTCTTGCCGCAGACAAAGGCAATGCCTAAGGAAATGCTGCCGCTGATCGACAAGCCAATTATCCAGTATGTCGTTGAGGAGCTAGTCGAGGCTGGGATTAAAGATATAATTATTGTTACGGGCTACCACAAACGATCTATTGAAGACCACTTTGACCAGATGAGCGCCGACTTGCGTGAAAACTTAGAGCAGGGTCATAAGGCAGAGCTTTTGGAGCAAACAAAGTCCATTTCCCACCTGGCAAACTTTGCTTATGTTCGTCAAAAAGGTTCATACGGCAGCGCCACACCGCTTTTAAACATTGCGCATTTAATAGGTGACGAACCTTTCATCTACACTTTTGCTGATGATCTTATTCCATCTGAGCCAAACCGGTTCACACAAATGATGAAGCTTTATGATGAATTTCAATGCACCATTCTTCCATGCCGGAAATTAGAAGAGGAAGCAGAATATGGTCGCTATGGTGTGGTAAGCGGCGAAGTTATACGAGAAGGCGTGCTAAAACTAGACGGTATTGTTGAAAAACCGGGAAGTAAAGACAAGGCTCCGTCGGATATGGGAAGTATTGGCGGCTACTTATTAACACCTGAAATTTTCCCCTATATCAACAAAGCGGCCGATAATTTGCCGGTAGATAAAGAATTTTATCTTACTACCTATGGACTTGAACCAATGCTAAAGGATCATATTGCAATGTATGGCTGCACACTTACTAATAGTAAATACTACGACACGGGCAATAAATTAGAATATTTGAAAACAGTAGTGGATTATGCGCTGAAGCGGGATGATATTGGCCCAGATTTTAAGGCATATTTGCATACTGTTTTAAATTGATAGATTTATTACAAACAAAATTTGTGAAAGGGGTATACTAAACTCATGAATACAGCCGAGCAAATCCTCGTAATTGTCCTAGCGGCGTTCCTAGCCCTATTTATTGGTCTCTCAATCGCCTTGGTAGTAACTCTTATGAAACTCGTCAAAAAAATGCACATGGTAGCAGACGATGCCCAAGAAATTGTTGGAAAAGCCCGGGAAATAGCGGGAAAAGTAGATAGTGTATCTGATATGTTTAAAAAAACCGCAGGGCCACTGGCGTTTGGTAAGTTTTTTATAAACATGGCCGAAACAGTGGCTAAGCATAAAAGGGAGAAATAGATATGTCCAAAGATTCAGCAGGGAAAAAAGTAGCAATCGGCGCCGCAGTAGCAGGCGTAGCAGGCTTTGTAGCCGGTATATTGGCAGCCCCAAAAAGCGGTAAAGAGACACGCAAAGACATTAAAAATGCGGCCGTAAAGGTAAAGTCTGATGCCGAAAAGAACTTAAAAAATGTACATAGCGAACTAAATGCCCGCCTGGCAGAAGCAAAAACCCGCGGCGGAGAACTTTCTGGCAAAGCCAAAGAAGAATATGACATGATTACCGAAAAGGCTAAAGCTGCTAAAGAAAAAGTCCGCAACGTTTTGAGCAATATGCACGACGGCGATTCTGATGATCCAGACCTTAAAAAGGCACTGAGCGACGGAAAAGATTCACTGAAGAATCTAGAGAAGTATTCAAAGAGCAAATAGAGTTCTAAAAGTGAAAAAGAAAAAGACGCCAAAAGAGTACGAAGATTTGGGCCGGGCTGTAGCATCAATTTTCGAAACCGGCTACCTGGACAAAAAGCAGGCTTATAAAACCAGTTTTATCAAAGGTGTCTTTGGCGGTTTAGGCGGAGTAATTGGCGCAACGGTATTAGTAGCTCTTCTCATATGGATATTGTCATTATTCAGTAGCGTGCCACTAGTCGGACATTTGACTGATAAGATTAACAAAACAGTCGAAAGTGCAAAAAAGTAGTATTAAGATTTTATTACAACGTAGTCGTGCTCGTTTTAGCGTAAGAATTTCCTTATACTATATAGACTATGGGGGAAGCTAAAACCGTCTTAAAGCCGAGCGACTATGTGCATCTGCATAATCACTCGCATTACAGCCTGCTGGACGGGCTGAGTAAAGTGCCGGACATGGTCGGCCGAACCATCGATATGGGCATGGAAGCAATTGCCCTCACCGACCATGGAACCCTGAGCGGTTCGATCGAATTTTATAAAGAAGCCAAGGCGCGCGGAATTAACCCAGTTTTAGGAATCGAGACCTACGTTGCATCGCGGGCGCACACTGACAAAGACGCCAGCAAGGACAAAGTTTATTACCATTTGATTTTGCTGGCCATGAACCACAAAGGCTACCAAAACCTAATGCAGCTTTCGACCATCGCTAACCTGCAGGGTTTTTATTACAAACCACGGATTGACCACGAACTGCTTGAGAAGTACAACGAAGGCCTGATAGTGCTTAGTGCCTGTATTGGCGGGGAGATTGGCGACAGCCTGCGCCAAGGACAGTACGACCAGGCCAAAAAAACGGCCGAGTGGTACAAAAGTGTCTTTGGAGACAGGTATTATCTGGAGCTTCAAGACCACGGGCATCCAGAGCATCCCGCAAAGTGGGATGAGCAGGTGGCCGTGACCACGGAGACTTTAAAGCTGGCTAAGGAGCTAGATATACCGCTGGTCGTCACCTGTGACGCGCATTATTTGACCCACGCCGACCAAGAAGCCCACGAGATCCTACTGTGCGTCCAGACAGGTTCATTTTTGTCAGACGAGAAGCGGATGAGCCTTAAAAACTTTGAGCTGCACATTACCGATCCTAAGGAAGTTATTAAGCGCTGGGGCAAAGATCATCCTGAAGCCATTGCCAATACCCGAGCCATTGCCGAGCGCTGTAATGTAGAGATAGAGCTTGGTAAAATTTTAATCCCCAAGTTCCCGGTGCCAAAAGGCGAGGACGAAAAGTCTTATCTGCATAAGCTTGTTTGGCGTGGATTGGCATGGAGATATGCAGGGGTTGAATTGGAAGCAAGCACCAAGCTAAGCATTGCGGAAGCGCGGAAGGCTATCAAGCCAGAGATTGTCGTGCGCGCTGATTATGAGTTGGGGATCATGGACTCGATGGGATTCAACGGCTACTTTTTAATTGTCCAAGACTTTATTACCTGGGGCAAAGACCAGGGCATTATTTTTGGTCCAGGGCGAGGATCGGCAGCTGGGTCGATTGTTGCCTACGCCCTTCGGATTACCGAAATCGAACCGCTAACCTACAGCCTAATGTTCGAAAGATTTTTGAACCCAAGCCGCATTAGCATGCCGGATATTGACATTGATATCCAGGATACGCGTCGTGATGAAGTTATTCAGTATTGTATTGGAAAGTACGGCGCTAATAGAGTGGCAAACATCGTCACTTTTGGTAAAATGGCGGCTCGTAACGCCGTCCGCGACGTTGCCCGGGTATTGCAGGTGCCGTATTCGGAAGCCGTCCGCCTAGCCAAAATGATCCCGCCGCCAGTACAAGGCCGCCATATTTTGCTGTCTAAGTCATTGGTGGATAACGCCGAACTTAAGGCCGAAAATGAGACAAACGAACAGTCCGCCAGGGTTTTTGCGCTGGCCGTAAAGCTGGAAGGCACCATCCGTTCTCACGGCGTACACGCGGCCGGTGTGGTGATTGCGCCCGATGACATTGTAAAGTTCGCGCCTCTTGAAATGGCGCAAAAGGGCGTCGTCTCCACCCAGTATTCTATGAACCCCATTGAAGAACTTGGGCTTCTTAAAATGGACTTTTTGGGTCTATCTAACCTAACGATAATTAAAAACGCGCTTCGTATTATCAAAAGAGTTTATAAAGAAGACATTGACCTAAGCAAAATCCCGACTAATGACAAAATGACCTTTGAGCTGCTCCAGCGGGCCGATACAACCGGAGTGTTCCAGCTGGAGTCATCCGGCATGAAGCGATATTTAAAAGAGCTTAAGCCAACCTTGTTCGAAGACATTATCGCCATGGGCGCGCTTTACCGGCCTGGTCCAATGTCGGAAATCCCGCGGTTTATTGAGGGCAAAAACCACCCAAGCTCCATTACATATCTGCATGAATCTTTGGAGCCAATTCTAAAAGATACATACGGCGTGATGGTTTACCAGGAGCAGATTATTAAGCTGCTGCAGATGGTGGCCGGCTATACTCCTGGCGAGGCTGACTTGGTGCGGAAGGCGATCGGAAAAAAGAAACGCGAAATTATGGAGGCAGAAGAGCCAAAGTTTGTCGAGGGTTGTATAAAACAAGGTCTTAGCAGGACGGGTGCCCAAAAGCTGTGGGCGCAAATCCAGCCTTTTGCCGACTATTCGTTTAATAAGGCCCATGCGACTTGCTATGCCCAGATATCCTACTGGACCGCCTACCTAAAGGCGCACTTCCCAGCGGCATTTATGGCGGCGCTGATGACCAGCGATTATGACGACATTGACCGTTTGGCGATTGAAATTACAGAGTGCAAGCACATGGGCATTGAAGTTTTGCCGCCGGATGTCAACGAGTCTTTTGTGGAGTTTGCCGTGGTGCCAACTGGCGACCCAATGCACGACCCAATCCGTTTTGGAATGAACGCCGTAAAAAACGTAGGCACAGGCGCGGTGGAAGAAATTTTGCGTGGGCGCACCGCGGGCATATTTAATACTTTAGAAGAGTTCTTTTCAAGAGTTAACCCACGCGTCGTGAACCGTAAGGCGCTGGAAAGCCTTGTTAAAGCGGGTGCTTTTGACCGTTACGGATCGCGCAATTCGTTGCTGCATAACATCGACAACTGCCTGGCATTCGCGGCCCGGATCCAAAAAGAATCACTCAGCGGCCAGGAAGACTTGTTTGGCAACGCGCTCGAGATCCCAGAGCATATGAAACCCAAAATTAACCTGGAAAAGGGCGGTATCGAATACACGTCCGCCGAGCAGTTAAAGTGGGAACGCGAACTGTTGGGATTATATCTTTCGCAGCATCCGTTGAAGGCTTTTGAAGTTTATCTAGAAGAGCTGGCTTTGCCAATTGGCGATCTGAAACCAGAGATGGACAGCCGGCTAACGGTAATTGGCGGTGCTGTCACCGACATGCGCGAAATTGTCACCAAAACTGGCCAAAAAATGGCTTTTGTAAAGATTGCCGATATGAGCGGTGAAGTTGAGCTGGTGCTTTTCCCGACAGTCTACCAACAGACGGCCGGTATCTGGGAACGCGACCGGGTACTTTTGGTTCGCGGCAAAGTTAATGCCAAGGACCGCGTAACGGGCGAGTTGATGCAGGACATTAAGATCTTAGCCGACGAAGCCCGTGAGATAACGCACGAACAAGCCGCAGCCTACCAGTCCACCGGCAAACGCCAAAAGGTACCTTCTGTAAAACCCTCTGCTTCCATGGCTAAAAAGGCTCCAGTTGAATCCGCCAAAAACAAACGCGTTTATGTGCGCCTCCAAAACAGCCAGGACGCCGAAATGCTTACTGCACTTAAGCGGATTATGGACGAATTTAGCGGTGCCACCGAAGTGGTATTGGTGCTCGGTGAAAACGACAAAAAACAAATTATCAAACTCCCAACCGGTCTTGAACCGTCCGAAGACGCCATCGGCCAGCTCCGCACTGCCATGGGCAGCAACCAGGTCGTTATTCAGTAGGTTCTCTTATTTAAACTTTTTACTCCTGACAGTCTTTATCCTTGGAAGTTTCGGCACATTGATTTAGCCGCTGGAGACAGTTTTACGCTATTAAATCAATGTGCCGAAACTTCCCGCCACACTCACTGTGTTGTTTAAAGTCTTGTGAAGCCCCCGGATGGGGCTTCACGGGGAGTGAGTAGCAAAAGAGTGACAAGCGTCCGCAAGCTAAACACCTTACAGCCTGGCATGCTCACACACTTTTTAGGCTAAGCTCCGTCAAAGACACAACAAGAACCAGCCGAGGACTGTTTGACGGAGCGTTTAGCTCCTAGTTCCGCAGGCTTGTTGTGTCTCTTGACTGGGAGCTTACCTAAAGGTGGGTGCGGCATGTCAGGATGGAAGGTGTTTAGCTAAGAGGGGTAAACTAAAATCTATTTTACGAGGCCGCTGGTTTGGAGGAGGGCTAGGCCGAGGGTTATGAAGCCAGCCACTGCAAAATCAATATGCAGGTGCTTCAGAATGTAATGTTCGCCGGCAAGGGCAAAGTTTTTGAGTTGGCGGCGCCTTTCTAGAGCCCAGAATACTCCAACTCCGCACATCGATGCCACGAGCAATGTGCCGCTCCAGCGGGCGTTACCTCCGGTAAGGAGCTGGATTTTGCGGACGCTGGCGCTAAAGGCTGGAGTTTTTGGAGTTGCAGATGTGGTTGTTGACGCAACGGTAGTAGTTTTAACAGGTGTTTTTGCAGTGTCTGGTGTGGCAGATGGGGCAGCCGTTGGCGTTTGGGTGGTTTGCGGCGGTAGGCTGGCTGTTGGCGATTGGCTGGACTGTCCGCTGGATGAAGAGGCGGCTGGAGTGCTCGGAGGGCTGCTTGCGGCAGGAGCAGGAGACGCGGCCGGGGCTTGCTGCGCAACTGGCGCGCCGTACATGGCAACGACAACGGTTTGTTGGCCGTCATTCACAAAATTTGGGCTGTTGGCGAAGCCAAAGCCGACTTCGGTAAAAGCGCTGTTTAGTAAATTTTGGCGGTGAGGCGGGCTGTTCATCCACCCCGTTACGGTTTCGGAAGCATTGTCAAAGCCGTAAGCCAGGTTTTCGCCGGCAGTTTGGTAGTCATAGCCTGCGTTTGTAATAAACACCCACGGCTCTTCGCCGTCTGGCGTGTTATGCGACCAGTAATTTCGCGCAACCATATCGTTTGCTTTGGTTTGGGCCGCGCTGGTAAGCTGGCCGTTTAGCCCAAGCGACGCAACGCCATTGCTCGAACGCTGGGAGTTTGTTTGTGCCAGCAAGTCACTGCCGCTCATTGATGTCGAATAACTCAGTACGCTGTTATGTGCGGCGCGGGTGTGGTGCGGTGCGACCGACTGATGTATTGCAACTGCTGAGGCAAACAACAAAATCGCCGGTAAGAACTTAATAGTCCGCAATAGCGGGCGACTTTGCTTTCTAGCCTTTTTATATGACCTATGGGTGGTATGTTTTAGGGGTTTCTTTTTTTGCATAATACTTAAGCTAATTATACCGCATTAGCGCCGTGCACGCCGCTCGGCAAATGATTCACCCGCAAAATATGCCACTACAGTTAGTATTGACCCAACAACTAGCCAGGTGGCTCCAGATACTTTTTTCGGTTGTGAAGCCCGCTTTTTGCTTTGTGAAACTGGCGCAGTCGGCTGGGTTGGCTTCGGAGCAGGTGCTGGCTCGGCAGGAGCTGGAGAGGGTGTTGGCTGATCGGGCTGCGAAGGTGCTGCAGGAGCTTGCGGTGCAACAACATTTGAAGAGTTGTTAGTTGGACTAATATCGCTCACATTAAAGTCCACGGTGTCTGCATAGGCTTGCCATGCTGTTCTTTGGTCTTGGTCCAGGTTTTTGGCAGCGGCAGTACAATCGTCAATTTGCTGGAAGCTAACAGTCACAATCTGGGATACTTCAATATATTCACCGCCGAGCTGCGTACTAATAATATTTTCGCAGTACATGGCCGAAGGCTGGTCGGTCACGGCGCGGAGCTGTAATGCCCGCCGGATAATCCGGCTCAATGAATCTCCGGGGTTCGCTGAAAATGAATAGGAAGTTATGCTTGATGGAGTGACGGACGACATTGTATTGCTCGACTCAGCATGAGTAACACGCATTGGTACAAACGCACCTAAAAAAAGCGCCAGAATTGCGAAAATGCAGAATATGTGACGCCGTGACCTTAACATCTCAGAACCCTCCTTTTAGCTCCCCATGCCACCTGGATACTTATGCTTACTGTACCGCTTTATTGTGCACGCCGCAAGTTAATGGAAGCGTAATTGATACAACGCCATAGCCGCAGCCTGGACGACGTTAAAAGACTCTTTTTTGCCAAACATCGGGATCACCAAACTTTTGTCTACCTTATTAAGCAGCTCCGCAGCAACACCAGTAACTTCGCTACCAAGCAGCAGCGCGCATTTTTCAGGCGCAGTAAACCCTGAGAGGTCGATGGCATCTGTTGTTTGCTCCAAAGCGCAGATTGTAAAGCCATCTTCTCGCAGGCGTGAAAGTACCGTGAAAACATCATCAGCTTGCTCCCAATTCACTGTATTTTCGGCGCCCAAGGCAGTTTTATGTATACTCTCATCAAGTTTTTTGGCAATATGGGGCAAGCGTGTATCGCCTGGCTTTAGCGGATATGGCGTATAACCAGTTAAATAAACCTTTTCAACACCGAGTCCATCGGCCGTGCGCAGTAAAGACCCCACATTGTGGGTACTTCGGATATCGTGGGCAATAACAACTAAAGACTTCATTGGGCATTAGTATAGGCTTTTTAATCTGTTGGCACTAGCTTGAGCCCCTGCGCTTATGCTTTAATAAGAGCATATGTCACAAAGTGCCCGGCAAGAAGAAGAAACTAACACGCAGCGCCGCGCCCAGGTTTTGGGGCTGCAATATATCGATACTTCATTAGTTGCCGCGCCAAAGCTTTATCCGGATCTGCTGTCCAACGACGAGCTCTATAAGTTAAAAGTTATCCCTGTTATGTACGACCGCAGCCACATTTTGTTTGGCATTACCAACACCACATCTCAGCAAACAATGAAAACTCTTGGCCAGCGTTTTTTGGATCAGCGGGTGAGCTTTGGACTTATTTCTGAAACAGGTTACTCCAACTACATGAAGTTGTACGACCCGCCAAAACAAGTTGTATACGAAAACATTGCTCTCAACACCGCTGGCAGCCAAAACCTGATTGAAAAAGTGTCGGCCATGCTTAAGGAAATTAAGCCAGACGACATGTTGGCGTATTTAGTTGAACAAGCCCATAGTTTGTCGGCTAGTGATATCCATATGGAATCGCAGCATGATAATGTCCGGATCCGCTTCCGTATTGACGGTGTTTTACACCCAATTGGTACGCTTGAGTTTGAGCGCTATCGCACGCTACTGGCAGTGGTGGCAAGTGCCGGAAACATTTCGGCTTCTGATCAAAACGCCCAGCAGGGGCATATTTCGGAAGACGTAACAATGGCCGATGGTACAAAAGTCCGGGTTAATGTTCGTCTGGAAACCACGCCAACTGTGAACGGTACGGATGTTGTGATGCGCTTGTTTAACCTTAATGCAGATAACTACACACTTGACCGCCTTGGTTTGAGCCCCGACGAACGTGCGGTAGTGGACGAGATAATTACCAAGCCAACCGGTTTGGTGCTTGTGGTAGGCCCAACTGGGTCCGGCAAGACGACCACACTTTATTCAATCCTAAACACCCTAAACAGCGAAGAGCGCAAGATTATTACTGTTGAGGACCCGGTTGAATACCAATTTCCAGGCATCGTGCAGATTTCGGTTGACACCCACGCGGCTGGAAATGATGGTAGCTTTGCCGAGCGTCTGCGCGCCATCTTGCGCCTTGATCCGGATATTGTGATGGTCGGCGAGATCCGTGATAACGATACCGCCAAGACAGCTTTGCAGGCATCTTTAACGGGGCACTTAGTTCTCTCAACATTCCACGCCTCATCCGCTGCCGCCGCCCTGACACGTCTTGAGGACATCATAGGCCAAAACCCATTGTTTGTATCGGCAATCCGCCTGGTTATGGCTCAGCGCCTGATCAGAAAACTTGATGACTCGGTCAAACAGTCATATCCTGCAACCGAAGCCGAAGTTGCGACCATCAAAGGTGTTTTGGACACCCTGCCTGCTAGTTTTCAAAAACCAGACATTTCCAACCTGCAACTTTTTAAACCCGGTAGCTCCCCAGAAAACCCATATGGTTTTAGCGGGCAGCTGGCGCTCCGCGAACAGTTTACAATGGACGGTGCCATCCGCACCCTTCTTGAAACCCAGCACACGATTATTTCCGCCCAAGCCATTGAAGAAGCAGCTATCAAAAGCGGCATGCTAACCATGCTCCAAAAAGGCATTCTAAAAGTTATTGCCGGCGAAACAACCCTCGACGAAGTCTACCGCGTCGTCGGCTAAATTACATACTCGGGAACGGACGACTCTGTGCTCTGAGAAAGTTTAAGCATTGCTTCACGTCTTTTTTCTATAGATCTCTTTGCTCGTGTATTCTTAATGCCAAACGCTAATATAGCAAGACCTATGGCATCTAAAAACCCAAATCCAATAACCGGACCCTGGTCATATTCATTACCAGATGCATGGATGTCATTAATGGTACCCTCGTCAATTTTAATCCCGATAGGACCTTCGGCGCTTTGATCATAAAAATCAGATACTGCTGACTGTGTTGCGCCATCCTTTATTACATTATTGGCCTTATCGACGTAACTTTCTAACAGAGGTTTTTGGCCATTTTCATCTGGCTGGACATAAGATTCAAGAATTCCTATTTCATGTTTTGTTGTGTCCACAAGAACTTTCGCGTCATAAATACGATCCGGGTTAAGTGTACAGCTGTTCGCCTCTACTATTTCTTCTGCCGTTTCCGGCTCACCATTTATCAGAACCATACACCCGGCACCAAGTACTTGTCCGTAGTCCGCAAGGCGTGCATTTTTGGCGCTAAGCATATCTTCTATTTGCTGGGTAACTGTTGGCAGATCATCGATAAAACCTTGTGCTATAACTGCATTTGCAGCGTCATGATGCATTTCCTCATGATAACGCTCTACCATATTGGCTCCGCCCCATAAGCTAACACCTGCCATTATTGTTGAACCTGTAATAATTCCTAGTTTTCCCATAATATTGCAACTATAGCACAACATTTTTTTATTTAAAGACTAATAAATCTAAAAACAGGTCAAACCAAAAGGTCTTTTCAAGTCGTAACAGATATGATATACTTTATGGAAACGAAATATTAGTGTAAGGATTGTTTATTATGCCATCTGTTATCGAAATTATTACGAACCGCCAGAAAAAGCACCAGGTTGTTGACGTTAAAAGCGGCGACACCGTCCGTGTGCATCAAAAAATCCGTGAAGGCGCCAAAGAGCGTATCCAAATTTTTGAAGGCCTAGTTATCCGTACCGACCGCAAAGGTTCACTCAGCAGCAGCATTACCGTCCGCCGTATCTCTAGCGGTGTTGGTGTCGAAAAAAGCTACCTCTTGCATTCCCCGCTTGTTATGAAAATTGAAGTTACTAAGCGCTCAAAAGTCCGCCGTAACTACCTAACTTATATGCGCGCACGCAGCGGTAAATCTGCCCGCCTCAGTGGCCAGGACTTTGATAAGGGCGCTGTTAACACAATTGAAGAAGATCCAGCGATTGCAGCAGCCGAAGCAGAGCTAAAAGCCACTCAAGAAGCCGAGCATGCAGCTGAAATGGCCGCCAAAGCCGAAACAGAAGCTGCCGAAGAAGCCAAAGCCCAAGAGGCGCTTGCAGCCCACGACGCCGCTAAAGCCTAACCACGAATCCCAGACCAGCAACTTACAACCTGGCAAAGCCAGCATTGCTAATTTGCTTCTCGGCTATTTCCAATTTTTGAAGTCCAGTACTCACTTCACCGTACCTTTTGTACGGCTCGTTCCGTGCTTCCTTCAAAAATCGAAACTAGCTCGAGTCTGGAATCCGTGGGCGCTCACCACTGCTTTATAGTTTATACTTATCTGCATGAAGGTGAAGCGTGATTGGGATTGATGAAGTGGGGAGGGGTTGCTGGGCCGGGCCGCTACTGGTGGTAGCTGCCCGTACAACTGGTACGCTTCCGTTGGGGCTAAAAGATTCTAAAAAACTGAGCAAAAAACAGCGCGAAAACTTATTTTTACAGATTCAAACTAGTTGCGATTTAGGTGAAGGCTGGGTTACGGCGGCTGAGATTGATGCAGATGGACTGACTAAGGCTATGGAGCTGGCGGTTGGACGTGCGCTTCAGGCAATAAACGCTCAGAACGACGAAGAAATTATTATGGACGGCATCATTAATTACTGCGATCCAGCATTTATAAACGTAAAATGTGAAGCTAAGGCGGACGATGCGTATCCAGTTGTAAGCGCGGCGAGTATTTATGCCAAAGTAACCCGCGACCGATATATGACAGAACTAAAAAACGAGTATAGTGTCTACGAATTTGCTAAGCATGTTGGATACGGAACCAAACTCCACAGCGACCTGCTAGCTATTCATGGGACATGCGACCAGCACCGTTTGTCTTTTGCGCCCATTAAGAAACTTTTGGCTCAAGCAATTTAAGTCTGCTACGCTCAATCCATGCAAACGACCAAGATTGGGAATAAAGGCGAACAAACAGCTACCGAAGCATTAATACGCCAGGGTTATAAAATTGTAGATCGGAACTGGAAGACAAAGTGGGCCGAAGTGGACATTGTCGCCAAAAAAGACGGCATTATGTATTTTGTGGAAGTTAAATTCCGCGGCTCCTCACGCCAGGGCGATGGGCTGGATTATATTACCGACCAAAAACTGCACCACATGATGCGCGCGGCAGAACTTTGGGTAAACATGTATGAATGGGCGGGCGAATACCAGCTTCTGGCCGCGGCAGTAGACGGCAGCCTCGGCGAAACAGACATCCGTGAAATCGCTTAACCTTGTATATTATGCAATAAAATCATAAAATAACCATATATGACTTCTTCGACAGCACATACGCCATTGCCTCGTGAAGCAATGCGATTACCAGTTGCTGTTAATATGGATAGCTTTTATGACGCCCGGGTTCAGGCTTTGGCAGGTGTAGTTGCGTGTTCACCCGAAAGCAGTGCTATGTCAGAAGATTATTCAAGTAGCTTATTTAAAACATTCGATAATATAATGAAAAACATTTCCGTGAGCAGCACACCTCAATATGCTGACTATCTGGCAGGTTATGATGGAAGCCATATTAATGTTCATGCAGCCGACGGTGTGTTAAGTGCACGATTTAAGGCGAGACAAAGTACTGTTGCGACTATATTTCTATTTGAAAAGTCGGAAGGCAAAGTATTAACCGATGTATATCGTGACGATATTGCAATGCGTAAAAATAAACCAGAGCTTATAGTTCCCGCTCCGATTTATCCGGTTATGGCACTTGCAACGGTTGAAAGAATTATGGCGACAACTGAAAATAATTTTCGCGATCCAACATTAGCTAAACTTATTAGATTGGCAGCAGATCCCGACCACGAGGAATTTGTAAGACTTTTAAGGTGTATCAATAATCGTAGCCTTTTAGATTGGTTACTGGACGAAAGAATTCCACATATCTAACTTTGCAAAAATGCCTGAATTGCCGCAAGATCCCGCTGCTTCCATGCAATCTGCCATTTGAGCATTTCTTCGCCTTGCTTTATGGCGCGCACGAGGCCAGGGGTTTGCTTGTCTTTAAAGAACTCGTTATATTCTTTCAAAAATTCGGGGTTGCTAAACGCTCGGCCGGCGTAGATCGGCGTGCGCGAAAAGCTCAGGTCGCTTCCCAGTTCTTTTTCGAGCCAGCCCCAGTTTTTGACCATCCACTTCCAGGCCGCGTCTTTCGAGAAGCGGTTTCCAAAGCTATAGGCCAGCCAATACATAGCGTCTTGGCGGCGGACAATGTCGGTATTAATCAGGCTGAGAGCTTTTTCGTAGAGCGCCGGCTGCTTAAAGTTGGTGAGCGCAGCGGCTAAGGTCACGCGTTCTTCGCTGTTGGTTGTCTTGTTGTGGAGGAGCAAAAGCTTATCAAATGTCTTGCTGTCGCCGTTGCGGGCGGCGGTGGTGTAGATGATCCCGCGCAGGTCGGCCGGGATGTCTTCTGGGGCTTTCATGAGGTCAAAACGGCTCAGGGCTTCTTTGGTGGTCAACGGTTCGTCGGCACCGGCGTTAAGGCCGATGATTGTCGGGCGGAGGAGTTTGTCGAAGTGGCTGTCGGTAGCTTTTTCTTCCCAGCCAAGGCGGTTAAGCTCGCGGGCGGTGAGCTTCACAATAAAAGGCTTAATGGCATCACGGACAGCGTCGTCGTCCATGACACGGCGTATTTCACCGATGTTCATGGCAATGATGTCCCAAACGGCGGAGTTACTTTCGGCTTCGTAGGCGGCAAGGAGTTGAAGGGCAGAGTTTAGCGGTGTGTATCCAGATTTGGCGGCCTCAAAACTGTCGCTTAAAAGCCCCAAACGGTCCAGAGGTGAAAAGTTGACAATTATAGATGCAAACTCGGCAATGCTGCTTGGGTCGTAGACGGTACGGTAAAAACCGCTTTGGCCTTGGTTGATCTTGGCGGGCGCAGCCGTGGTATACACAGCTTGGGCACTTGTGAAGCTTTCAGGGGCATCTGCGGGGCCCAGGACAGGGACAGGCCAGTGCAATGGGCTCTTTTGGGCTGGCTTATCGAGGTAGAACCTTTCTTGGGTCAAATTTGTCTTTTTGCCATCCGTAGCAACAGAGACGATCGGAAAGCCTGGCTGGGACGTCCAGGCATGCATAAACTGTTTTACCGGCTTTTTAGAGATGTCTTCCAGCGCCTGCCAGAGGTCGAGCGTGTCGGTGTTTTTGTAGGCGTGCTGCTTGAGGTAGTGCCGGAGGCCGTCGCGGAAATGTTCCGCGCCCAGGTAGCCGTGGAGCATATGGATAACGCTGGCGCCCTTGTTATAGCTAATAGCGTCAAAAATGCTGCGGATTTCGTCCGGGTGGTTGATAGGGACTTCGATGGGGTGGGTGTTATCGAGCGCGTCTAGCTTCATGGCACTTTGTTGCTCATCCACAATAAACTGCGTCCACATGTCCCATTCCGGGAAGAGTTTGTCGACAGCTAAATATTCAATCCAAGACGCAAAGCCTTCGTTAAGCCAAAGGTCGGTCCACCAGCGCATGGTGACGAGGTTGCCGAACCACTGGTGGGCAAGCTCGTGCGCCACCACCATAGCGACGTATTGCTTGGTTGGCAGGCTGGTGTTTTTTGGGTCAACCAACATGCATTGTTCGCGGTAGGTAATTAGGCCCCAGTTTTCCATGGCGCCGCTTGCAAAGTCGGGCAGGGCGATCATGTCGGATTTGGGCAATGGGAATGGAATGCCGAAGTAGTCTTCATAAAAGTCGAGGCACTTTACGGCAACATCAAGCGCAAAGTCGGTTTGGTCAACTTTATCCAAGGTTGCAAAAGCACGAACCAAAGTCCCGCTTTTTGTTTTTGCTTCTTTATAACCAATTTCGCCATGTACGAAGGCCAGCAAGTAGGTACTCATAATGGGTGTAATTTCAAAGAAGGTAGTTGTTAGGTCGCCCTCAACCATTGTGGAACGGACTGGAGTGTTGGCGATAACGGTTTCTGTTTTTGACGAGGGCGTAATTAAAGCAAGGTCAAATGTTGCTTTGGCTTCCGGCTCGTCGATGCAAGGGAAGACTTCACGGGCATGGTGGCTTTCGAACTGGGTCGCGATAAGATATTTCTTTTTGCCGTCCAGCGTAAAGTAGCATGGATATAGGCCGTTCATAGGGTCAGTGATGGTGCCGTTAAACTCTAGGACAACATGGTATTCACCGGGGTAAAGGTTCTCGGCGGTGTGTAAGCGGACTTCGTCATATGATTTTTGTATATTAATGCGGTCTATTTTTATTTTGGTCCCATCTGTTTTGCTGCCTTTTGTATGCACTTTGTGGAGAATCGCGCTGGTAACATTAAGATCTTTTGCATGAAAGGTTAAGCGCTGGCTTGGGCGGCCCGTTTTTTGTCCGCGGATTGTAACAGTTCCGCCAAATTTCTTGCCCTTTGGATCAAGATTTAACTCCAGTATGTAGTCACTTGGTTTGAAAGTTTCGAATAATCTCACTAATTTTTTTGTGCTCATGATCTGCCTCCGCATAAGTTGTTCTATGGCCGGCTTTTATTGTAGCAACAGATGCGGGATGTGTGCTAACATTTATATATGGATAACGACCAGCTTGTTGGTGAACTAACACGGGTACTGGATACGCGCTTGGATGATATTAAGCAGATTTTTAAGGCTGAGCTGTCACAAACCGAGCAGAATATACGCGCAGAAATTCAAGAGGTGAAAGACGAGCTACTTACCGAGATAAAAGACTTACGTACTGAAATGCACGAAGGTTTTGAAGGAATTGCCGATATAATTAGCACCCATAATGACCAGCTAGACGATCACGAGACACGCTTGACTAAACTTATGCCAAAAGCCGCATAATTTACTTTTTGGAGCAGTTGTAGTAATATACAAGTATTCGTCCGGCCACAGTGGTCGGATTTTTTAATGAAAATAAGGAGAAACATCATGGAATTAGACATGAAACAGCTCGGTTTGGCCATCAAGACCATTGCCGAAGAGAAAAACTTAGACGAAGCAGTTGTGCAAGAAGTCGTAGAACAGGCTTTGGCTGCAGCTTACCGCCGAGATTATGGCGACCGCGAACAAGAAGTCCGCGTAACTATGAACCTGAACACCGGTGACGTTGATGCGTATGTCACCAAGAACATCGTCGACGAAGTCACCGACGAATTTATCGAAATTAGCCTTAAAGACGCTGGTGTTATGCGTAAAAACGCGGCAGTTGGCGAAACAATTGAAATCCACCAAAAAGTTGAAAGCTTTGGCCGTGTTGCTGCTCAGACTGCTAAGCAGGTTATATTGCAGCGCCTCCGCGAAGCAGAGCGGGAAATTGTTATGGCCGAATATGAAGATAAAATTGGTACTGTCATTAATGGTCTAGTAGGACGCGTAGAAGGCAATATTGTCCGGATGGAGCTTGGCAAGGCGCAGGCGATTATGCCAAAAAGCGAGCAGATTCAGAGCGAGCGTTATTACCCGGGCCAGCGTTTGAAGGTATATCTTAAAGACGTTGAGCGCGGTTTCCGCGGACCGCAGTTGGTTGTATCACGCGGCTGCCCAGAATTTGTTGAATGGCTCTTTCGAGCCGAAGTTCCAGAAATGGAAAGCGGCGCCGTGAGCATTAAGGCGATTGCCCGCGAAGCTGGTGTGCGCAGCAAGATTGCTGTTGCAAGCTCAGTTAGCGGTGTTGATCCAGTCGGCACCTTTGTTGGCGGCCATGGAACACGTGTGAACGCAGTTATGAGTGAAGTCGGCGAACAGGAAAAGATTGATATTGTGGTTTGGAATGATGACCTTAAAACCTTCATTTCTCAGGCACTTAGCCCAACAAAAGTTAACCGCGTTGAAATCCATGAAGATGTTAAAAAAGCCGGCGTTTTCGTCGACGAAGACCAGCTGAGCATTGCCATCGGCAAAAGCGGCCAGAACGTGCGCTTAGCCAGCAAGCTAACAGGTTACGACATTGATATTATTGCCGACAAGCCAGTCGCTCCAGAAGCCGAGACGGTTGTTGAGTCAGCCAAGCCAGTTCAGAAGCTGAAGAAGAAGGAACAGCTCGAAAGTTCACTGCTTGACGCTATTGAAGAGCATGGAGAATAAATACCTAAATGAGCTATAGGCCTGAAGATTTTCCGGGCACTTATCCGGATGAATGGTATGAGACTTATGTGGGAAAAATTGTAGGACACGTATCTTTACTAAGAGATATGCTTGGAAGAGATAGTACGAACCCGTACATTATGCCTTCTCATTTTATTCCAAGAATCTTCTTTTCGATTGTTTCATGGGAAGGAGGCCAGTGCTACGAAACTATATCTGGAGGATCTGGGATAGTAATGGATTTGTTAGAGGATAGAGACGTTCCGGCTGTTACTCTAGCAGACTTTAAGTTATTTGATGAGATATTAGATGATCCTGAAGATAGTATTGTTGTTGATAGATCTGATTTAAAAAGAAATTGCACTAGATAAAATAGGTAGTATTATTGGCGCTTCAGCACCACCAGAGCGCTGGCACGACGTAGACTAAAATCTGAGAATTAGCACTCTTGACCGTGCCAAGAGTACTCCTTGCCACTTTGCCTGAAATAATCTGGCGGTCTCATCTTAATATTTTGCCTGTGGCTAGCCTTCACCGTAACTATTTACGCCTCAGACTTGTCCTCGGCAAGAATATCCAGCTGAGCCTCACCTGCTTATCCCAGCCAAAAGTGTCAATTAGCACTCTTGACACGTGAGTGCTAATTACGTATTCTGGAAAGGTGTGATAAAGATAACAGCAGATGTAAGAAAGTGTGGGTAAAATAGAACTATGATGCCGCAAAATCCAGATTTCCAGGAATTTTTGAACCATTTAACAGAGAATGCACTGCAGTCTCTAAAGCACGCCGATGCGATTGCACGTAGCTTTAACAGCCCATACATTGGCACGGAGCATTTGCTGCTTGGCATTTTGGCCCAGGACGCGTCAATGGGTGCCAAGGTGCTTGAAGGCACGGGTGTGACTCTGGAGCGTGCACGTGTGGCTTTAAACCTATCTCCTAAAGGTGTTGTTATCAATATGGGTGCTAAGGGTTTGAGCGAAACAGCCAAGCTAACACTCAAGATGGCTTATGAATTGGCGCAGGAGTTTAACCAGGATTTTTGTGGTACTGAGCATATTCTCTATAGTATTTTGAGCCAAAAAAATGCCCGGGCTACAACATTGCTGCGCGATATGAACGTTAGTTTGGATTCACTAAACAACGAGCTGGAGCAGTTTTTAAACCGCCAGCATTACGAAGATGAAGGCAACACTGGTACGCGCCGCCGCGGCAAAAAAGGCAACCGCCAGAAGACAGCACTGGACACTTATGGCACGGATATGACGGCCCAAGCCCGTGCCGGAAAGCTTGACCCGGTTGTTGGGCGCGAAGACCAGCTAAAGCGCGTGATTACAATCTTGAACCGCCGCACCAAAAATAACCCGGTATTAATTGGGGAACCTGGTGTTGGTAAGACGGCAATTGTTGAAGGTTTAGCGCAAAGAATTATAAGCGAAGACGTCCCAGACAGCTTGCTCGACAAGCGCATTATAATGCTCGATCTTGCTGGAATGATCGCTGGTACAAAATATCGCGGTGAGTTTGAAGAGCGGCTTAAAAAAGTTATGGCCGAGCTTGAGGACGACAACAAAACAGTGATTTTTATTGACGAAATCCACCTGCTGGTTGGCGCTGGTTCGGCCGAAGGTTCAATGGACGCAGGAAACATTCTAAAACCTGCCTTGGCCCGGGGTAAAATCCAGGTAATTGGTGCTACAACCACAAATGAATACACCAAATATATCGAGAAAGATGCAGCCTTGGAGCGCCGTTTCCAGCCTATCCAAGTTCCAGAAACAACGCCGTCAGAAACGCTAGCAATCTTAAAAGGCCTACGTAAACACTACGAAGCTTTCCACGGCGTGGCTATTGGCGATGAAGTATTGGAAGACACTGTGAACCTCGCTAAACGTTATGTTAATGATAGATTTATGCCTGACAAAGCAATTGACCTGCTGGACGAAGCTGCCGCTCATTTGCGAGTAGACAAGGGTAAAACGCCTCCAGAAGTCCGCAAAGTCCAAAAAGAGCTTAAGCTGATCAATGTCAGGATCGAAGAAGCGGTCGACAATGAAGACTACCAAAAAGCGGCCGGCTACAAACAGAAGGCCAGCCAGCTGCAGGCCAGTTTAGACAAGTTGCAAAAGGCCGGCAAAGGTTCAAAGCGGCTCGTTATGACAAGCGAAGACGTTGCTGCAGTTGTGGCTCGCATGACCGGAGTTCCTGTAAACAAAGTAATCCGATCGGAAGCGAAATATCTTCGCAATCTTGAAGGCGCGCTCAGTAAACACGTGATAGGCCAGGACGAAGCGGTTGAAGCATTGGCGCGCGCTGTCCGGCGTAACCGCGTTGGTATCGGCCAAACTACACGCCCTATCGGTTCGTTTATATTCCTAGGTCCAACGGGGGTTGGAAAAACTGAGCTTGCCCGTGTGCTGAGCCGTGAATTTTTTGGCTCGGATAAAAACCTGATCAAGATTGATATGAGTGAGTTTGGCGAGCACCACAATGTGTCACGCCTAGTTGGCGCACCTGCAGGCTATGTTGGATATGACGATGGCGGCCAGCTGACTGACAAAATCCGCCGCCAGCCATATAGCGTAGTGCTGTTTGATGAGATTGAAAAAGCCCATCCAGAAGTGTTTAATATGCTGCTCCAGATTTTAGAAGACGGCAAATTAACAGACGCCAAAGGCCGTGCTATCGACTTTACAAACACTATTGTCATCATGACCAGCAACATCGGCGCAGACAAGCTCCAAAAAGAAGCTGGACTTGGCTTTAATGCCAGCGCTAAAAAGGATTTTGACAACCTGGATGCCGCCCATGCCCAAAACAAGAGCAAGGTTCTGGATGAGCTTAAAAAGCTAATGCGCCCAGAACTATTGAACCGTATCGACAAAACTATTGTCTTCCGTGCGCTGACTAAAAAAGATGCGCTTAAGATTGTGGATTTACAGCTTGAAGAACTGCGAAACCGGTTGGTAAAACATGGGCTTGGACTGGACGTTAACAAAGCCGCCAAAGAACTGATGCTAGAGCAGGGCTATGATGCCAAAAATGGTGTACGCCCTATGCGCCGTCTGATCCAGGACGAGATTGAAGACCATATTGCCAGCGGATTGCTAGACGAATCTTACCAAAAAGGCGATGTTGTTTCGGTGACTACAAAAGCTGGCAAAATAACTTTTGCACCGCTGCGCGAAAAAGCCTAAACAGTTCACTAGATAACTAAGTTTAAAATGGTTAAACTAAAACAGTATGCAAAAGCGTAAACACCGATATTTAGCTGGAATATTCACTCTTTTACTTTTGGCTATTCCGGTGGTGGGGCTGTTGGAGCACCAGGCAGTTTTTGACGCGATTCGTCTGCATGGCTATACCGCTCCAGACAGCATTAGCCAGCTGGCGACTGATACCGCCATGCAGCCATCGATGCGCCGGCTTTTTTATGTGTACCATCCGGCAATCGAAGACAAAACAGATTTTAATAAATCATGCCGTGATAACGAACAAACCATTGTGCTAGGTTGCTATGTCGATACGCGCGGAATATATCTGCTGAATGTGACAGATAGCCGCTTAACTGGTGTTGAACAGGTTACTGCCGCGCATGAGACACTGCACGCGGCCTATGCGCGCTTAAGTACCACCGAACGCAAGCGCGTGGACAAACTAACGGCTGATTATTTTGCCAATGCAACCGACCAGCGCCTTAAAGATACGATTGAGCTCTATAAAAAACAGGATCCAAGCGTGGTGCCCAACGAGCTGCATTCGATTCTAGGCACCGAAGTACGCACACTTCCGGCCGAACTAGAAACGTATTACAAACAGTATTTTTCGGACCGCAGCAAGGTTGTCGACTTTTCTGAACAGTATGAAAAGGCCTTTACAGAGCGCAAAAACCAGATTGTGGCTTATGACGCACAGCTTAGCAGCCTTAAGGAGCAGATAGACAGCCTGCAAACTTCCCTTACTGCCCAGGCATCATCTTTGAGCGCCGAACGGGAGCGTTTAAGCGGATTGCGGTCTTCTGGACAAGTGGCGGCTTACAACGCGGCAGTCCCGGGGTTTAACCAGCAGGTGAATAAATATAACCAGGACATTGATACGCTGAGCGATATAATCAGCGAATACAACGACATCGTCCCAAAGCGCAACGCGATTGCCGAACAGGAATCAGATCTAGTAAAGGCAATAGACAGCCGGAGCAGTGTTCCCGCCCACCAATAATTAACAATCTGATACACTAGTGGGTACTATGGCGAGGAAAAACCAAACAACCTTTGTTTGCAGTAATTGCGGCGCCCATCACAGCAGCTGGATGGGCAAGTGCAGTAATTGCGGCGAATGGAATACGCTCGTTGAACAGCTTAGCGAAACACAGCTGGCAGGCGGCGGCGGACGAAAACTTGAGGCAGTCACCAGCACGCAGATAACAAAGCAAAAAACTGCCGCGCGGATTCCAAGCGGCAGCGCGCCAATGGACGAAGTCTTGGGCGGCGGGTTTGTGGCTGGCAGCGTGTCTTTATTGGCCGGACAGCCCGGGATTGGCAAAAGCACGTTGCTACTCCAGGTGGCATACGCAGCGTCAAAAAAGGTCCCAGTTTTATATATCAGCGGCGAAGAGTCTGTCCAGCAGGTGGGCCTCCGGGCAACGCGTTTGGGCGCGGCGTCTGAAACTTTGGAGCTTAGCAGCAGCAATTCGGCTGATGATATTGCGGCAACAATTGCAGGGGGCGGCTATGAGCTGGTCGTTGTGGATTCGATCCAGACAATAAGCGCGGCAGCAGTAAGCTCGGCCGCGGGTTCGGTTAGCCAAATCACAAACTCGGCGCATCTGCTGATGCAAGCGGCCAAGCGAAGTAACACGGCACTGCTTTTGGTTGGGCATGTGACCAAAGAAGGCTCGATTGCCGGGCCAAAAGTCCTGGAACACGTTGTTGATGTAGTTTTGCAACTAGAAGGCGACCGTTATGGCGGCTTTAAAGTGCTTCGGAGCGTCAAAAACCGCTTTGGAAGTACAAACGAGTCGGCAATTTATGAAATGGTCGAATCCGGTCTGCAGCCTGTTGAAAACCCTTCAGAGGCCTTGTTGGCAGAACGACAAGTAAGTGACGGCTCTGTTGTTTTAGCGACTCTGGAGGGTGTACGGCCGCTTTTGGTAGAAGTCCAGGCGCTTGTTAATACAACCAGCTATGGCTATCCAAAACGGGCAGCAAGCGGCATGGATCTGAACAGGCTTAACCTTTTAGTTGCAATGCTGGAACGCCGTACGAAGCTGAATCTAAGCGACAAAGACATTTATATAAACATCGTCGGCGGGCTAAAAATTACCGAACCAGCGGCTGATCTGGCCGTCTGCATGGCAATCGCCAGTGCCAGTAAGGGCATGCAGCTTAAAAAAGACGCTGTCGTATACGGAGAAGTAGGCCTCAGCGGGGAAGTCCGACGAGTGCCTTTTGCAGAAAAGCGCTTGAGCGAGGCTAAAAAAATGGGATTTTTAGGCGCGATTGGTCCAAACTCAGGCCAAGACAAAAACGATAAGTTTTTGCTGCCTGTGCGCGACATCCGCTCAGCTTTGAATCAGTTTTTAGAAAAAGACTAATTGTTATTTTCTAATAATGACTGGATTTAGTGCGTTTAAAACAGATAGCTATATTAGTACCCAGTAATGCTAGCGGATGTAGCACCGCTTTCATCCTTGCCATAAACTTGGGCGCCCGGTGCCAGAGCTGGTACGGATGCTTTAATTTTTGAACAACTACTCTGGCTCGGACCGCATACAAGAGAGCCATTGCTTTGGTAGATCGTTACTTTACCTGTATTTCCGGACCAGTTAAATGTAACGCTCGAAGCTGAGTTAGTGGAATTAATTGTCAGTATATGTGCGTCAATAGTTTCTGGCGCACTTGTAGTGTCATAAAGCACACTATCAATAATTTGTGCAGTAACCGTATGTGAACCAGCACTGGTCGGTGTATAGCTTGTATTACAAGTGCCGCCACAGTCACTAGCATTTAGAGATTGAATGTTCTGGCCGTCGACCATGATATTTACTTTGCCGGCACCCTTATCCTCATTGCCCGCAAGGTCGTGCGAACCAGCGCCAATCACTACTGAAATGCTATAACTATTGCCAGAGCCAGGGCTAACATTTACGCTTACTGTTGGCTTGTTGTCAGTACACTGGTGTACGTCGTCCTTTTGGTCAGTGTTGGCACCACCGGCTACAAACGCGTCGCTGCTAAATGCTGTAGCGCCTGCTCCTTCGAGATCTTTTTTGGCAAGGTCTGGCGTACATTCGGTAGCAAGCTTGTTGGAAATTACATCGATAGTTTGCTTTTTGCCAGCGGTTGATGTCTTGCTTTGATACCAAGCTGGGTAAATATCGGTGCTGGCATTTGGTACGCTTTGGGCGTTAAAAATCTTTGAATGCATTACATATGCTGGCGCTACTTTAATGTCGGCTGGCTGGGTCCAGTTTTGGGCAGGAACATCGCCAAGCTGGTCGATTGCGCCTTGCATAAACTCTTTCATGATTGGGTCAGTCATGTTTTCTGGGCCGCCAGTATACGGCGTGGTGCGGGTATGGTTGCCAACCCAAATGCCAGTGGTGTATTTGGTGTTCCAGTTTACCATCAGCCCGTCAAACTGGTCGTTGGTGGTTCCGGTTTTGATGGCAGTCTTCCATCCCTTGTAACGGTGGAATTTCATGCCGCTGCAGCTAGTGTCCGTGCAGCTGCCGCCCAAGTATGATGCCTTCGGGTCAGAGGCCATGTCGCTAACAATATAGGCCGCGTCTTGGCGGACAACCTGTGTACCGACAACCGGCTTATATTCATCCAAAGTTTTACCAGAGCCGTCTGTAACCTTCAAAATAAAAGTTTGCGGGACTGATTTGCCAAGACGCCCAAGGCTGGCAATACCGTTTACATGGTCTGTTAGGTGTAAATACGCACCATCCCCAATGGCCGCAGAAGTGTAGCACTGGGTTTCGTCTTCTTTGGTTGCGGTAGTAATGTCAATGTCTTGTTTGTAACAGTGGTAGCCGTCATCCACGCCCATTAGCCCGCTGGCAGTGGAAAGGACTTTGTTAATCGATGTAGTTTTGCCGCTTGATGTGTCGTTTGGCACGGCCGAAAGCATAGCTTTGGCAGCCGGAATGTTACGCGAACCGCCCAGTGCGTAGCGCAGTGTTAATGGTCCGGAGTTTGGATTACGGTCATAGTCAAACAAGCAGTCGCCTTTGCTGGTAGGCCCAGGCAATGCCCTGTTGGTACAAGGATAACCAGGCAGAGGGCCCATGGCATCAAATAGCACGCTGCCGGCACCTGCGTTGTTATTATTTTCTATGAATGTCGTGTAGTCATATGGCTTAATGCTGGAACCCGGCGAGATGTTTACATCGTTGGCATAGTTAATCTGTCCGTAGGTAGTGTTTTTAAAGTCAACACCGCCAATCAAAGCCACAACCTGCCCAGACTGTGTATCCTCGGCTACAAACGCGGCATTGTCGGCGTCTTGGCGATTCATTTGGGCACGGCCATCGTCTATAGACTTTTGAGCAAGATTCTGGAGATTAATATCAAGCGTAGTAATAACTTTCCAACCGCCGCGCTTGTAAGTCTGTTCAAATCTTTTTTGCAGCTGTTCTTTTGCGGCCAGCACAAAATACGGAGCAGTAATTGTGCCGTATTTGTTAGGACGTTCGGTGTTAACTTTGGCCAGGGTATCAACTTTTTTAGCATCGTCGTGCTGTTTTTTAGTAATTTTTCCGATTTGTTCCATTACATCAAGGGCATAATGTTGGCGGTTTACAACGGCTTGCTTGCCGCCAGCCGAAAATAGCGGGCCATATGGTGAATAGTATGAAGGCGACTTAGGAATGGCCGCCAAGAACGCGGCTTCGTCGAGCGTAAGATCTTTGGCGGGCTTTTTGAAGTAGTCTTGTGATGCTGCCTCAACGCCGTATTCGATATTGCCGTATGGTGCGGAGTTAAGATAACCGGTTAAAATTTCGTCTTTTGAATATGTCCGTTCCAGCTCAACCGACAAAATCAATTCCTTGATCTTGCGTGTGTATGAGCGATCGCCGGTCCAGTCGTTGGTTAGCTTAACGAGCTGCTGAGTAATCGTTGATCCACCTTGGCTGGTGCCGCCGCCGGTGATGTTAGCAACTCCGGCACGCGCAATCCCCTTAACGTCAAAACCGCCGTGCTTATAAAAGTCACGATCCTCAACTGCCACGGTCGCGTCTTTGACAAACTGCGAGATTTTGTCCTGCGTAACAGGTGTGCGTTTAACTGAGTTATAGTCTTCCCACAGCAGTGTTTGGCCGGTTTTGTCATAATACCTCACGCTACCGCCGATGTTGTCACCGGTAATGTTTTTAAGGTTCGGCAAGTCTTTTCTAAAGTACGCAAAGACTCCAAGCAGCACGATAAAAACAGCTATAAAGCCAAGACCAACCAGCTTGAGCCCCATAATAAGGCCTTGTTTAGAAAACCAATAGCGGTAGAGGCGTTTAGGCTGCAAACGGTACAAAATGCGCTTTATACGGCCTTTTGGCATATCGCGCAGCATTTCGGCCTTACGGAGTTCTTTGCGGTCGCGGCGGGCAACCCAACGCTGCATAAAACCGTGCTGCAGCTTTATTTTCTGGCCGCTTTTAGTCACATGGATATTAGGTTTAACAGCAGGCTTTTTAGTTTTTGTCGTCGTCTTAGGGGATTTCTGTGTAGCCATATGGTTATCGCGGATTTAAAAACGCTCCTTAATCTTCTTGACGGCATTATACCAAAGCGGAATGAGGTAAATAAGCTTACAAATTAGCGGTATTTATGTCTTAAACTATTCTTAATTACGCTATACTAATGACTATCTATTAGATGATAAGATAATCTAGTCTAGTATACCTTGATTGTTAAACTAAAACCTGAGGAATAAGATGACTCTTTCAGAAGAACTTGCCTGGCGCGGCTTCGTAAACCAAACTACCTACAAAGATCCAAAAACACTTGACGGTGACGCTATAAGTTTTTATTGGGGGGTTGACCCCAGTGCTGCAAGTATGCAAGTCGGCAACCTGGCTGCCGCGATGATGGTACGGCATTTTATTGATCATGGCCACAAGGCATTTTTATTGCTTGGCGGAGCAACCGGCATGATTGGCGACCCAGACGGCAAGGCCGAAGAACGCGACCTAAAATCTCTGGACGAAATAGCCAAAAATAAGGCAGGGATTGCTGCCCAGTATAAATCGATTTTTGGCGGCAAAGATTTTACGATTGTAGACAACTACGACTGGTTTAAAGACATGAATTACCTCACATTTCTTCGTGAAGTGGGCAAGCACGTGCCTCTGCGCCAGATGGTTGGCCGCGATTTTGTCCAGTCGCGAATGGGCGAAGACGGCGCTGGGATTAGCTATGCCGAGTTTAGCTACAGCCTTATCCAGGCCTACGACTTTTTGTACCAGCACGAAACTTATGGTGTCGATTTGCAATTATGCGGAGCCGACCAGTGGGGAAATTGTATTGCAGGAGTTGACCTTATCCGGCGCAAAACTGGCCATGAGGCTCACATCTGGTCATCGCCGCTTATTATTAACAAAGCAACAGGCAAAAAGTTTGGCAAAAGCGAAGATGGAGCCGTTTGGCTAGACCCAGAGCTCACAAGTGTCTACAAATTTTACCAATTCTGGCTCAATGTCGACGACGAAGGTGTTGAGGATTATATAAAAATTTACACATTGTTGGATAAAGACACTGTTGACGGAGTTATGCATGACTTCCGTGCCCGCCCCGGTGAGCGTTTGGCTCAAAAAACATTGGCATACGAAGTTACGGCTCTGGTGCACGGCAAAGAACGGGCTGATGCTGTTAAAAAAGTCAGCGAAACATTGTTTGGTGCGGGCGACTACAAGAATTTGTCGGCTGCAGATTTTGGGCTATTAGAAAACGAATTGCCTATGGTTGAAGCTAAACTTAATGAAACAGGTTTAATAGAGGTGCTGGTCAGTGCTGGTCTTGCTAGTTCAAACGGTGAAGCCCGCCGTTTTCTAGGCGATAGTGCTGTTTATATCAACGGCGAACAGTTTTCTAGCGACAAAACAACCTTTGGCCCAGAAGACGTAATTAACGGATACGCAGTGCTTCGCCGTGGTAAAAACTCCCAAGTTATTGTAAAACTGTCTTAAAAGTGCTATAGTTCTTTAGGATTTTTTATTGAGGAGATTTTGAGTTGTCTGAATTTAATGTGTCAAGATCTGATCGTGTGGAGCAAACACAATCCCTATCAGCGGGAAAGGTGGCTTGCATGAGTGCCGCTACGCAACACGGAAAAATTCCAGTTGGCTATGAGCCCGATGGATTTTGCTCATGGGAGACACCACTTAGTTCAGTTGATCTTACTGTTCCTCCGATAACACGTGATGGTGATAAGTACTATCATCATGCGGGCTCTCCTACGTTAAGCTTGGCTAACGATACTCCTCAACCTTTGAATTAGTTTTCTAGTATACTAAGTGCATTAATGCGCTTTATTTCTTTATTAATTGGTAAAACTATTTTACGTGGGCTCAGGCTTCTCGGGCGAAGCGGTTCGGCGCTTCCTGGACTTGTTGTTGAGAAAATAAACCCCGGCTTTTTAAAAAAAATGCTTACTGATTTGCCGCAGGGCGTTGTGGTTGTAACTGGGACCAACGGCAAGACCACGACCACCAAGGTTATTACGGAGCTTTTGGAAGTACAAGGGTTAAGGGTTCTTACTAATAAAACCGGCAGTAACTTTGTACGCGGTACCGTTACGACAGTAATTGATAAAGCAAAAATGAACGGTGCGCTGCCGTATGATATTGCCGTTTTTGAGCAGGACGAGGCTCATGCCGTGCATTTTGTGCACCAAATCAAACCCCGCGGGGTTTTGGCGCTAAACATTATGCGCGACCAAATGGACCGATTTGGCGAAATTGACACCACCGCCAAACTTATTGAAAAGGTCGTTGGCAGCGCAACGTCCTGGGTGGTTTTAAACGCCAACGACGAACGGGTCGCAAAAATGCAGGTCCCAGAAGGCATAAAAACTTATTGGTATGGCCATTCAAAAGAGCTGCAGCATAGTTTTTTGACAGACGATGAGCTGCACCACCAGGATAAAACGGCATATACGCAGGCGGGTGAGATGACGACAGAGCTTACATCATATGATTCCCAACAAGTAACATTTAAGATTGATGGGCAGGAAAAAGTTTTTAAAACCGCGCTAAGCGGCAGCCATAACGCCATTAACCTAAGCGCCGCTTTAACGGTACTAAGCGCCATAGTACCAACTGCAGACATGGCAAAAACTACCGAAGCAGTTGCCAAGCTGCAGCCTGCTTTTGGCCGCGGCGAAACTATCAAATTAAAAACAGGCGAAACTATAACGCTACAGCTTGTTAAAAATCCTGGCGGTTTTACGCACGCTCTGCGGATGCTCGAGCTGCGTTCTTATGACACAATTGGGATGGCAGTAAATGACGATTATGCCGACGGTCGCGACGTTTCGTGGCTGTGGGACGTGGATTTTGCTGTTCTTGAAGATACTGACAAGACAGTAGTATGCGGAGGCACGCGCGCCTATGATATGGCTGTGCGGCTTAAATATGACGGCGTAAAAACAACTGCCAACGAAAGAGAACTTGCGGCATTTGTAAAAACAATAAACCGCTCAGCCGCTGATTCAAGTACAAAGACGGCTATTATATTTTGTACCTACACTGCGATGCTTAAGATTCGGTCGGATTATAAAAACTACAGCGATGAAGTTTATGGAGTCACCGTATGAGCAAGCAAAATTTACACATAGTGCATTTGTACCCCAAAGAAATGAATATATATGGTGATACTGGCAATACGTTGATTTTGCGACGGCGAGCTGAATGGCGCGATATTGATGTCCGGGTTAGTTTGGTAGGGATTGGCGACGAGGTTCCGCACGACGCCGACATAATCTTGGGAGGTGGCGGCCAGGATGCTGGTCAGGATAAAGTACAGGCCGATTTGCAGGAAAAAGCTGATGCTTTGCATAAACTTGCATTTGATGGCACGGTGATGCTGATGATTTGCGGCATGTACCAGCTGTTTGGCAGGGCTTTTAAGACTGGCAGCGGCAACGTCATAAAAGGGATTAGTATTTTGCCGCTAGAAACCACCGCGGGGCTGGAGCGCTTTATTGGCAACACGGTGTACCAAACCGAATTTGGCGAAACTGTCGCATACGAAAACCATAGCGGCGTCACGTCGCTGGACGACAAGTCGCTTGCTCTTGGCAGGGTTGTCCAAGGGGCGGGCAACAATGGCCTCGATAAAACCGAAGGCTGCAGGATAAAAAACGTCTTTGGAACTTATTCTCACGGGCCGCTACTCAGCAAAAATCCAGTGTTGGCAGACTTGTTACTTGAAATTGCCCTGAAGCGTAAATACGGTGAATCCGCAATGCTTGCGCTGTTGGACGACAGTTTGGAGCAAGAAGCCTACAAATTTGCCAAACAGCGCCCGCGATAGTCATATATACTGTTTAGTACTATGAACCCATTTCATATCTTATCCCTGTTCTGCGGTCAAAACTGGCGGAAAGCTAATAACTTTTTGCTTCGCACCATATCTAAAGATATGCCTTGTTGCAAGAAAGTCATTATCTTCCTAGCCAGTTTTACCCTCGAACTTCAGAGAAAGGTATGAAATGGGTTCAATGGAACTAACAGGGGGTCTGACTGGTTTAAAAGGCGTGGGGCCAAGCGTTGCGGCGCTTTTTAAGGGCATTGGCATTTCGACAATTGCCGAGCTGCTGGATTACTTTCCGCGTACGTATAATGACTATTCCGAAATCCAGACGATTTCGAAGATCAAACCCGGGATGGTTACCGTTGAGGTCGAGATTAAACAGTCCACAGGGCGCTATGTCCGCCGCGGCATGCATATCACCGAAGCAGTTGCTTCGGACGCTACAGGCAGCGTGCGTTTGCTGTGGTTTAACCAGCCCTATAGAGCCGCAAGCATTAAAACAGGCCAAAAATACTTTGTTACCGGCAAGCTGGAGCTTAAGGCCCAGCGCTTTAGTATTACAAACCCAAGTATGGAACAATCAAGCGATTTTCCGCTTCACACGGCACGCATTGTTCCGGTTTATCGTGAAAGCAAGGGCATAACTTCAACACTTCTGCGGCGGGTTTTATACCAAGTGATCAAGTCCGCTTATCTATTGCCCGAACCTTTGCCAGAAGAAATCCGACGTAAATATAAATTGTTAACTTACGGCGCTGCAATTAGCGAACTGCATTTTCCAACTTCGCGCGAAAGCTTTGCGGCTGCACGGCGGACGATTGGTTTTATAGAAGTTTTTGAGCTGATGCTGGCGGCATCATTAAACAAAGCCCAGAACCAAAGCGAACCGGCTCCATCAATCCCTTTTAAAGAAAAACTGGCCCAGAAGTTTGTAAAGTCTTTGCCGTTTACCTTAACCAACGCCCAAAGAGTTGCCGCATGGCAGATTTACCAAGATATTGTCTTCCCGGTACCTATGAACAGGCTTTTGGAAGGCGATGTTGGCTCCGGCAAAACCGTGGTGGCGGGGATGGCCGGTCTAATGGCTATGGAGGCCGGATACCAAGTTGCATTAATGGCGCCGACTGAACTTTTGGCGCGGCAGCATGCCGAAACTTTAACCGATTTGTTTAAGGCGACTGGGCATGATGAGGTCGTGAGCCTACTTGTCGGAAGTTTAAAACCGGCCCAAAAGAAGATAGCCCAGGAACGCATTGCTAGCGGGCATATCAAGTTTATTGTTGGAACGCAGGCTTTGCTGCAAGAAAAAGTTGTCATGCAAAACTTGGGGCTGTTGATTGTGGACGAACAGCACCGTTTTGGCGTTGACCAGCGTAAAAAGTTGCTAAAAAGTTCGGGGTATATGCCGCATGTGCTCAGCATGACGGCCACCCCAATTCCGCGCTCTTTAGCATTGACGCTGTACGGTGAGCTGGATATTTCGCTTTTGGATGTTATGCCTATGGGCCGCAAGCCGATTATTACCGAAATTGTATCGCCGAACAGCCGAGAACCGCTTTATAAAAAAATCGACGACGAAATTACGCAGGGACGTCAGGTTTACATAGTCTGCCCAGTCATTAAGGAAGGTTCTGGCCTAAAAGCGCCAAGCGCCGAGCAAACATATGAAAAATTGCGTAAAACCACCTTTAAACATCGCCAGCTGAGGCTTTTGCATGGCAAAATGAAAGACGATGAAAAATCCGCTGTTATGGAAGAGTTCGCAGCCGGGAAAATAGACATCTTGGTGGCAACAACCGTAATTGAAGTTGGTATCAGCGTCGCTAATGCCAGCGTGATGGTCATAGAGGGCGCTGACAGGTTCGGTCTTGCCCAAATGCACCAGCTCCGCGGCCGTGTGGGACGGAGTACCGATCAGGGCTACTGTTTTATTGTGCCAAGTGATAGCAAAGCCCCCAGCCCTAGGTTGCGGGCACTGAGCCAGTCTACAGATGGATTTAAGTTGGCAGAACTTGATCTAGAGCTACGCGGACCAGGAGCTATTTATGGCACGCTGCAGCACGGTGAGCTTGACCTGCGGATAGCCAAGCTCAGCGATGCCAAACTGCTGGCCGAAAGCCGCAAAGCGGTAAATGACTTTATTAAGGCAAAAATTAAATTGAGCGATTACCCCGAACTAAAACGTCGTGTGCGTGCCGCCCAAGCCGTCGTTACCCTGAATTAGTTTGTTAGGGGTAAAGAAGACGAACACATTCCACACTTGAGCTAGTTTCGGTACGGCTGCGCGGAACGCAAGTTAGCTGTACGGGATGGTACTGCTAACGCGTACCGCAAGCGGCCAAGCCGAAAATAGCCAAGAGTTCAGCCACGGCTCGGCTTTGCCGAGACCTGGATGAACGGTGTGGGATGTGTGTATACTAGGTGTAATGTATTCTGGACTAACCCTAACTCGTTACTCTGGGCGGCTATTTGGCGGCCATCAACATGTTGACCGTGTGGCACGCAGGCATTTGGCCGAGCTTATGCACCCAAAATCGGCCTTTCCAGGGATCCGTTCAATTTTGCATTTTGAAGGCAAAAACGGTCCGGACGGCATAAAGCGCAAAAGCCCCTCCCGCAATGAGCCGTGGCATTTTTTTGAACCGCTAAAAGGCGATACGACGGCATTTATGAAACTCATAGAGCAACATTACAAGCAACTCGTTAAAGAGCTTAAGGCAAAGAACAAAGAACGGTCGGCATTTGAAGCCGCTTGGTTTGCACATACCATTGTTGACGGCTTAACTCCGGCGCACCATTATCCGTACGAAGAAAAAATGGCTGAGCTTCGGGGAGGAGCCGCGAAAGATGACCGTACGACCGTTATGCAAAAGTGGATTTTTAAAGGAGATACCAAATCAAAAACACTGCAAAATGTGTTTAAAACCTGGGGTCCGCGCGGGCTGTATATTGCCCACGGTATGTTTGAGCTGGGGTTTGGCTTTATTATTAAACCTCTTCGCTTTCCAGATGCGCGCCCACGCCCAAGCGACATACTTTTGGCTAAAAAATTAGGTTATCACGAATATTATTTGCGCCAGGCGCGTAAAGTTGCCCGCATGCAACTGTTTGATGCTTACATTAAAGATGGCTGGACGAGCAAGATCAGCCGTCAGGTACGCGAAGAGCTAGCGCCGACTATCGTAAAGACAATCACAATAATGTGGTACATAGCTGCCGAAGAAGCGGGAGTAGATAAGTGAGAATCATTGCTGGGTACTTAGGCGGTAGGATTTTTGATTCGCCAGAAACGGGCAATACACATCCGATGGGCGAAAAACCCCGGGGAGCGATCTTTAATGCCTTGGGCGATATTGAGGGCCTGACTGTTTTGGACGCCTATGCCGGCAGCGGAGCGCTAGGGTTTGAGGCAATTAGCCGCGGTGCAAAGTCGGTGGTGGCTGTGGAGCTGGATAAACAGGCCTATAAAACAATTGTTGATAATATTTTTAAACTTGGTCTTGAGGATAAAGTCCATGCGGTGATCTCGACAATGCGCGCTTGGTCCAACAAAAACCAAAACCTAATGGTCGACATAGCCATCTGTGACCCGCCGTACGACGCAGTGCTGGCGCTTGAGATTGAGCGCCTCGTTAAGCATGTTAAGAAAAACGGCTTGCTGGTGCTTTCGTGGCCATCCAAGCTGGAAGCGCCGCCAATGCCAGGCTGCGAAATCTTAAATGAAAAAGAATACGCCGGTGCCAGGATTGTTTTTTATAGGAAGTCATAACACATGCAATTTCTTTTAATTATTCCATTTGTGTTTTTGATAGAATTTTTGAGGTCAGCTATTGTGATAGCAAAGTTACAGCACGACTTTTATAAGTCCTACAAACCGCAGCAAGATTTATATACACTCGGCAAAGGCAAAGAATTCCATATTGTGCTGCTTGGAGACTCAGGAATCGATGGACACGCGAATAATAAGTTGAAGTTTGGCCCTGCCCAGACAACAATCGAGCAGCTGGCGCGGACGCATAAAGTTATTGTGCATATTTTTGCGAAAGAAAGTTCACGGAGTTACGACGTTATTAACAAGCAGCTGCCAAAGGTAAAATTACTTAAAGATGTCGATATGATTTTTGTCTATATGGGCGCGAATAATGTTATCCGGCTTAGAAGCGCAAAACGGGTTTATAAAGATTTTGTGACACTTGTTGATTATGCTGAGCAGCGCAAAGTTGCTTTGGTCGCTACGGCAGTTGCCGATTATCATCACTTAACTATGTTTTCGTGGCTGCAGCGCATTGTAATCTGGAGGCTCATCCGGAATTGCAATAGCAACCTGCAGAAACTAGCGGCTGAACGTAAAAATTTCGTGCTTGCAGATATGAGCTGGCTAACTAAAAAGTATGTTAGTTCTGACTGGATGGCTGACAGATTGCACCCAAACGATCCAATGATTAGGCTTTGGGCAGACAAAGCGTTCGAAGCGGTTAAGCAAAGCCCAGAGACAAAAGGCCTTTTCACTGATATAATAGCCAAGTAATTTTACGCGCGAGTGGTGAAATGGTAGACACGCTAGCCTTAGGAGCTAGTGCCGCAAGGTGTGCTGGTTCAAGTCCAGTCTCGCGCACCATCTTTGATTTTAAATATGTCAGAAATACACATAAGTCCACAGTGGTGCAGCAAGGACTTTACTCCAGGCGGAAGATCTACGTGGGCTACAGAAGTCAGCGCTTCTTTAGCATGCGCAAACTGCCGCACGGAGGGGCTTGGTGTCTTCATGTGGCCACCGATGGATAGCGAATTAATTGTAGGTACTGCACGTGAGGCTATTAAAGGAGCTACGGGGCTTGCCTTATCAGCTGCCCAAGTAGCTTGTCCTGCAGATTGCACAATCATTTGTAAACAATAAAAAGGTTGTGCTTAAACAGATCAAAACGCTATACTAAGACTAGAACAAAAAGTATAGGAATTTGTCGGTGAAAATATTAATGTTGGGCTGGGAACTACCGCCTCATAACAGCGGTGGGCTTGGAGTGGCGTGCATGAACTTATGCAAGGCCTTATCTGTTGCTGGCGCCGATATTCACTTTATTGTCCCTTATACTGCCGATCACAGCTCGATAGATTTTATGAAAGTTAGCGCTGCCACCCCAGTTGGAGTTAAAGAAGTACAACAATCTGGAATTGCTTATGACAGTTTTAAATTTACAGACACAAACGGCTACGAGGAATGGGTCAGCCTGTTTGATTATCACCGGATGTACGAAAAATCGATGGACAGCATAGTCGCAATGGGTGAATTTGACGTAATTCACGCCCACGACTGGCTAACGATGCGTGCCGCAGTCCGCGCAAAACAGATCAGCGGCAAGCCTTTGGTGGTACACATCCATGCCACGGAATTTGACCGCTCAGGCGGAAACCACGGCAACCCGATGGTCGAAGAGATCGAATACATGGGCATGATGATGGCCGACAAGATCATTGCCGTGTCAGAACACACCAAAAAGGTGATTGTCGAGCATTACGGAATCCCGGCAGAAAAAATTGAAGTTGTATACAATAGCATCGACGTCGATATTTATGACTCTGTCGTAGGCAAAAACGCCTACCCATATTTCGAAAAAATGCGCGAGCACGGCTATAAGGTCGTAATGAACTTTGGCCGCCTAACCGTGCAAAAAGGCCTTTATAACCTCGTGCAGGCAATGCGGATCGTTATCGAAAAACGCCCCAAGACGCTATTGGTATTTATGGGAAATGGCGAACAAGAGTTGGAGCTGCTGGAATTGGCTGCCGAGCTCGGAATTGGCGCTAATGTTATATTTACCGGTTTTCAGCGCGGCAAGAACTGGCGTGACATGCTGGACCAGTCCGATATGTTCGTGATGCCTTCGATTAGCGAGCCTTTTGGGTTGACAGCGCTTGAAGCGGGGTCTTATGGAGTGACGACTCTCGTCAGCAAGCAGTCTGGCGTGGCCGAAGTAATGCGCAGTGCTCTGACGGTGGATTATTGGGATGTGAACGAAATGGCAAACCAGATCCTGGGTGTGCTAAATAGCAATGATCTGCAGGCGCAGCTGTCCGAAGATGTGCTGCGAGAAGTTTCAAAAATGTCGTGGCAGCACGAAGCCGATAAGCTCATGAATATTTACGCCCGCTATGATGGGGTGTACGCATGAGGCTCCACACAGAAGAACGCGCCATTGTGCTTTATCTGCACGTCCACCAGCCATTCCGCATCCGGCATTACACTATTTTTGACGCCGGCGAGAACCATGCCTATTTTGACGCGCCAGAGGGCGACGACACCAACAATGCTGACATTGTCCGCAAGGTCGCTGAAAAGTCTTATTACCCTATGAACGAGCGCCTTATGCGTATGATTAAGGACAACCCAGAGTTTAAGGTTTCGCTTTCCATCACCGGTACTGTGATAGAGCAGTTTGAACGCTACGCACCAGAAGTGCTTGAAAGTTTTAAAGCATTAGTTGCCACGGGCCGAGTTGAAATTTTAGCAGAAACCTATCATCACTCCTTAGCGTTCTTTTATTCCCGCCAAGAGTTTGAAGCCCAGGTAAAAATGCACCACGACAAGATAAAAGCTGTTTTTGGTCTAACGCCAACCGCATTCCGTAACACCGAACTTAGCTATAACAACGACATTGCCTACTGGGCCGACCAGGCCGGCTATAAAGCGATCATATGCGAAGGCTGGGATCCAATCCTTGACTGGCGCTCACCGAATTTTGTCTACCGTCCTGCCTACACCGACAACATCAGGTTGCTGATGAAAAACTACAAACTCAGTGACGACCTGGCATTCCGTTTTGGCAATAAGGCATGGGAAGAATATCCGCTAGACACCCAAAAGTTTGTTAACTGGGCCAATGCGGCATGGGACCAGCCAATTTTGAACCTTTTTATGGATTATGAAACTTTTGGCGAACACCAATGGGCTGACACCGGAATTTTTGACTTTATAGAAAACTTGCCAAAAGAATGGCTTAAAACAGCTGGGCATACATTTATGACCGTAACAGAGGCCGCTACTAATTTTGAACCTGTTGACCACATCGACGTCCCGCACACAATCACTTGGGCCGACACTGAGCGCGACCTGACGGCGTGGCTTGGCAACCGCATGCAGCACGGCGCCATTACTGCCTTATACGCTTTGGAAAACGCTATTCTAGAAGCTAAAGATGAAGCCCTAACAGCCGACTGGCGCAAACTTCAAACCAGCGACCATTTTTATTATATGTGCACCAAATGGTGGAGTGACGGCGACGTCCACGCCTATTTTAGCCCCTACCAAACACCATATATAGCGTATATGAACTTTATGAACGCCTATCACGACATTAAATTCCGTTTAACCGAAAAAGGGGTGGAGGTTTAAGATGGGCAGGCCAGTAATTCTTGGTAACAATGCGCTAACGGTTGGGCTTAACGAACACGGGCTGGTGAACGATTTTTATTATCCTTATGTTGGCTTAGAGAACCTAACAACTGCGCGTAGCCTGCATCACTCGGTTGGCGTCTGGGTAGACGGTGTGTTTTCTTGGGTAGATGACGAAAAATGGGATAAAAGCGTGGACTTCGAGGACGATGCGCTCATTAGTACCATTAGCATGCACAGCAAAGCGCTTGAGCTGGAGCTGTATTTTAAAGATTTTGTAGATTCGAGGGCAAATATTTTTTGCCGCCAGATTTATGTAAAAAACATGGCTAAAAAACAAAGAGATGTGCGGCTGTTTATGCACCAGGTCTTCCAGATTTCGGATTCTGGACGTGCTGACACGGCGCTGTTTGAGCCCGAAGAACATTATTTGCTGGACTACAAGGGCCGCTGCGTGCTTCTGATTGGCGGCATGAACGGAGACGGCGAACTTTTTGACCAGTACGCTGTTGGCAATTACGGCATGGAAGGCAAAGAAGGCACTTTCCGCGATGCAGAAGACGGCGAGCTGTCTGGCAGCGTTGTAGAGCACAGCGGCGTGGACTCGGTGATGCGTTTCCAAAAAATATTAGCCGCTGGAGCCGAACTTAAGGTTGACTATTGGATAGTTGCATCAGACACCCAGCAAGAGGCCGAAAAAATCCATATTATGCTCAAAGAAACAGGGCTGGATGAGCGGATAACCAGAACCCGGGCTCACTGGCAGCAGTGGCTGCTAAAATCCATTGAAAAACGCAGTGTAGTGAGCGATGAGCTCCAGCCATGGCTTACAAAGTCATTGCTACTAATTAAAGTGCACATCGATAAGCGCGGCGGGATTATCGCCAGCTGCGACTCGTCTATATACAATTACGGCCGCGATTATTACAGCTATGTCTGGCCGCGTGACGGCGCCTTTGCGCTCTGGCCGTTGATCCGCCTGGGCTATTCGGCCGACGCCAAGCGCTTTTTTAGCTTTTGCAAAGACATTATGCACCCCGACGGCTACATGCTGCACAAATACCAGCCTGACCGCGCCATTGGCAGCACCTGGCACCCTCTGCTGCATGGCAGGCACAAAGAGCTGGCCATCCAGGAAGACGAAACGGCAGTTGTTCTGTTTATGCTGGGTGAATTTTTGGACTACTGTGTGGACGAAGAATTTGTGCACGAAATGTATGATTCTTTCATCCGCCCGGCCGCCAACTTTATGTCAAAGTTTATAGACAAGCAAACCAACTTGCCGCACGCATCGTATGACCTCTGGGAAGAAAAGTTTGCGACCCATACCTACACCACGGCCGTTACCTACGGCGCACTCAAAGTGGCAGCGCGGATTGCGGAAATGTTTAGCGAACACAACGACGCCGAAAAGTGGACGGCCGCAGCCAAACGGATTGGTGACGAGTCAAAAACATTCTTTAACGAAGAGCGCGGTAATTATATTAAGGGCTTCTTGCTTGGCGATAACGACGAACTTGTCCTCGACAACACTCTCGATGTTTCGAGCACTTACGGCATATACATGTTCAACTACCCGGTCACAAAGGATCATCTTACGCTTAGCATTGCATCAATCGAAAAAGAACTGCTTAACTCAGCGCCAATTGGCGGCGTGCCAAGGTATGAATATGACAACTATTTTGCCTCTACCCCGCCGTACAAAGGCAACCCATGGTTTGTCACAACACTGTGGCTGGCCCAGCTTTATATGCGCACCGGCGAATACGAAAAGGCCATGCAGCTGCTTAAGTGGAGCACCGATCGAGCGGCACCAAGCGGAGCGTTGGCCGAGCAGGTAAACCCAGAAAGCGGCTTTGCAACAGGGGTGTCGCCGCTTGTTTGGAGCCATGCCGAACTGGCCAACACAATACTGGACGTCTCAAAAACCAAGTAAAAAATATATAAAACTAGCGCACTATTGACATAAGTGGTATAATATCACCGTAATGAAATACTTTTTATCTAACCAGAACCATCTGCATATATCGCCGGAGCTTGTCGGTTAGTTTTCTATTTCTCTTGAATTATTAAAACGCCGATGAATTTCGGCGTTTTTTATACCCCTTGAACAATTTTCATGGGGCATTTTGATTTGTTTTAAATAATTTAGGAGAATGAAATGAGTAATTTAGAAATAGAGGCGGCCAGGGAGGCTGCCTTAGAGGCACGACAGGTGCTTTTCCCGAACAGATACGAAGAGCCATTAATTGAAGCTTTCCAAGACTTAACGGGAATTGAAGTGCCTACACCAAAACCCAGGCAGATAACCGTTATGTCCAAAGGGGTAACCTTTGTTTTTCCGAGAGGGAGGAACATTCCATGGCTTACGGCACTTGCCAACAGGCAGCAAAATGCACCACCAACAATTGGTATGACTGGCTCAGAATGGTACGGCGAATATGCCATGGGAAGTCTTGGTAACTATAACCGTCCGCGAGTCAATGGGTTCCAAATAAGAGACAAAAAAATGGGTGAGGTTGCTTTGTTTACCCCATCTAATGTAGATAGTGAAGAAACAGCTTTGCAGTTCGCTTACAACAAAAAAATAAGTGTTGTAACACCTTACCCCAAGCTGCTGGCGGCAATAGCAGTAAGCGATGGGTGGAGAATATATCAGGCTGAAATTTTTGACGACATGCAAGAAACTATCAGCGGCGGTGTTGAAGCCGTAGCCGAGATGTTTGGTTTGCCTGGTGTAGACCTTGTCTGCAAAGGCGATACGCTGGACGCAAATAACTGTACCTATATCGGAGTATTACGTGATGTTTTTCCAACGCTTGTTGCGGCAGGACGCTCGAGGTCAAATCGTGAAGCAATATAAAAACCCCCGACCAAAGGACTGGGCAAGCATATGTATGCGACCAGTTTTTGAACGCGCAAGTCTTGAAGATACTATTTCAAAAATCTTCGAGGATGTTCGGATAAACGGTGACAAAGCATTAAAAAGTCTAACTAAAAAATATGACGGTATAGATTTAGCGAATGTAATGCTTAGTAAAGAAGAGATATCAGAATTGGCTAGTACGACGCCTCCGGATCTGAAAATGGCAATCTTGACGGCGTACAAGAATATCTTGTCATTCCACAGGCTCCAGGTTCCGTTAAACTTAAAACCTTACGAAACATCTAGGGGTGTTGTCTGTTGGCAAGAAAACAAGGCGATAGAAAAAGTGGGGTTGTATATACCTGGTGGTAGCGCCCCATTGATTTCAACAGTGTTGATGCTTGGCATACCGGCTAGGCTCGCTGGCTGTTCAGAGGTGATTCTTTGCACCCCGCCCTCAGCAGATGGTTTGGTTAATCCAGCCATATGTCTTGCTGCTCAGCTAGTTGGCGTTTCAAAAATAATCCGCGTAGGCGGTGTCCAGGCAATTGCGGGGCTAACTTTTGGAACCGAAAGCGTGCCAGCCGTAAATAAAGTTTTTGGTCCTGGCAACCAATATGTTTCGGCCGCTAAAGAATATGCGCGGCGGTATGGGGTTGGTTTAGATTTGCCGGCCGGGCCATCTGAGATTATGGTGATTGCCGATGAAACCGCAATTCCAGCTTTTGTTGCAGCCGATCTTTTGAGCCAAGCGGAGCACGGTCCGGATAGCCAGGTCGTGCTCGTGGCATCAAAAACCGAAGTAATAGATAAGGTGCAGCGTGAAATTTTAAAACAGTTAAAAGATTTACCTCGTCGCGAGATCGTAATAAAGGCTTTAGAAAATTCGTTTTGCGTCTTGTTTAAAGATGTAAAAACAGCAATGGACTTTGCGAATACTTACGCACCAGAGCACCTTATTTTGAGTGTAGCGAACCCTGAAAAAATTGCTGGGCAGGTTATAAACGCCGGTTCGGTATTTCTTGGAAACTTTACGCCCGAAAGTGCCGGCGACTATGCAAGCGGCACAAATCACACATTGCCCACGGGAGGCTGGACAAAAGCATACGGGAGCTTGGGAGTTGATGATTTTCTAAAAAAGATCAGTTTCCAAAATATAAGTAAGGACGGCCTGGAAGGACTTGCTTCAATCATTACGACAATAGCGGAGGCTGAAGGGCTTGGAGCTCACGCCCGTGCTGTAATAAAACGGCTAAATTTTAAGGAGAACATATGAGTGAATTAAGGCTACTGACAAATATTGACAAACAACTCTGTTTTGATAAAGCCCCATTTACCGAAGCAGGCCAAGGTATGGTTTCGGCGATTGCAATAGATAGGTTAATGCTGGCGATAGACGGGCTTGCAGCAGTACGCATGCAGGCCTATATGACCAGAGAGGCCGTTGAAGCGACTATTCTTGACGGATTTGTAACTTGGTTTTCGCGGTCCAGACAAGATCTTTGGCAAAAAGGTGAAACTACCGGCAACGTGTTACGGGTACGTGATGCCTGCAAAGGCGGTCTATTTTTGGGACGTGCGATCTGGGTAGACTGTGACGGCGATTCGCTGCTTATTGACGTCGAACCCATGGGCCCAACCTGCCACACTGGCGCACGTTCTTGTTTTGAAATGTAAACTATAGGAGAATAAACGTAATGAGTCTTTCAACACAACCGTACAAAGGTACCCGGGATTTTTATCCTGAGGACAAACGAATCCAGAAATATATGTTTAACAAATGGCGTGATGTCTTTGAGCTTTTTGGCTACGAAGAATACGACGCGCCGGTTTTGGAGCCGACTGAGCTCTATCTTGCCAAGGGCAATGAAGAGATCATCCAAGAGCAAACGTACACCTTTTTGGACCGCGGCGAGCGAAGTGTAACGCTGCGAACCGAAATGACGCCAAGTGTGAGCCGGTTGGTGGCGGCCAAGCGCCAAGAGCTGGCATATCCGCTGCGCTGGTACTCAATACCAAACCTATGGCGTTATGAACGGCCGCAAAAAGGCCGATTGAGAGAGTTTTGGCAGCTTAATGTCGACATTTTTGGTGTTGCCGGAATTGAGGCCGACCAAGAGATAATCCAGGTGGCCGATGCCACGGTACTTAGTTTTGGCGCCAAGCGCACAATGTATAGCATTAAGCTCAACAACCGGGCACTGATGAACTATATTAGCAATGATTTTTTAGGTCTTGATTCCGTTCAGTCCACTACGTTAATCCGCCTTATTGACCGCATGAATAAAATGAAGGCGCCCGAGTTTTGGGGTCTGGTGGAAGCAATATTTAGCCCCTCGCAGCGCGATGCAAAACTAACAGACAAACTAAAAAAGATTTTGAACGCTAAAACAATGAAAGCCCTTCCAAAAGAAGTTGCGGCATCTGAGCCGGCCCAAAAACTTGGTAAATTAATTGAGCTTCTGCACCTCCAAGGCATTAGTAATGCCGTTTACGACCCAACATTGATGCGCGGGTTTGACTATTACACGGACATTGTTTTTGAAGTGTTTGACACAGACCCAGAAAATAACCGCTCGATGTTTGGCGGCGGACGTTATGACGGCCTAATCGGCCAGTTTGGCGTAGAACCTGTTCCGTCGGTCGGTTTTGCTGCGGGCGATGTAACATTCCAGAACTTTTTAGAATCACATGAGCTTTTGCCAGTTCTTGCTAGCGAAACAGATGTGTACGTCATTCTGATTGGTGATGTGTACGAGCGTGCCATTAAACCAATACAAGAGCTCCGTGAAATGGGCGTGAAAGTTGCCGTGGATTTGACGGGCCGTAAAATGGATAAACAGATTAAAACTGCATTAAAAAAGAACATTCCGTATGCATTGTTTATAGGCGAGGAGGAGCTTAAAAAAGGCCAGTTCAAGCTTAAAGAACTTGCTAAGAACAGCGAAGAATCTTTGGCATTGGCTCGGATCGTGACCGTGGTAAAAGATTACCGCCGCAAGTAAGCGCTTACGCTCGCAATCCTTAAGCCAATCTGTTAAAATCGTTAGTTATGCATATAACCAAAGTCCAAAAGAACCCCAATTTAGTCGAACTAACTATTACCGCCAATGAAGCGGACTTGAGCCCAGTCAAGGCAAACACGCTTAAAAAACTAGCGCCAAACGTAAAACTCGCTGGTTTCCGCGAAGGCAAAGTGCCGCTTAATATGGTCGAAAAAAACCTCGACCAAGCGGCTTTCCAGAGTGAGTTTTTAGACATGGCTGTTAATGCACTTTACAACCAAGCCTTGACCCAAGAAGACCTCCGTCCAGTGGCGAACCCAGAGATGAACCTTAGTAAATTTGTACCTTTTACTTTGCTTGAGTTTACCTTGACCGTACCAGTGATCGGTACAATCAAGCTTGGCGACTACAAAAGCATCAAGATGAAAAAGACGCCTGTGACGATTGAGGCTAAGCAGGTTAACGAAGTCGTGGCATCACTTCAAAAGCGGATGGCCGAGCGCGCGCCTGTGATTAGGGCCGCAAAAGACGGCGACGAAGTTATGTTGGACTTTAAAGGTACAGACGAAAAAGGCGAAGCCGTTGGTGGGGCCGAGGGTAAGGACTATCCTTTGGCACTTGGCAGTAACACTTTTATCCCGGGCTTTGAAGAAAACGTAGTTGGGCTAAAGCCTACCGAAACTAAGACCTTTACAATTCCATTTCCTAAAGACTACGGCGTAAAAGCGCTGCAAGGCAAAAAAGTAACGTTTGAGATTACTGTTAACTCAGTCAACGAACTTGTTGAGCCAAAACTGGATGATGACTTTGCCGCCAAGGCTGGTCCGTTTAAGACTCTAGCAGAGCTAAAAGAAGACATCAAAAAGCAGCTTTTGGTTGAGCGCGAGCAAGAAGCCGAGCGCAACTACGAAGAAGCGCTGCTGCAGGAAATTGCTAAAAAAAGTAAAATCAGCGTACCAAAAGAATTGGTGGACGAGCAGATTGAACGGATTGAAAACGAAGAAAAGCAGAATCTTGTCTATCGCGGCCAAACATGGGAAGAGCACCTCAAAGCCGAAGGCGTAACTGCCGATGAGCACAAAGAGCAAAAACGCGGTGCCGCAACCAGCCGGGTTGAGATTGGTATTTTATTATCCGAAATTGCCGAAGCCGAGAAAATTACCGTCGAGCCAAAAGAATTTGACGCCCGGATTAAGGCCATGAAAGCCCAGTATCAAGATGCCGCCGCCCAGTCGGAGCTAGATAAGCCAGAAGTCCAGCGCGACATCTTGGCGCGGATGATTACTGAAAAAACTATCAATAAGCTTGTTGGCTACGCTACAAAGTAAAGCATATGGCAGACGACTCTGAGAGAGTGCAAGGCTTCATAGGAAATGGTGAAATGCTCGACATTTCACATATTGTCCGGCTGGGAAGATATGCTGCTAACGCGGGACTAACATTGCTTAGTTTGTATAGCATTGGCCTTTTGCGGCCGTTAGGTGAAAGTGATCCGCATAATGTAACCAGCCCTGACGGGTATACTTTAGGTGCAACATTGGTTCTCAGTATTGCAGAAGGAATAAGAAGAATTAGCACTCGGACTTGACGAGTGCCAATTAGCAGATGTATAGTAATAAGCACTATGAATATATCTTCTTCCACCCCATCAAATATGCTAATCCCAACAGTTATCGAATCCGAAGGCCGTATGGAGCGCGCCTACGATATTTACTCACGTCTGTTAAAAGACCGCATAATCTTTATGGGCGAAGATGTTAACCCGCACACCGCAAACCTTATCGTTGCCCAGCTACTTTTCCTGGACAATACTAGCAGCACCGAACCAATCCACTTTTATATCAATAGCCCCGGCGGCTCCGTCTATGACGCACTCGCCATCTATGACACTATGCAGTTTGTGAAAGCCCCTGTGCACACCTACGGCATTGGAATGCAGGCATCAGCAGCGGCATTTTTGTTAAGCTCAGGCGAAAAGGGCAAGCGTTACGTATTGCCGCATTCGACTGTCATGATCCACCAGCCAAGCAGCGGCACCCGCGGTAAGGTAACCGACCAAGAAATTGACCTAAAAGAATCACTTCGCGTTAAGCATTTACTTGAAGAAATTATGGCAAAAAACACTGGCCAAAAACCAGCCAAGATCCACGAAGACATGGAACGCGACAAATGGCTCAGCGCCGATGAAGCCAAAACTTACGGTCTTGTCGACAAAGTCATCCAAAAGCTTTAGACATAAGTTAGTAATACTGTCTAAAAGACTATATTCTATAGTAATGGCTGAGAGAGTTACGTATACACTTGAAACAGGCGGTGAGGTTATATTTTTCGATAATATTTTTGGGGAGCACCTAGGCTCTGAACAAGCATCCGCACAAGGTCAGGCGCTCAGGGCGCTGCTAGAAGATAGCTATGGCGCAAAACCATATATACAGATAAGGGAACCAGTGTTTTCGGCGCCCGACTTTATTACCGAACAGCTAGAAAGGCTACATGACAACTCCCATCAAGGGTGGGCTGCCAGAACCGGTACGTTGGGCACGGCATATGATGTTCTGTTTATGTCCAAACAAGTACCTGCTGGGGAAAGTACAAAATTTCAGAGGACTATGTTTGAGCCTGTGGAAGTTCTGGGAGGTAGAGTTAGTGAGCATAAGGTAGCAGCGGCGGGAGTGCTGTATCTTGCTTTAGCAACTTCTGAAGTCCCGAGCGAGGAAGAAAGTTTAAACTTGTCAGATGCGGAAAAAAGAGCGCGGCGTAGAGTACAAATAAGAGTCGATGACGGTGCTCCGGGAGATCGTAGATGGCTTGAGGCCATTGGTTTTGAATTTCAAGGTTTCAGACCACATAATAGCCGAGGCGAAGAAGATAAGTATGGCGCGCAGGTTTTTGGGGCGTACAGCCCAATCGATGTTCGTGAAAAGATCCTTAGTGTATATCCAGAAATCGGTAATCTTCAACAAAATATATAACGTTTAGATTAGTCCTAGAAGATTAGCACAAAGTAGACAAAGTCATTAAAAAATTATAAAGTCTAGAAAACTTCATAAGGAGGCATCATGGCGGCAGAATCATACGATATTAGTTTTAAGATAAGAGAAGTTAATAGTAATGTGACTTACTTGGAGATAGAGGTTGTTCCGCCTGTTTCTGAGACAACCCTCAAGAAGCTTTTTAGCGTTGCAGAAAGTAGCCTTCGCGGGCAGTGTAGCGTTCTCAGTATGCCTACAATTGCTGAAAACAGCCTTAGCTCATTCGGAGTAGCGCAAATCATTAACCCTGCTTCAGGACATGCTGAAGTTAAAACTGAAAAACAGAGTTTTATTAATGATATAAAATATTCCTTGTCTCCAACTGGTATGGTAGACACAAACATAGTAGCTTGTGATATTAAGTTATTGGAAGGGCAGATTGCGTAATAGATTTTAAAGCTTGACATTTATCTTTTAGTTCCTCACAATAGACCCTTAAGAAGTAGTAATGACGCGGCGTATTTAAGTTGTCTCACAATTTTTATAAAAAATGCCATCGTCTAGGTAGCTTCGGCCGACAAAAACTGCAGTAATACAAAAATACAACAATTATCATCATTTCAGGCGGCCTGTTCTATTCTAGTGGCCTGAATCATAAACGGAGTTCAACAAAGCATGGCGAAAGCAACCGTTAAATCTGACCCACGTGGCAAGCGCGTGTATTTTACTAAAGTCGATGATGTTTTGGATATGCCAAACCTCGTTGATCACCAGAACAAATCATTCCAATGGTTTGTAGACGAAGGCCTTGGGGAGCTTCTTGCTGAAGTCAGCCCAATCGACGACTACACTGGCGGCAAATTATCACTTACCTTCAAGGGCTACCACTTTGAAGAGCCAAAGATCACCGAATCTGAAGCTCGAGAGAACAACGTTAGCTACGACGTGCCATTAAAGGCAGTTGTTGAGCTAACAAACAAAGTTACTGGTGAGATCAAAGAGTCCGAAATCTACTTGGGCGACTACCCATGGATGACTAAGCGCGGTACCTTTATCATTAACGGCGCGGAACGTGTTGTTGTATCCCAGCTGATCCGTTCGGCTGGAGTGTTCTTTACATCTGAACAACATGGCCTTAACAAGCTCTACGGAGCCAAGGTTATCCCTGGCCGTGGCGCATGGCTCGAATTTGAGACCGCCGCTGCAGGCGCTCTCTACGTTAAGATCGACCGAAAGCGAAAAATTGCTGTTACCACATTACTAAAAGCTCTTGGTATGACCGAAGCTCAGATCAAAGATGCATTTAAGCACGTTGACCAAGGCAAGCTAAACTACATCGAGACAACATTGGATAAGGACCCATCTAAGGGTTCAAACGAAGCCTTGATCGAAGTCTATCGCCGTTTGCGCCCAGGTGACCTCGCGACCGTTGATAATGCCCGAAGTTTGCTTGAAAACATGTTCTATAACTACAAGCGCTTTGACTTTAGCCGCGTTGGCCGCTACAAAATCAACAAGCGTCTTAACTTGGACGTTCCAAATGTGGCCGAAAACCGCGTTATGCGCCTTGAAGACCTTATAGCCATCATTGCCGAAGTTATCCGCATGAACAACACTCAAGAAGCAGCTGACGATATCGACAGCCTTGCTAACCGCCGTGTTAAATTGGTTGGCGAGCTTGTACAGCGCCAGTTCCGTATTGGTTTGCTACGCATGGAGCGCAATGCCAAGGACCGTATGAGCATGAGCGACATCGAAAACGTTTCCCCAGGCCAGCTCATTAACGCCCGCCCAATTGTGGCTGCCGTTCGTGAGTTTTTTGCTTCATCACAGCTAAGCCAGTTCATGGATCAGATTAACCCATTGTCTGAGCTAGCCCACAAGCGCCGCCTTAGCTCTATGGGACCTGGTGGACTATCCCGTGAACGCGCTGGATTTGAAGTCCGTGATGCCCACGCAACCCACTACGGCCGTATATGCCCTGTGGAAACGCCTGAAGGCGCCAACATTGGCTTGGTGCTAAACCTTGCATCATATGCCCGTATTAACGACTATGGTTTTATTGAAACTCCGTACCGCCGTGTTGTTAACGCTGCGACCGCCAAAGACATTGTTGGCCATGTTGCCGGCGCTGATTTGGAAGTAAACGGCAAAGTAGTTGTGAAAGCTGGTAAATTTGTTACCGCCGAGGACGCTAAAAAGCTAGCAACCGTTAAAGATCAGGTTACTTGGCCAGTTAAGGCCCGCGCATCCAAAGATGTTGTCTATATGGACGCATCCGAAGAAGAGCACGCGATTATTGCCAGTGCCGGTAGTGAGATCGACGAAGATGGCTATTTCATTGACGAACGTCTTCCAGCCCGCCGTTTCTTGGTTGCCGCCGAAGTTGGCGCCGACGAAGTTACGCATGTTGATGCCGCCCGCCGCCAGGTGATCGGTTCCAGCGCAGGCTTGATTCCGTTTATTGAAAAGAACTATGTCTACCGAAGTTTGATGGGTAGTAACCAGCAGCGCCAAGCCGTGCCGCTAATCTCCCCGCAGAGCCCGATTGTTGGTACAGGTTTCGAAGGTACAGCAGCGCGCAACACCGGCCAGCTGATTGTGGCCGAAGGCGAAGGCGAAGTTGTGCAGGCCGAAGGCGCCCAGGTTACCGTTAAGTATACTGACGGCCAAAAAGTTGTCTACGAACCGTTGCACTTTGTGCGCTCTAACGAAGGCACCAGCATAAACCAAAAAGTTGTTGTTGCCACCGGTGACAAGGTTAAAATGGGTGATGTTTTGATCGAAGGTATGTCAGTCCAGGGCGAAGAACTCGCGCTTGGCAAGGACCTTGTCGTGGCATTTATGCCATGGAGCGGCTACAACTTTGAAGATGCGATCATTATTTCCCGCAAACTTGTCGAAAACGACACATTGACCAGCATTAACATTGTTGACTATATGACCGAAGTCCGCGAGACAAAACTCGGGCCTGAAATCGTTACCCGCGACATCCCGAACGTATCAGAAGACGCTCTCCGCCACCTCGACGAAGACGGTATTGTCCGCATTGGCGCCGAAGTCCATCCTGGCGACATCTTGGTTGGTAAGATTACGCCAAAGGGCGAACAGGAACTAAGCTCAGAAGAAAGACTGCTCCGCGCGATCTTTGGTGAAAAAGCCAAGGAAGTCCGCGATACTTCACAGCGTATGAGCAACGGCAAACACGGTAAGGTTGTGGGCGTAAAAGTCTTTAGCCGCCAGAATGGCCATGAACTTAAAGCCGGTGTTTTGATGCAAATCCAGGTTTTTGTGGCCCAAATGCGCAAGATCCAGGTCGGCGACAAGCTCGGTGGACGCCACGGTAACAAGGGTGTTATTGCCCGTATTTTGCCAGAAGAAGATATGCCGTTTACCGAAGACGGTACGCCAGTTGATATCGTGCTCAACCCACTCGGTGTCCCAAGCCGTATGAACATCGGACAGCTGTTCGAAACCCACCTTGGTATGGCCGCACGAGCATTAGGCATGAAAGTTGCCAGCCCATCATTCAACGGTGTTCCAATCCAGAAAATCCAGGACCTTCTAAACGACGCTGGTTTGCCGCGCGATGGCAAGCAGCAGCTGTTTGACGGCCGCACCGGCGACGCATTTAAAGAGCGCACCACTGTTGGAAGCATGTACATGATTAAGCTAAACCACATGGTTACCGATAAGATTCACGCCCGCTCAACTGGTCCATACACCATGGTTACCCAGCAGCCACTCGGCGGTAAGGCACAAAACGGCGGCCAACGCTTTGGGGAGATGGAAGTTTGGGCTTTGGAAGCTTATGGCGCCAGCAACACTTTGCAGGAAATGCTTACTATTAAGTCAGACGACGTTTACGGACGTTCAAAGGCCTACGAAAGCATCATCAAGGGTACCGAAATTGTTGGGCCGAAGGTTCCAGAAAGCTTTAACGTGCTTGTGAAAGAACTTCAAGGCTTGTCACTTAAGGTTGACCTGCTTGATCTGCACACCAACAAATTGATCGATGCCGAACAAATTTTGGCCGAAAACATCAAGGACGAAGCAATGCACGGTGTTGAAATTGAAGTAGCACCGGTTGAGCTTGATATGGAAGAAATTACCGAAGAAACTATTGAAAATGAATTCATGACCGTTGGAGACGACGACAATTTGGACGGCGACGGCGTAGCTGTTACCGCGACCGATGACGATGGAGATGACACGACAACAGACGACAACGATGGGGAGGAAGCATAAAAATGAGAAAATTTAACTACGGCACAAACATTGCTGATTTTGACGCGGTACGCTTGGCAGTTGCATCACCAGAAGACATTTTGGACTGGAGCTACGGCGAAGTAACCAAGCCAGAAACAATCAACTACCGCACACAGAAGCCTGAACGCGACGGTTTGTTTTGTGAGAGAATATTCGGACCGGTCAAGGACATTAACCCACACGACGCTAAATACAAAGGCCTAAGAAGCCGTGAAGCCGCAGTCGACAAAAACGGTGAACTTGTTACCCGTTCTATCGTCCGACGCGAACGCATGGCGCACATTACGCTTGCAACACCTGTAGCCCACATCTGGTTCCTCCGTGGGACTCCTTCAGCTATTGGTTTGTTACTTGGTATGACCGTTAAGAACCTTGAGCGCGTTGCATATTTTGCCAGCTACATTATTAAGAGTGTAGACACAGTAAAGCGCGACGCGTTACTTGGCGACAAAGAAGCTGAATTTGCAGCCGCAAAAGAAGCCATAAAGATCCGCTACGAAGCAGAAGCCGCTAAGGAAGACGCTAATGTTAAGGCTTTGGCCGAAATGCAGACCAAAGAGCTCGAAGAAGTTACCGTTGACTTTGAAACTGTTAAAGAACAGCTTTCAAACCTTGAAAAACTGCGTTTGCTCAGCGAGTCTGACTACCGTGGCCTTCCAGATGACCTTCGTAAGCTCATCACTGTTGGAATGGGTGGAAACGCTCTTAAAGACCTTTTGGTTGAAATTGAGCTAAAAGACCTGATTGCCGAGCTAAACACCGAGGCCGAAGAAGCCAAGGGTCAGCGTCGTAAGAAGATCATGAAGCGCCTTCGTTTGCTCGAAAGCATGCACAATGCCGGCATTAAGCCATCAAGCATGTGTGTATCTGTTTTGCCGGTCATTCCTCCAGATCTTCGCCCTATGGTGCAGCTAACTGGTGGCCGTTTTGCCACATCTGACATGAATGACCTTTACCGCCGTGTCATTAACCGTAACAACCGCCTTAAGAAGCTCATGGATCTTAACGCTCCAGAAGTAATCCGCCGCAACGAGCAGCGTATGCTCCAAGAAGCCGTTGATGCCTTGATTGATAACAACTCCGCCCGTTCTGGCCGTGCTGTTGCCGCAACTGGCCAGCGCCGCCGCTTAAAGAGCCTTTCTGACCTTCTAAAGGGCAAACAGGGCCGTTTCCGCCAGAACCTTTTGGGTAAGCGCGTTGACTACTCTGGACGCTCCGTTATTGTTGCCGGACCTGAGCTAAAGATCAGCCAGTGTGGCTTGCCTAAAATGATGGCGCTTGAACTGTTTAAGCCGTTCATTATCGGTAACCTCATCGCCAATGACTACGCACACAACATTAGAAGCGCTACCCGCATGATCGAAACTGGTGAAATCGAAGTCTGGGACGCACTCGATGAAGTAATTAAGGGTAAATACGTTCTTTTGAACCGTGCCCCATCTCTTCACCGTTTGTCTATCCAGGCATTTATGCCAGTGTTGATCGAAGGCCGCGCTATCCAGCTGCACCCACTCGTCTGTAAGGGCTTTAACGCCGACTTCGACGGTGACCAGATGGCCGTGCACCTTCCGCTCAGCGATGCTGCCCAGGATGAAGCCAAGAACATCATGGCTGCTAACAAGAACCTTTTGAAGCCAGCTGATGGCTCACCAATCTTGCACATCGAACAAGACATTGTGCTTGGCTGTTACTACCTAACCTACGACCGCCCAGGAAACAAGAGCACCAAGAAGAGCTTTACCAGCCTTGAAGAAGCGCTTATGGCGTTTGAAAACAAAAGCTTGCAGCTTCAGGACTATGTCCGTTTGAACTTCCGTGGCACAATGCGCGAAACAACGCTTGGCCGTGTGCTATTTAACGAAATTTTCCCAGAAGACTTCCCATTCCAGGACGAAGCAATGACCAAAAAGAAGCTATCTGGAGTTATGGCACTTGCATACCAGCAATACGGCCAAGATAAAACTGCCGAGATTGCCGATGACCTAAAGGACATAGGTTTTGAATACGCGACAATGTCTGGCCTTTCAATGGGTATGGACGACTTCTCAGAAATTAAGGGCCTTGAAGGCATTCTTGAAAAGGGTGACGACCGTTCTGCAGAAATTAGCGACCAGTTTGAACAAGGTTTCATTACTGACGAAGAGCGCTACCGTTTGACAGTTGAAACATGGCAAGGAGTGGTTGGAACCGTGCAAAAGACTTTGAGCGACCAGTTCTCATCCGAAGACAGTTCTATGTCCATCGCCGTAGTCTCTGGCGCCCGTGGTAACATCGGCCAGGTTATGACCGCCGTTGGTATGCTTGGTGTTACAACCGATGCTACCGGTAAGGCGATTGAGCTACCGATTAAGAGCAACTATAAGGGTGGTTTGACATCGCTTGAATACTTTACAGCCACTCGTGGTGCGCGTAAGGGTATGATCGACACCGCGCTAAAGACCGCTGACTCAGGCTATTTGACCCGCCGCTTGGTTGATGTCTCTCAAGACGTCTTCACCATTGAGGACGAAGTTGAGGATCCAGGTTTTGCAATCTACCGTTCTGACTCCGAAGAAATCGGTGTTAGCTACGCTTCACGTCTCCAGGGACGTTTTGCCGCCGAAGATATTGCTAAGTACGTTAAAAAAGGCGAGCTCATTACGCTGGCCATTGCTACCCAGATTGATGCCGATGCTACTCTTGACGGTGTTAAGATCCTCAGCGTCCTTAGCGCAGCTACCGCCCGCGGTATCCCCGCTAAGAGTTACGGCCTTGACCCAGCTACTGGACGTTTGGTCGCGTCACGCCACCCAGTTGGTGTCATTGCTGCCCAGTCCATTGGTGAGCCGGGTACTCAGCTGACCCTCAAGACCTTCCACAGTGGTGGTGTTGCCGGTGCTGATATTACAACCGGTTTGCCTCGTGTCGAAGAGTTGTTCGAAGTCCGCGCACCAAAGGGTGAAGCCTATGTTTCTGAAGTTTCCGGTGTTGTTACTGCCTTCGAAGAGGGTGAACACTATGTTGTTACAGTAACCAGCGACGAAGTCGAAAGCGTTAAGCTCAAACTAGACGGCCGCACTGTTAAGGTAGCATCAGGTTCAGACATTGCCATTGGTGATGTTATTGCCGAAAACGCTAAGGGTGCAGATCCATTGATTGCACCAATTGCCGGCAAGATTGACCTAACTGACAAAACTGTAACAATTAGCCCAGCTAAGCAAGCAGTTGAGCGTTACGAAATCCCAGCATTCAAGCAAATTGTTGTCAAAGACGGCGACAAAGTTGTTGCCGGACAGAGACTGACCAACGGTTCAATTAACCTCCATGACCTAATGCGTCTCCAGGGTGTAGAGCAAACACAACGCTACATCATGAACGAAATTCTTCGTATCTTTGCTTCACAGGGCCAGAACATTGCCGACAAGCACCTTGAAATCATAGTGCGCCAGATGTTTGGCCGTGTCCAGATCGAAGATGCTGGCGACAGCGAACTGGTTAACGGTGACGTTGCTTCTAAGCAAGCAATCTTGGTTCTTAACGAAGAACTCGTTAAAGCTAAGCGTAACCCTGTCCAGTACAACCAGTTACTCCTTGGTATCACCAAGGCCAGCCTTTCAACTGACTCGTTCCTTAGCGCCGCAAGCTTCCAGGACACCACCCGTGTCTTGATTGCAGCCGCAACCAGTGGTAAGGTGGATAACCTCTACGGATTGAAGGAAAACGTTATCCTGGGTCGCCGTATCCCTGTGGGTACCGGTGCAAGATATACGGACGAAGAAGCTGCACGCGCAGATGCACTCGTAGAAGCAAACGTATAGCAGTAGAGAGTAGCTTGCGTAAGCAGTTACAATCTGTTAAAATCTAGGAAGAGTTTAAGTGTAGTGGAGTGTTTCGTGCTGAAATGCTCCACTGCGCGACTACATTTAATAACGCAGGCTTGGATCTAATCCACCCCTGTAATTTGGAGAAATAAGTTGCCAACAATTAACCAGCTCGTTCGCAATGGACGCCACAGCACGCATCAGAAGACCAAGAGTCCTGCTTTGCAGCGCGTTACTAACAGCCTTAAGACTAAGTCATACGAAAAGCCAGCGCCATTTAAGCGCGGTGTTTGTATTAAAGTTACAACCAAGACACCCAAAAAGCCAAACTCAGCCCTCCGTAAAGTCGCCCGCGTTCGCTTGAACAACGGCTACGAAGTCTGGGCATACATTGGCGGCGAAGGCCACAACCTTCAGGAACACGCCGTAGTGCTTGTCCGTGGTGGCCGTGTGCCCGATTTGCCAGGTGTTCGTTATCACATAGTTAGAGGCAGCCTTGACCTTCAGGGTGTTGCCAACCGCAAGCGCAGCCGTTCAAAGTACGGTGCCAAGAAAGACAGTAAATAATCATGGGTGAAAGATTTGCCACTGATTTCGATATTGAAACTGGAGTTAACCGTAAAGAAACACCTATTATACAACCTGTAACTGATGGATTATTTGATCAAGCTGCATACGTTGAGGCTCTTGAACAAGGTAAAGCTCCAATAACAGCACGTCGTGCTGGTATCAATGCAGGGAGTGTCACAATGGCAGCGATTGTGACAGTAGAAGGAGTTCAAAATGCCTAGGAAAGTTACCAAAGCCCTCGTCCGCGAGGCCGCACCAGACCGCAAATACGGCAACCAACAGGTTACCCGTGTTATCAACCGCGTTATGATCGATGGCAAAAAGCAAACCGCCGAACGCCTTGTATACGAAGGTATGGAAATTGCAGCTAAAAAGCTTAAAGTAGAGAGCCCACTAGAAGTTTTCGAAAAAGCTCTTGGCAACATCCGCCCACATCTTGAAACCCGTTCCCGCCGTGTTGGTGGTGCAAACTACCAGATCCCATTTGAAGTTAAAGGCCAGCGCCAAAACCACCTTATGACTATGTGGTTTGTAAACGCAGCCCGCGCCCGCAAAGGCATTGGCATGTCAGATCGTATTGCTATGGAACTCGTTGACGCCTTTAACGGCACCGGCACCGCTGTCAAAAAGCGTGAAGACGCACACAAGATGGCCGAATCTAACCGCGCCTTCGCTCACTTCGCTCGCTAACAAAATGAGTAGACAAAGCCGAGGTCGTTTTGACTGGCAAAGCGAAAGATCTCATATTGCAGCCAGAAAACCGGCAGCACCACGATGGGGCGTCGTAACTAGTGGAGAAACATTGCCCGAAGCAAAGATAGTGCTGAGCCGGCCGTTATACGCCAAGGCAAGTGGATGTATGGGGTGTTTGGCAATAGATTCTTGCATACAAAGAGCAAGAGAAGCTTTTGATTCGATAGCAGCTCGCGGCGATATTATATTCGAAGATGTTGAGCAGAATAAAAAAGTGATTGTCGACCCTAAAAAAGTATCGGAAGATTTAGCTCAAATGATCGGTGGCTTTAATGATGCAAAAGAACAATATACTCAGCTTGCACAAGTTTGTAGAGATTCGGACACGGGCAAAATAGATCTTTACGATGAGGGTGCCGTAGTTGGTTATATTTGCGGTGCTACTCAAGAAGAGTATAAGATAACACCAACAGAGAGTTAAATACAGGTAGGGAACTGCCTGTTATTTTTATTAATAGCAATTCTCCAGATTGTATGTGATAATATTGGCAAGTTCGTTATTTCTAAAGGTTTACTTTTTAGGATGCGATAGGTGGTGGAAGACTATTAAGTTCGATACTTTTTTTGAAAGGATTTCACAATGCCCGGTTACACAGAAAAGGGGCCAAGCTCAATGTCATCAGGCAATCAAGTTCAGTCAGTTTTGCCCATGAACATTGAAAAATGGAACCTAACTATTTCGAATCATATTGGACATCCCTCTAATGATGGCTACCCCGCGCTTGGAGTGCAGGGTGAGATTGTTTGGTTTGACTATACAGGTATGCAAATACCTCCTCTTTATAACCCTTATACTACTCAAGCCTCTGCACCCACAACAGCTAACAGGCTTTCACGCCGTGTTGAATCTAGTTCGTCCCGAGTAACGGCACTAGACTTAAGCCCACAACAAATTTGTGAGCAAGCGTGTTCGAGCAACCGAAGAAGTGGTTATCGTTGCGACGGCGCACAACTTGACAAGGACTTTGGAGATTTTAAGTGTTCAGTCACGGGTGATTATGAATCTTTGCCGGTAAGTTTAAGATTTAGGTAATATGGTAGATCCTGAAATTACCGGAGCTGTAGAGCCTTGGCAGGAATCTGCTGACCGCGATTATCCTGGATATGATGGTGGTTTCGTAGGCCATGAAGCTATAAAAAATTATTATAACGCGTTAGCTTTGGACATCGTGACAGCAAATATCAAAAACTATTTTCAGGTAACTGGCAGTTATGCTGAAGCTAACGGAGTGGTCACTCACGAAGATTTAGCAGCAGGCTATGCGGCTCTGATTGTTTCTATCGCTGAAAGTGCTGCCCTGAGCGCACAAGCGGAAGATACTAAAAATGGTGGTAATGCGCGTTTGCGCCTTATGATTGATATGAAGCAAGATTTAATAGATGCTGAAGCAAAGAAGAAGGCAGCAGCGGCCAAAGCGGACGAACTAAAAGAAGCAATACGAAGGATTAATGAAGACAGCATATTGCGACAAGCCGCAGTCATAACAGCGAGCCGTGCCGAAATAGTGGAGGTAACAGAATAATATGGCAGGCCAAGAAACATCTATTAGAGCTGGAGAGGAATCAGCAGCTGAACAACCGCGATACGCTCGAGTTTTATCTGAAGTTGAAAGAATCCAAGGAGAAGAGGCTAAGCGTATCATAAGTCTTTCAAAACTTGCTTGGGTATTTGAATTAACACAAAAGCAAGTAAATTTGCATTCTCATTTAGAGGTTGCCGCCGAACGGCTAGCTAGAGGTATCGCTTCAATTCCAGTATTACCTGAGATATTGGCAGTATTCCAAGAAAATTACACGACTCCGCTTGTTGATGTTCTTGGAGCTGATAGATTCGCCACCATAGTTGCAGAATGTTCAGATCAAACTAACATTGTTCAATCACAGCCTGAGCTTGCGTAACACCTCTAAAACTGCTAAAATTACAGGGAATATGTGAGTATGGGCTGGTTTTATACGGCCAAAATCTTACAGATAACAAGTAACTAAAAAATAACCAGGAACCGACCATATGGCAGACGCAAAGAAAACACCAATGAAAGACATCCGCAACTTGGGCATTATCGCCCACATTGACGCGGGTAAAACCACTACCACCGAAGGTATTTTGTACCGCACTGGCATCAGCCACAAGATTGGCGCCGTGCACGAAGGCGAAACCACTACCGACTGGATGGCTCAGGAGCGTGAGCGCGGTATTACCATCGTTGCTGCCTCTGTTACGTGTTTTTGGAAGGGTAATCAGATTAACATTATCGATACTCCTGGTCACATTGACTTTACGGTTGAAGTCGAACGTTCACTCCGTGTGCTTGACGGCGCCTGCGTTGTGTTCGACGGCAAGATGGGTGTCGAAAGCCAGTCCGAAACTGTTTGGCGCCAGGCCGACAAATACGGCGTGCCTCGTATCTGTTTTATCAACAAAATCAACCAAACCGGTGGCGATTTCTACAAGAGCCTCGAATCAATTCATAACCGTTTGAGCAAGCGTGCTTTCCCAGTCCACATTCCAATTGGCTTTGAACAGAGCATCAACGGTCTTGTTGACCTAGTTGAAATGAAGGCCTATACCTACACCGAATTCCACGACAAAGAATTAGTTGAAGCGCCAATTCCAGAAGACATGATGGATCAGGTTAAAAAAGCCCGCAGCCTGCTGGTTGAAAACGCCGTTGCCGAAGACGAAGCAATTCTTGAAAAATACTTTGAAGTTGGCGAAGAAGGTCTTAGCGTTGCTGAAATCAAGCAGGCGATCCGTACCGCAGTATTGTCTGGCAAGTTCTTTGCCGTTACCGGCGGCGATGGCCGTGGTGTTATCGTTGAAAAAGTTTTGGACATGGTGAATGACTACCTCCCAAGCCCGCTGGACAAGGGTTCAACTTGGGGCACGCATCCAAAAACTGGTGACGAAGAAGAGCGCAAGCCATCCGAAGCTGAGCCGTTTTCAGCACTTGCGTTCAAGATTACTACCGACCCATTTGTTGGTAAGCTGGCATACTTCCGCGTTTATTCCGGAACTGTTACCGCTGGTTCATACATTTTAAACAGCTCAAACGGTGAAAAAGAGCGCGTTGGCCGTATTGTCCGCCTCCAGGCCGACAAACGTGCTGACGTTACCGAAGTGGGTGCTGGTGACATTGCCGCAATCGTCGGCCTAAAGGCTACAACTACTGGCCATACCCTTTGTGACCCTGCGCACCCAATTGTGCTTGAAAGCATCGAATTCCCAGAACCACCTGTTTCTATCGCCATCGAACCAAAGACCAAGTCTGACCAAGAAAAAATGGGCATTGCTATGCAGCGCCTTGCCGAAGAAGATCCAACATTTAGAATCCGTGTCGACGACGAAACCGGCCAAACGGTTATCTCTGGAATGGGTGAGCTTCACCTCGAAATCCTGGTTGACCGCATGAAGCGCGAATTTGATGTTGAAGCCAACATTGGCGCGCCGCAGGTTGCCTACCGCGAAACTGTCCGCAAAGCAGGCGTTGAAGCCCAAGGTAAGTTTATCCGCCAATCTGGTGGACGTGGCCAATACGGTGACGCGTGGCTCAGAATTTCTCCAAACGAACAAGGCAAGGGCTTTGAGTTCAAAAACTCCATCAAGGGTGGTGTTATACCTGGTGAATACATCAAGCCAGTTGAAGCTGGTGTTGTTGAAGCCATGAGCACCGGTACCGTCGCTGGTTACCCAGTTGTTGATGTTATTGTTGAGCTGTTTGACGGTTCTTACCACGAAGTTGACTCCAACGAAATGGCCTTCAAAATCGCCGGCTCAATGGGCTTCCAGGCCGCAATGAAAGCCGCTGGACCAGTTTTGCTCGAACCTGTCATGAAAGTCGTTGTTGTAACTCCTGAAGAGTTCATGGGTGACGTCATCGGCGACCTAAACTCCAAGCGCGCACGCATTGAATCCATGGAAGACCTAAGCTCCGGCATCAAAGAAATTACTGCTTTTGTTCCTCTTGGCGAAATGTTTGGCTACACAACCGCGCTACGTTCTTCTACCAAAGGCCGCGCAAGCAGCTCAATGGAGCTTGACCACTACGCTGACGTTCCAAACCACGTTGCCGAAGCAATTGCATCTAAACGAGCAAAATAATGTCTCCTAAAACTCCCGAATATATTAATCCTGCCGAAGCACCTGTTGACCTTGTTCGCGATAGTGAAACACGATCAACTCTTTATGTAGTCGGCGGCGCAATTTTATTTGCAGCAGTTGCTGCTGGTGCAGTAATGATCGGTGCGCCAAAGAAATTGTTCAGATTCGAAAGTGACTGATAATTAATAACTGGGTGGCGGAGAATTGACATGCCTACTCATCCCGAACTTGTAGCACAAACACTTTTGACACTTGAGGCACATCGCCAGGCTCCCCATATAATTGATGATGCCTATGAAGATGGCATTATTGATGATGCTCATCATCTAGTAATTACTTCTAAAGGCAACTCGCAAACTGCAGTAGTGACACCGATGTATAGGGGCTTCGTGTATGGTTCAAGCCTGCTCGAACGATTTGATATGGCGGCATTATGTAATCGAGTTTTTGTCGAGGCGCGTATTAAAGTGGCTTCAAATGATCGTAAACAACTTGAAACAGCCAACGTAACGCTTAGATATGCTTTTGCACCAAAATTCCTACAACCAAATAAGGTTCTAGAAACCCAGGCTCGCTACCCATTAGATCCAGAGGCCGAATATGGCACTATGGAAAGAGTTATTGCTGCAATTGGCGAAGTAGGTGTTGAAGGGGCAACAGTTCCAAATACTAGTGGTTATGTAGAGGTACCTGATGACCCGTACAGAAAAAATAACGACCGCTGGGTTGTAACTGATCACATGAGCGGTTTAGTAGTTGCTGAATGTATCCATGAAGCAGTGAGCCGGTTGCATTTTACGGAGCTTTAACCCTTTACAAACACCTATAGTTTGAGGTATATTAAGACCATCTCGCGTGAGGGCATTGTTAGGTTTGCTCCAGATGGAGCGGCCGAGCAGTAAGATCGCGGAAATAATAACAAATTATCATAACAAGGAGACTCTCCACATGGCAGAGAATTTTGATCGAACAAAGCCTCACGTTAACGTAGGTACTATGGGTCACGTTGACCACGGTAAAACAACTCTAACAGCTGCAATTACTACTGTTTTGGCAAAGCGTATGCCAAGCAAAGTTAACCAACCAATTGCTTACGACCAGATCGACAACGCACCTGAAGAAAAAGCTCGTGGTATCACGATTGCTACTTCCCACCAGGAATACGAATCAGAAAAGCGCCACTACGCGCACGTCGACATGCCAGGTCACGCCGACTACGTTAAGAACATGATTACCGGTGCCGCTCAGATCGACGGCGCAATCTTGGTTGTTGCTGCAAACGACGGTCCACTTCCACAGACTCGTGAGCACGTATTGCTCGCCCGCCAGGTCGGTGTTCCAAGCATCCTCGTATTCATGAACAAGATGGACCTTGCTGATCCAGAACTCATCGAACTTGTTGAGATGGACATCCGCGAACTCTTGGCCAAGAATGGTTATGACGAAAACGCTCCAATCATCAAGGGCTCAGCTACAAAAGCTATGGCCGGCGACAAAGAAGCTGAAGACGCTATTATGGAACTCGTTAAGGCTATGGACGACTTCGTTCCAGAACCAAAGCGCGAACTCGATAAGCCATTCTTGATGAGCATCGAAGACGTATTCTCGATCAAGGGTCGTGGTACTGTTGCAACCGGTCGTATCGAAACTGGTATCGTTAAGGTTAACGAAGAAGTTGAAATCGTCGGTCTTAAGGACACTCGTAAGAGCGTTGTTACCGGTGTTGAAATGTTCAAGAAGAACCTCGACCAAGGTCAGGCTGGCGACAACGTCGGTATCCTCCTCCGCGGTATCGAGCGTGAAGATATCGAGCGCGGCCAAGTTTTGGCTAAGCCAGGTACTATCACTCCTCACACCGAATTTGACGCTGAAGTTTATATCTTGACCAAAGAAGAAGGCGGCCGTCACACTCCTTTCTTCAAGGGCTACAAGCCACAGTTTTACTTCCGCACAACGGACGTAACTGGTGAAGTTGAACTCCCAGCTGACAAAGAAATGGTTATGCCTGGTGACACTATCACTTTCAAAGTGAAGCTTCTCCAGCCAATCGCCATGGAACAAGGTCTCCGCTTCGCTATCCGCGAAGGTGGCCGTACTGTTGGTGCTGGTGTTGTTACTAAGATTACTAAGTAGGTTCTCGCCCATTTATCAGGGTACATTGCAGGCTAAAACCTGCGACAGAAAAAGGAGCAGTACGTTTGTACAGCTCCTTTTTCGTGCTCGGCCTTAGCTCTGCACTGCACTCCTGAAAATGACCGAGAACGGCTCAACTACGCTTCTATGCACGGCAAGAAACGAAAAACTGCATCCAAATGCATCGGCCAGTGACATGTTTGAATTGTTCCAGGAAATGAGATTTTGTTATTTTAGTCAAAACTATGCTAAAGTAGGTTTAATTAAATGAGGTTAATTGAGATGGCGGAATTTTGTCCTGGATGCGATAGAGCGGGAATGGTTGTAGGTGATGTAGCTATAAGTATAAAAAAAGACGAACTTAGAAGTCCTTTAACAGATCTAGCTATAACTTTTACAGACGAAGATGGTTTTTTGCAACGCGGTTTTTTTGGTAGAGTTGTAGACCAAGAAGCAGACCTGGATACCAGCCTACTTGGCGAACGTCTTCTCAGCCGTATAGATCGCTGTAAAAGCCCAATGAGAAATGGTACATGCCCAGCCTTTAATCATGAGGTGGTTGAACAGTTAATACGATCTCAAGTAAGCCAGGAAGCAATAACTGAGCCTGACCAGCCAGGAATTTAGAAAAGCAAAAATACCATCGTGTAAAGAAGCTCACTGACTTATCTAGATAGACATTCATAATAAGTATCTTAGGAGTGCTTATGTCTGTAGAGTTTAAGGGGCCTGTTATACCTGTTAGAATTGATGGCGAAAATGCTTCGCTACGTATTGTGCGTGATATGTCGTATAACATCGAAGCCGCCAGCGTGCTGTCTAACCCCGATGCAAATCCACCTTATGTCCAGCTAACACTGATATCTCCTCCAGGACCGCATTATAAAGAAGTTTGTGCAGATAAAATTACAGGTGATCCTGAGCCAAACCGTGCTCGCCTTATGTTTAACGAGCCATTTGGCGTTGATAAACTTATAGCTAACGCAATGAAAAGAGTAAGCAAGTCCAGGCACCCAGCAGGAAGAGGAAATGCGAATTAATTAAATTGCTTGACAGTAGGAATATAATTAAAGCATAAGTATTAATAAGGAACACAAAAATGAAAAATGGATTTGAGGATTCGGTAGCTCCAGTAGCTTATGGAGCTGATTTCGCTGGGCGAGTTGCTGTTGCAAGAGTTAATATGGATCAAGTATTAGAAACTCATCCTAAACCAGATGTAAGATCTGTTGCAGCTCATGCGGGCAAAGTAATATTTCGAGAAATTGTATTTGCAGGTGCATGGTTAAACGCTGAAATTCATGGCGTAGATCTTAGCCAAGTTGGTTAGGCTTTTCTTTTAAAGAAAAATGTTGTAAGATAACAGGGTAAATTAATGACGATGACTAAAAGTCGTTGTCCCGCTCTCTATAATGGGCCAAAGATGTTACATCGCACGTGAAGAAAGGTTTTATATATTATGGCTGAAGAAAAAAAGCCCGCAGCAACCAAAGCAGCTGCACCAGTAAAAACTGAAGGCAAGCAACGCATCCGTATCCGTCTCAAGGCATACGACCACAAAGTAATCGACCAGTCTGCTAAGCAGATTGTTGATACCGCGCTCCGCACAGGTGCTACCATTGCTGGTCCAATCCCTCTCCCAACCCGTCGTAACACCTTCACCGTTGTTACCAGCCCGCACGTGTTTAAAAAAGGTCGTGAACAGTTTGAAATGCGTATTCACAAGCGCCTGATTGACGTTTTTGACCCAACTCCAAAGACAATCGACAGCCTCATGAACTTGAGCCTGCCAGCCGGCTGCGACGCTGAAATCAAAATGTAACCATCTAAAGGGGCCTGGGAAACCGGGCCTTTTACTTTTTATGATTCACTTTCATGCTAATTATTTCGAAGGCACGACACAGCTCGGCCCTCATGTTACTCGTACTTTTGTTATTAACGAGGCTGGCTTCAGCGTGCCTGGTGCAATAACCGCATTTGAGGAATTAGAGTTAGCACGTGTCATTACATTCGCGCCTCATGTACATTTCGACACAAATGTTGAGCATCCAAGTATTCTTGTCCGCAATTCCGTGAAGGCCGGGAAACATATTGCTAAAGTCTTACGGCTAAGCGATTGGGGGGTTGGTAACTTCTCGAATGTATTCAACACAGATGCACTAGATTTTTGGCGTCCACAACAAGCTGACGATGATCTCTAAGAGTGGTAAGTTAACAAAAAAATAACCCCGGGCCTGATAAGCTTCGGGGTTATTTCGTATTCCGTCAGATGTATTCTTCGCGCATAGCCAGCTATTTCGAATTATTGCTGAGCAGGGTTATCAGCCCTCTTTTTCACGCTAGTCTGAGTCTCGCGCCGCACGGATACAATTTGCCGCTTAGCGATGGTGCCGGAGGTAAAAGGTTGGTCAACTCTTGTCCATGGAACAAGCCGCCGCCTCTATTTTTACAACCTTCCTACAATAGCAGCTCACAACCAGTTTGGGCCGTACCCTCGCCGCATTGCTTATCACCCTCCCAAAACAGAAGAATGCTCCTTAAACATACACTGGAACCATAACCAAAATCAACTATTTTATATATGAAAAAACTTACAGCGGTCAAAATGGTATATTAAAGTCATGAATAAAGTTGTTGTGGCCGCAGAAGCTTTGGACCTTAGGCGGGGAATTGATTATATTGGTATTTCGGCTAATTTTGTCATTCACGATGGCAAAGGCAATATTTTATTACAAAAACGGAGCCAGAACTGCCGTGATGAACAGGGCAACTGGGACATTGGCGGCGGGGCTTTAGAATTTGGCGAAACTCTAGTAGAAGGCGTACGGCGCGAAGTTAAAGAAGAACTAATGACCGAAGCATTGGAAATAAAACTTCTAAAAGCCTACGAAGCCATCCGTGACAACAACGGTACGCCTACGCACTGGATGGCGTTTACCCACGCCGTGCTGGTTGATCCTAAATCTATAAAAATTGGCGAACCACACAAGATTGATGAAATTGGCTGGTTTACATCCGCGAACTTACCGAGTCCGCTGCACAGCCAGTTTTATAAGTCTTTTGATATTGCCCGCGAGCTCGGAATTGTGCATTAATCCAACTGTGGCATATCTAACAGCTTATGCTAAAGGGTTTTGATAACTTTATTAGGTGGAGTTTCCCCCATACGAAGCAGGTGAAGACGAACTTCTAACGGCCGCCAGAGGTGCTGTACCTGAACTTTGCGGTGGATGTGAAGATATTAATGAGTTGGCATTTAGTTTATATAAACATGCTGCATATGAACGTGATTTTTTTAGACGTGATAGGCGTTCCAGATATCCTGATACTTTACGGATGCAACCTCCAAATCCAGAGCGCCTAGCCAGACACATATCCCTTGTTATTGTGGCAAAATGTTTATCACAGTGTCCATACGGCGTCCCTGTGCGAATAAGAACTTCTTAGTGCTACACTTAATTTATGAAATTTGGCGCTACTTTTTCATATAAATATGCCCTGGAAATGAGCGTTGACCCCAAGGAGTGTCTAAAAGCGGCACTGGATGATCTGGGTGTAAGGAGATTGCGCCTTATGAGCTACTGGGATCTCCACGAACCCAAACAAGGCTCCTACGACTTCACAGAGCTCGACTGGCAGGTTGATATGGCCGAGCAGTCTAATTGTGCTGTTTTGCTATGCCTTGGCCTCCGGCAGCCCCGTTGGCCCGAGAGCCATTGGCCGGCTTGGGCAAAAGTGTTACCGGATGCAGAGTGGCAAAAGGCGCTGGACGACTACATTACAGTGGTGGTTAACAGATATAAAGGCCGGAAATGTATCTTAAGCTATGAGTTAGAAAACGAAGCACTGCTAAAAGCCTTTGGACTAGATGGTAACTATGACCGTAACAGATTAAAACGTGAGTTTAAACTGGTTAAAACATTGGATCCAAGCCGGATAGTCATAATGAGCACCAGCGACTCCGGCGGTTTCCCATTATTTGGCCCAAAACCAGATATGTACTCCTACACAATCTACCGTTACTTCTTTAGGCGCGGCAAGTACCGCCACTCTGTCCGCCCAGCTTGGACATACCACCTGCGGGCACAAATTATCTATCTGTTTAAGCGCCGTAAATCTTTCATCCATGAGCTCCAAGCTGAACCGTGGGGTCCAGAAGGCACTTCAAAGTTAACTGTCGAAGAGCAGTTTAAGAGTATGAACAGGGAAAGAGTCCAGGAAGCTGTGGCATACGTGCGCCGTACGCAACTGCTTCCAGCTGACCTTTGGGGCTTGGAGTGGTGGTACTGGCTAAAAACGGCTCAAGATATGCCGGAAATATGGAATGACCTAAAACCTATATTCGCTGAGGAATAACAGTTCTACTCTCCAAATAAACTGGTGGTGGTTGCCATACCAACAGTAACCGTTGCTAACATCTGTAGTGGGTGCTTTTTGCCATCCTGGTTGCCTACGCGTATAAATCTATCAAAAAATGCCGCTCGCGCACCCCAGTAAGAGGTAAATCTTGTGTCCACGTGCGCTGCTCTGCGTGGATCTACTTTTGCACTTCTAGCTGCCGCACCTAGAGCGTTTAGTGAAGTTAAAAACCCGCCGTATTCGTTGGGAGCATATACGGGAGGGTAGCCAAGCTGCGCCTGGACCATTTCAACCAAAGTAGACGAAATTCCACAGGCATCCGCCGGGAGGTCTTGGTGGTTGTCGTTTATAATCGCGGTTTTGATCCCAACTTCGGCCAATTCCTCAAGCAATGTCTGTGCATGCTCATGTACATCATAAGTGTTACTACCATGAGCTAGCATCAAACTACCAAGTCCAAAGGTAACCAGGCCAATACCGCCTTGCTCAAACCCTTTTGCGTTAAGTTTGCTTAAGTCGACGCCTACTTCTATTCCAGTTCTTAACATGCGTACAAGTGTAGGGCAGCCTTATATTAAAGTAAAACGCTAAAGCTAATGTAAAATATGCTGCAACACGCAGTAGAATGCACAACGTCTTGACAGGGGTAGTGTTAGCATGGTAATCTGTAGTGGTATATCAACAAATTGTGTACGCAGCACTTGGTAAATTGGCAGGTCTAACAGATTAGAAACCGCCTCCTACCAAGGTTTTTAATAGCTGTGCCTCACAGAGATATCGAAAGATAACTCATAAAAAATAAGGAATCTATGAAAGCACTTATTACTCGAAAGGTCGGCATGACAAGCCTAGTATCTGATACTGGTGTTGTTACTGCTGTTACCTTGCTTTCCGCTAGTCCTTGCGTCATTACGCAAGTGAAGACCATTGATACTGATGGGTATCAAGCGGTCCAAATTGGCACAGAAGTTGCCAAGAACGCCAGCAAGCCGGCTCAAGGCCACGCTACCAAAGCTGGTGTAGCACCATCAAAAATTACACGCGAAATCCGCGTGGACGAAATCACAGAAGAATTAACCGTCGGCACCGAACTCAAGGCCGACGTTTTTAGTGTCGGTGATTCCGTCCAAGTTACTGGGACAAGCAAGGGTAAAGGCTTTGCCGGAACCATCAAGCGCCACAATTTTAAGCGCCAGCGCAAAACCCACGGTGGTAAGGGTGATACCCGCAAGCCAGGCTCAATTGGCTCAATGTACCCACAGCGTATTTTTAAGGGCAAGCGTATGGCTGGCCGCATGGGCGGTGACCAAGTTACTGTTCGCGGTCTCAAGATTGAACTTGTTGACACAGAGCTAAACGTTATCGCTGTCAGCGGAGCCGTTCCTGGCCCGCGTAAAAGCATTGTGCTACTGAAAGGAACCAACTAATGAGCGTCCCTACTTATACCAAGGCCGGCGTTAAAGCTACGACCGCCGCAAAGCTTCCAAAAGGCATTTTTGACCTTGAAGTAACTTCCCACGAACTTTTAAAGCAGGCTTACACCGCTTATATGTCCAACAGCCGCACCGTAAATGCTCACACGCTCAAGCGCGGTGAAGTATCTGGTGGTGGCCGCAAACCATGGAAGCAAAAGGGAACTGGCCGCGCACGTTTTGGTTCGATCCGCGTTCCAATTTGGCGTGGCGGTGGTATTACTTTTGGTCCAACTGGCAACGAAAACTTTACCAAAGAACTTCCAGTTAAGACCAAGCGCCAGGCTATCCGCCAGGCACTCAGCGTCAAGAACGACGTTATCTCTGTTATCGACGAAATTGATTTCAAAGACGGCAAAGTTGCACCAGTTGCAGCACTTCTAAGCAAACTTGGCGCTACCAAGAAAGTATTGATTGTTGTTGACGCTAAGGACGAAATGTCAGTCCGCGCAACCCGCAACCTGGCTGACGTTAAGGTTACCCAAGCCCGCTACCTAAATGTGTATGACCTGCTTAATGCCGACTCAGTCATCATTACTGCAAAATCACTCGACATCATTGCTGAATGGCTTGCTCCAACTTCTGCTGCCGCAACTGGCAAAACAGCTAAGGAGACCAAATAATGAAAGATCTCATGTTAATTCCTAGAATCTCCGAAAAGGCATATGCCATGAGCCAGCGCGACAACATTAAGACCTATGTCTTTGAAGTCCCAACCGGTTCAAACAAGCATTCTGTTGCCCGCGCCGTGACCATGCAGTTTGACGTTGTTGTTACCAGTGTCCGCACAACTACTGCTAAGGGCAAGGTTAAGCAAAGTTACCGCAAGGGCGGCCGCCCAATTACCGGAACCCGCAGCGATGTTAAAAAGGCATATGTAACACTCCGTGAAGGCGATGTTTTGCCATTATTCATAGAAGAGCAGCAAGAAGAAGAAAAGCAGCTTAAGGCTGACCAAAAAGCTGCTAAAGAAGCCAAAAAGGCTAAGAAGGAGACCAAGTAATGGCTATTCATAACCAAGACCCTTTTGTCTTACATATTGACGATGTTCTTGCACATAATTCTATCGCAACTGGCATAAAAGACGCTACGGGATTAGATACGGTTTTTGTACCAGCAAATCCTAGCAATACACCTAAAGAAAATGCTATGTTTGCTGGAAAAGCTGCTCTAGCTAGTTCAATTAATAATGGTGGTTTAGTAAGAGCTGCAGAAGCTATTATTGAAGAACGTGGTGGTTTATTTGGGGAGGCAATCTAATGGCTATTCGCGCTTATAAGCCTACAACTCCTGGCCAACGTGGCATGACCACCCAGGACTTCGATACAATCACGACTAAGAAGCCTCTTAAGAGCTTGATAGTTGTAAAAAAGAAACAGTCAGGACGAAATAACCAGGGCCGTATTACAACCCGCCACCAAGGTGGTGGTGTCCGCCAGTTCTACCGTTTGGTAAACTTTAACCTTCCTGCCGGCACCAAAGCTACCGTTGAAGAGATTGAATACGATCCAAACCGCAGCGCCCGTATTGCCCGCATAAAAGACCAGGACAACAAGTACCACTATATCTTAGCCGGCACCGGAATTGTCCAGGGCCGCGTTATCCAGGCTGGCGAAGACGCTCCTGTTGAAGCTGGCAACCGTTTGCCAATCAAGAACATCCCAGTTGGTTCAACTATTTATGCTATCGAAATCCAAGTTGGTAAGGGTGCCCAAATGGTGCGTTCTGCCGGTAACAATGCCCAGCTAATGGCTAAAGAGGGTGAATACGCCCAAGTCCGTTTGCCATCTGGCGAAATCCGTTTGATCAATGTTGATTGTATGGCTAGCTTGGGTACCGTTGGTAACGAACAGCACCAGAACATCAAGATTGGTAAAGCTGGACGCAACCGCAAGAAGGGCATCCGCCCATCTGTACGTGGTGTTGTTATGAACGCTGTTGATCACCCGCACGGTGGTGGTGACGGTGGTCGGCACGGTGTTGGTGGTGGTAAAAACCATGGTTCTGCTCCGCGCACTCCATGGGGTATTAAGACACTTGGCTACAAGACCCGTAAGCGTAAGTCTACAAGTAAGATGATCGTAAAGAGCCGTCACGCGGCGAAGAGGAAATAACCATGATGTTCCCTAATACTTTAGTAGAAAAAGAAATGAACAGATTTACAGAAAGAGTTGTATCGTACGCTAATGGATCTGATCCAAGAACTCGTGATGGTATGCTTTCTGTTGTTGCTGAGGAAATTGCTATAAGTGCTGTTGACAGTCCTTTGGCCCATCCAATAGCGTGGAAAAAAGATGCCTACGATGCTATCGGTGGTTATAACCGAATAGCGGCACCGGTTATTGAGAACGCTGTTGACTTTGTATTAAAAGAAATTGGAAGAACAGCAAGCTTAGGAGGCCGATATGTCTAGATCATTAAAGAAAGGTCCGTTTATCGATCCAAAGCTTGCAAAGAAAATTGCAGCTTTGTCTAATGACGACCGTACCATCATCAAAACTTGGGCACGCAGCAGTACAATCTCACCAGATTTTGTTGGCCGCACCTTGGCTGTACACAACGGCAAAGTCCACGTTCCAGTGTTTGTAACCGAAAACATGGTTGGCCACAAGCTTGGTGAATTTAGTCCAACACGTAAGTTCCGCTCACACGGCGGTAAGATGGCGAAGGGTTAAAATTATGCCAGTACAAGCAATTGCCAAAGGTGTTAGTATCTCTCCACGCAAAGTATCAGTTGTTGCAAGCCTTGTTCGCGGCCGTACTGTTGCAGACGCATTAGTTATCTTAAGCCACACTCCACGTAACTCAGCCACATCTGTAATTAAGGTCATCAACAGCGCAAAAGCCAATGCTGACCACAACCATGGCTACAAGCCCGACACACTTCGTATTACCGAAATTTCCGTTACTCCTGGCCCACGCAGCAAGCGTTTCCGTCCAGTCTCACGCGGTATGGCACACCCATACCAGAAGCGTACCAGCCACATCAAAGTGGTTGTAGACGGCGAAATGCGCGCAGCTAAGAAGCCAGCTGTATCTACCGCTAAAGCATCTGATGCCAAGGCCGCTAAACCAGTAACCACAAAGAAGGAAGCAAGGTAATGGGACAAAAAGTAAACCCAATCAGCATGCGCCTTCAGGTCAACAAAGACTGGCGCAGCAAATGGTTTGTTAGCAAGCGTGATTACGCTGACTACCTAACCAAGGACCTTAGTGTCCGCCGTATGATCGAAAAGAAAACTGGTTCACGCGCTGCTATTAACAAAGTTGATATTGAACGCAGCCCAAACCTTGTCACGGTTACTATCGTTACTGCTAAGGCTGGTGTTGTCATCGGCCGTGGTGGTGCGGGCGCCCAGGAGCTTAAGGCAGCAATTGAAAAGATCTACGCCGTTCCTGTGAGAGTGAACATTGAAGAAATCAAGAAGCCTGAGCTGTATGCCAAGCTTGTTGCTGAGAACATTGCTCACCAGCTTGAGCGCCGGATTGCATTCCGCCGTGCTATCAAGAGCTCATCAGCTGCAACTATGCGTGCCGGTGCTAAGGGCATCCGTATTCAGATGTCAGGCCGTTTGAACGGCGCTGACATGTCCCGCACCGAAAAAGAAGTCCAGGGTTCTGTCCCGCTTCATACACTCCGTGCAGATATTGACTACGCACAAGTTGGCGCACAAACCCCAGCTGGTGTCATTGGCATCAAAGTATGGATTTACAAGGGTGAGGTAGCCTAACATGTTAATGCCTAGCCGAACCAAGTACCGCAAGGTACGAAAGGGTAAAATCCGTGGTGTTGCAACCAGTGGTAACTACATCGCTCACGGAACTTACGCCTTACAGTCACAAGAAAACAAGCGGATTACATCCCGTCAAATTGAAGCATCACGTCAGGCTATGACCCGCTATATCAAGCGCGGCGGCCAGATCTGGATACGCATTTTCCCTCATACTCCTGTTACCAAAAAGCCGCAGGACGTAAAAATGGGTAGCGGTAAAGGTTCTCCAGAATACTTTGCAGCGAAAGTCCACGCCGGTACCATCTTGTTTGAGATGGACGGTATTTCCGAAGAAGTCGCTCGTGAGGCAATGCGCCTTGCAGCACACAAACTGCCTGTCAAGACTAAGTTTCTTGTCAAGGAGGTGAAATAATTATGAAAATTACTGATATCCGTAAACAATCAACTGCCGAACTGGCAACCGCTGCTACAGAGCTTCGCGAAGAAATCGCGGATCTAAAGCGCCGGATGCACGTTGGCGAGGTTCAGAACGTCCGGATTGTACGAGTCAAACGTAAAGACTTGGCAAGAATATTAACTGTCTTAAGCGAACAGCTTATGAAGGAGGCCCTATAATGTCGCGCACACTAGTTGGTATTGTCACGAGCGACAAGGGCGAAAAAACCATTGTCATTACCGTGCATACCCGTAAAACACACCCGATCTATAAGAAGCAGTATTCTGTAACTCAAAAGATCATGGCTCATGACGAAAAGAATGAAGCAAAGCTTGGGGACAAGGTTGAAATCAGCGAATGCCGTCCGCTTAGTGCACGCAAGCGCTTTACGCTCGCACGGGTCGTTGAAACAGCCAAGATCCTGCACGTTGAACCAGAAGAAGTTAAGGCAAAAGCTCCTAAAGAAGCTGCCGTAGAGGAGACAAAGTAATGATCCAACAAGAATCAAGACTCCTCGTTGCCGACAACTCTGGCGCCAAAGAAATTCTTTGCATCCGCGTCCTTGGCGGCACCCGTCGCCGCTACGCGCACGTTGGCGACGTTATCGTCGCTACCGTTAAACAAGCCAACCCAAGCGGCGGCGTTAAGAAAAAGTCAGTTGTTAAAGCAGTTGTTGTCCGCACCCGTAATGCCATCCGCCGCCCGGATGGTTCAACAATCCGTTTTGACGACAACGCCGCAGTAATTATTGGCGATGACAGATTGCCAAAAGGCACGCGTATCTTTGGCCCAGTACCCCGCGAACTTCGCGACCAGGGTTATGCCAAGATCATCAGCCTTGCGCCGGAGGTCCTATAATGTATAACTTAGAGAAGAAAAAAACTGTGTTTAACATCCGCCTTAAGATTGGCGACACTGTTGTTGTCCGCAGTGGCAAGTACAAAGGCAAAACCGGCAAGGTTACCGCCACACACCCAAGCCTCAACAAAGTAACCGTCGAAGGCATTAACATCGTTAAAAAGCATGTTAAGCCAAACCGTGCGCACCCACAGGGCGACATTGTCGAACTGACAAAGCCAATTTGGGTTAGTAAAGTCGGTATTGTTGAGCCAACTAGCAAGAAGGCAAGCAAGATAGAGCACAAAATTGACGCTAAAGGTGTTAAAACCCGTGTATTTAAGAGCACCGGCAAGGAGATAAAGTAATGGCTACTGCAACTAAAACCGCTAAACCAGCGAAGCAAGCAACTACAGAAGCCCGCTTGAAGACCCTCTATAACACAGAGTACGCTAAAGAGCTTTTGAAGGACTTGGGTCTTACCAATGTCCACCAGGTACCAAAGCTTGAGAAAATTACTCTCAACGTTGGCCTTGGCCGTGCTAAGGATGACAAAAAGCTGATTGAGATTGCTGCTAATACCCTAAAGAAAATTACCGGCCAACAACCTGTTGAAACTGTTGCCAAGCTTTCAATCGCGAGCTTTAAGCTCCGTGAAGGCAACAAAATTGGTCTAAAGGTTACTCTCCGTGGTGACCGTATGTACGAATTCATGGACCGTTTGATCAACATCGTTTTGCCTCGCTTACGTGACTTCCACGGTGTTAGCGCAAAAGCGTTTGACCGCCAGGGCAACTACGCGCTTGGCCTGACAGAACAGTCAGTTTTCCCAGAACTAACATTCGAAGAAACTACGACCCCTCACGGATTACAGGTAATATTTACGATTAAATCAGCAGAACCAGCACATGCACGTGCACTATTAACCAAATTCGGTATGCCATTTGAAAAGGGAGACAGATAATATGGCTAAGAAATCTAGCATTGTACGCGACGAAAAGCGTAAGAAAATGATCAAGCAGTACGCCGCAAAGCGTGCTGAGCTTAAAGCGCTTGGCGACCTTGACGGCTTGGCTAAATTGCCTCGCAATAGCAGCCCAACCCGTTGGAAGAACCGCTGCACAGAAACCGGCCGTCCACGTGCCTACATGCGCATGTTTGGTCTGAGCCGTTTAAGCTTCCGCGAACATGCTGTCAAAGGCGAAATTCCGGGTGTAACGAAAGCGAGCTGGTAATAATATGAGCATAATCACGACCGATCCAATCGCTGACATGCTAACCCGCATACGTAATGCCATTGGTGTACGTAAGCACACCGTTACTATGCCGCACAGCAACCTCAAAGAAGCCGTTGCGAAAGTATTAAAAGACCAGAACTTTGTTGATGGCTACTCTGTTGATAACGATGCTTCTGGCTACAAAGTCTTGACCGTTAACATCAATAGCGAAGACAGCAACGCCCGTATTACAGAAATCGAACGCCTCAGCCGCCCAGGCCGCCGCTGGTATTCATCAAGTGAGGAAATCCCAGTTGTTAAGCGCGGACGCGGCATTGTCGTTGTCAGTACTTCCAAGGGTCTTATGATTGGCAAAGATGCCAAGCAGCAGCACCTTGGCGGTGAATTAATTTGTAAAGTGTTCTAAGGAGATCATATGAGTCGTATAGGAAAACAACCTATTGCTATCCCATCAGGAGTGACAATCACTGTCGACACCGATCTTATTACCGTTGCCGGTGGTAAAGGAACTTTGAGCCAAGCAACGCTCGAAGGTGTAACAGTAACTGTAGCTGATGGCGTTGCAACCGTAACAAGAATTAATGACGAGCCAAAAAACCGTGCCAAGCATGGTTTGATGCGCACACTAGTAAACAACATGGTCGTTGGTGTAACCACCGGCTTTAGCAAACAGCTAGAAATCAACGGTGTTGGTTACCGCGTTGCCGCCCAAGGCCAGGACCTTAAGCTAAACCTTGGCTTTTCACACGATGTTATTTTTAAGATTCCTGCAGGCATCCAGACCAAGCTTGAACAAAACGTCATTACCATCAGCGGTATCGACAAACAGCAAGTTGGCCAGATTGCCGCAGACATCCGCAAGCTTAAGAAGCCAGAGCCATATAAGGGCAAAGGCATTAAGTACGTCGGCGAACGTATTATCCGCAAGTCCGGTAAGTCAGGTAAGGAAAAATAATGAATAATTTAGCCAAAAAACTACACACCCGCACTCAACGCAAAAACCGTATCCGTTCAACCGTTACCGGTACGACCGAACGCCCGCGTCTTAGCGTTTTTGTCAGCAACCTGAACATTACCGCCCAGATTATCGACGACAGCAAGCAAGTAACACTTGTTGCCATCACTACCGTTGGTGAAAAATCTGTTAAGGGAACAATGACCGAAAAAGCTGCTTGGGCAGGAACCGAAATTGCTAAAAAAGCCAAAACCGCAAAAGTTACGAAAGTAGTTTTTGACCGCGGTGGCCGGCAGTATCATGGACGCGTTAAAGCACTTGCGGAAGCCGCACGTGCAGGAGGATTGGAATTCTAATGAACCCATCAAGAAACAATGACCGCAGACGTCCGCAAGAACCAATGGAAGAAAAGCAGTTTGACGAGCGCATTATCCACGTCAACCGTGTCGCACGTGTTGTTAAGGGTGGCCGCCGTTTCCGTTTCCAGGCACTCGTTGTCGTTGGAGACCGCAAGCACAAAGTTGGAATTGGCGTAGCTAAAGGCGCGGATGTTACCGCTGCCGTTACAAAAGCCACTGACGTTGCTAAAAAGCACATGATGACTGTAAACCTTTACAAAGGCACTGTCCCGCACGAAGCCCTCGGCCGCGTTGGCGGCGCCAAGATTTTGATCAAGCCAGCAAGCGCTGGTACCGGTCTGATCGCTGGCGGTGTCGTCCGTACAATTTTGGAAGTTGCCGGTGTTAGCAACGTGCTTAGTAAATCACTCGGTTCAACCAACAAAATTAACACTGCCTACGCTGTTTTAAATGCCCTTGAGCAGCAAGTACCAAGCAAGAACTGGGTCACAACCCGTCTGGCTGGCAAAGACGACGCGGCCAAGAAAATTGCTGCAAAAGCTAAGCCTGCAGCAGAAGCTGTAGCGGAGGCTAAATAAATGAAATTTCACGAACTTACAACTACCACCAAATCCGGCAAAGGCAAAAGCCGTGTCGGACGCGGTATTGCTGCCGGACAAGGTAAAACTGCCGGGCGCGGTACCAAAGGCTACGGCTCCCGTACAGGTTCGACCCGCAAGCCAGGTTTTGAAGGCGGCCAGAACCCGCTTATGCAGCGCCTGCCAAAACTCCGCGGTTTTAAGAGCAAGCACATTAAGCCAGAACTCGTAACGCTCGCTGACCTTGCGAAAATCAAAGGTACTGTCGACAACTTTAGCGCCTTTGAAGCTGGTCTTGTTTCCAGCCCGCACGTCATGACAAAGCTCATCAGCAACGGCAAAGTTACTGCCAAGCATGTTGTTAAATTGCAGTTGGCTACCAAGTCCGCAATCGAGGCCGTAACAGCGGCTGGCGGCACCTTTACGCCGACCATCCAGGTTGCCCGGGTTGCTAAAAATACCGAGAAGACACAGGCTTAGTCTGGCATTAGTTGCCAAAATACGTTTAAATACTAGAGAGTAAAAAATAAAGGGGTCTATTTCCGTGAACTGGAAGACGATAAGTTTGTCGTTAAAAAGCTCAGATATGCGCAAACGCATTTTTGCGGTCTTAGGCATGCTTTTAGTTTTCCGCTTTTTAGCGCACGTTCCTATCCCGCTCAGTAACCCCGAAACCCTTAAGCAGATTATCCAGAACGCTTTTAACTCTGCCCAGTCTTCGTCACTAGTCAGCTTTATTAATGTTCTATCTGGCGGTGCCTTGGCTAACTTTTCTATCATGTTGGTTGGTATGGGGCCGTACATCAACGCCTCTATCATTATCCAGCTGCTTACCCGCGCTATTCCGAAGCTTGAAGCCCTCAACAAAGAAGGCGAATTTGGCCGCAAGAAGCTGAATCAATATACCCGTATGATAGCCTTTCCGCTGGCTCTTATTCAGTCGGTTGGTATGATCTACCTCGTCCGTCAGGTTGCCAGCAGCTACTCTGGCCTTGGTGATATTACTGCCGGGGCAACGCTTTCACAGTGGGTGTTAATGGTCGCTGCCCTCACCGGTGGCTCGATGATTCTTATGTGGCTCGGTGAGCTTATTACCGAACAGAGCGTTGGAAACGGGATTAGCTTGGTTATTACTGTTGGTATCGTTAGTGGACTGCCGCGCACCATCAGCAGCATTGTTGGTAGCGTTTATGACGGTGCGCACAAGTGGCACATCCTGGGCGTTAATATGCCTTTTAACCGTACAGCCTTTTATTATGCCGGTATCCTGGTTTTGTCGATTGTGACGGTGACCTGGCTGGTGGTTAAGATCAACGAGGCGGCGCGAAACGTCACTGTCAACTATGCCAAACGCGTACAGGGTTCACGGGCTTATGGCGGCGTGACTACTATCTTGCCGATTAAGCTGATTGCTGCCGGCGTTATCCCGATTATCTTTGCCGTGGCGTTTTTGAGCGTGCCGAGCTACGTTGGCCAGATCCTGAGCTCTTCGACAACCGTTAAGTACCAGCAGCTGGGGACTCATCTTGTCAGCTGGTTCCAGAACCCAAGCTCCACAACCTTCGCGGCTGGTGGCTTTACCCCGTATATTTATCCAATTGTCTATTTTGTCTTGGTTGTTGTGTTTACGTTCTTTTACACCAGCGTCACATTCAATGCCAAGGAAATTGCCGAAAACCTCCAGCAACAGGGTGGCTTCATTGGCGAAGTCCGTGCTGGCAAACAGACGGAAAAGTACTTGAGCAAGGTCGTTAACCGCCTAACACTTTTTGGTTCGTTCTCACTCGGTCTCTTAGCCTTGCTACCAATCCTAGCCCAAGCGTTCTTGAAAGTTAACATTGCCATTGGCGGTACCAGCATCTTGATCCTTGTATCTGTAGCCCTTGAGACACTCCGTGCGGTTGAGTCACGTGCATTGATGGTAACTTATGACCAATACTCTGAGCCAGGCTACTTTGGCGGTGAAAATGAAGAACCAACCAACAACAAAAAACGCCTCTTCAGACGCTCCAAAAAAGCCAAAACTGTAACAGAGTAATTACCCTTTACATTAGTGCCCAGATTTGGTACACTGAGTGTTGATATTTATGGCCAAGAACAAGGAAGTCATCGAACTAGCCGGTACCATCACCGAGACACTACCGGGCACCCAGTTCCGTGTTGAACTCGAGAATGGCCATCAAATCATTGCACACGTTGCAGGTAAGATGCGAAAGCACTTTATCCGTATCGTGCCAGGAGACAGCGTGACGGTAGAATTGACACCTTACGATCTCACCAAAGGTCGTATAACCTACCGCAAATCTTAGCTTTCGTAGCTTGCACATTTCAGGCCAAAATCTGCGTCAAAAAGTCTCAATGTACTTCTTTGTACATCTCAACTTTTGTGCTCGATTATGACTCTGAACTGCGCTAAGCTACGCAACCTAAGATGGTTGCACGACAGAAACTTTACAAGAAAAGACATAGCAAGGTCCTAAAAGACCAGAGATGTAGTTTCTTGCAAAGAGTCTAATTATTAATAACTAACGCAGTGTGTCACCCCTTTGAAAGGAGCGATCCGTATGAAAGTACGTGCGAGTATCAAAAAAATGAGCCCAGACGACAAAATCGTCAAGCGAAAAGGACGTTTATACGTCATCAATAAGTTCAAACCTAAGCACAAGCAAAGGCAAGGTTAATTTATGGCACGTATTGCTGGTGTTACTATTCCATCCGAAAAGCAGATTGGTATTGCTTTAACCTACGTCTACGGCATTGGACCAAAGACAAGCGAGCTCGTTATCGCCAAGGCTAAAGTTGACCCGACTGTCCGTGTAAAAAACCTAACCGACGACGAACTCGGCCGCATTACAGAAGTAATTGCCGCTGATTACACCGTTGAGGGTGAATTACAGCGCATTGTTGTCGCAAACATTAAGCGTTTGAAAGATATCAAATCATACCGTGGCCTGCGCCATACGGCCAACTTGCCATCACGTGGCCAGCGAACCCGTACCAATGCGCGTACCCGCCGTGGTAAGAAAATCACTGTTGGTGGTACAGCGAAGAAAGTAGCAGCGAAGACTTAATATTATGGCTGAAGATACAACTACAACAACACCAGAAGAAGTCGTTACGACTACCGAGCAGGCAGAAGCTCCAGTTGCTGCCGCTCCAAAGCGTAAGAAGATCAAGCGTGCGGTCCCAGTGGGCCAAGTGCACATTCTTGCAACATTTAATAACACGATCATTACTGTTACTGACCTAAACGGCGGCGCATTAACATTTTCTAGCGCTGGTGCCTGCGGTTTCCGCGGTTCCAAAAAAGGTACAGCATACGCAGCCCAGGTTGCAGCAGAAAAAGCCCTTGGTGAAGCAAAGCAGAACCACGGTGTCGCTAAAGCTGATGTATATGTCAAAGGCATCGGCCTTGGACGCGAAGCTGCAATCCGCGCTATGCAGACTGCCGGCATTGCATTAGACGGTATCCATGACGTAACAGGCGTGCCGCACGGCGGCGTCCGCCCAAAGAAAGCACGGAGGGTCTAAACTATGAGCAAACCATCTATCGTTAAACAATCCCGCCGTGAAGGCTACGCGCTGCATCCTAAAGCTGCAAAAGCTATGGTTAAGCGCAGTACGCTTCCTGGTATGCAGGGCGGCCGCAACCAACGCAACAAAGCTAGCCAGTATTCACTGCAGCTCCGCGAAAAGCAAAAGGTTAAAAGACTTTACGGTCTGTTGGAAAAGCAATTTTCTAACCTTATGGCTGAAGCAAACCGCGGCAAAGGCCAATCTGGCCAGACACTGCTCCGTTTGCTAGAACAACGCATGGACAATGCTGTTTACCGTGCCGGTTTTGCACCGTCACGTCCAGCTGCGCGCCAGCTTGTAACCCATGGCCACTTTATGTTGAACGGCCGCCGTGTTGACATTCCTTCTATCCGCCTAAAAGCCGGAGACGAAATTACAGCCCGTCCGCACAGCGCCAGTAACAACTACTTCCAGAAAATTGACGAAGTCAGCCCAGAAGTTCCAGACATCAGCCTCAGCTGGTTAAAGGTCAACCGCAAAAAGTTGTCTATTACCGTTACTGGGTTACCAACCCGAGAAGAAGCCGAACCTGAGATCAAAGAGCAATTAATCGTAGAATATTACTCACGCTAGGGAGGCGGGAAATACATTATGTCAAAGCAAATTCACACACCAACATTGAGCCGCATCGACGATCACAGTGCAACCAGCACAACTTTCGTTATCGAGCCACTACACACCGGTTACGGTATGACACTAGGTAACTCGCTTCGCCGCGTTTTGCTCAGCAGCATCTCCGGTGCCGCAATCACCGCCTTCAAGATCGAAGGCGCAACTCACGAGTTCACCACTGTTAAGGGCGTCAAAGAAGACGTAGTTGACATTATGTTGAATCTTAAAAGCATCCGTTTCCGTGTTTACAGCCAAGAACCGCAAACACTTCGTATTGTTAAAAAAGGCAAGGGAACGGTTACAGCCAAGGATATCCAGGTTAACGCCGATGTCGAAATAGTAAACCCAACCCAAGTCATCGCGACTATTGACGACGACAAAGCAACTTTTACCATGGATCTAGTTATCGAAACAGGCCGAGGTTACCGTTCAATCGACGAAAGCGCCACCAAGAAGGCCAGCGACATGATTGCACTTGATGCAATCTTTAGCCCAGTCCTCCGCGTTCGCTACAAAGTTGAAAACACCCGCGTTGGCCAGGCAACTGACCTCGACAAGCTACTTTTGACCGTTGATACCGACGCTTCAATCACTCCGCGTGATGCTTTTGAAGAAGCCAGCGCTATTTTGGTTAACCAGTACACCGCGCTTGCCGGCCAGACCCGCGTTGAAGCTCCAGCCCCACTTATCGACAGCGCCACCAAAGCCGCTGACGAAGGTGACGAAGCTCCAGCACTCATGACCCCAATCGAAGACCTTAACCTTAGTGCCCGCACAACTAATGCCCTCATCAATAACGAAATCCACACCCTAAAAGACTTGTTCTCTCTTGGTGACGCCGAGCTCCGCGACCTCAAAGGTTTTGGCAGCAAAGCTTTGGACGAAGTTAAAGAGAAGATGGCGGAGTTGGAGCTTTAGTCATGCACCGTCACGGATATAAAGGCCGCAAATTCGGCCGCGAGAACGACCAGCGCACAGCCCTCATTAAGGGCCTTGCCACATCGCTCGTTGAACATGGCAGCATCGAAACTACTTTGCCAAAAGCAAAGACCTTGCTTCCATACACCGAAAAGCTCATTACCAAGGCAAAAAAGGGCGATTTACACAACCGCCGTATGATTGTTAGCTCACTTAACACCCTTGCTACCGCCCACAAGCTAGTAGACGAGATCGCTCCAAAGCTCACCGGCCGCGTTAGCGGACACCTTCGTATTGTCAAAACTGGCCTACGCCGCGGCGACAACACCCAGATGGCACGGATCAGTTTTGTTGATGACCTTTCTGCAGCACCTGTCGCAAAAGCCGCAGCTGCTGTTGCTAAGCCGAGCGTTAAACCTGCTGTCAAAAAGCCGGTTGCCGCAAAGGAGACAAAATAATGCAAACTACTTATTCTGCTAAGCCTGCGGACGTCACCCGCAAATGGTACGTTGTTGACGCTTCAGAAGCACCACTTGGCCGCGTTGCTACCCAAATTGCAACATTGCTAACTGGCAAAGGCAAGCCACAGTTTACCAAGCACATCGACTGCGGCGACTTCGTCGTAGTTATCAATGCTGGCCAAACAGTTGTTACCGGCCAAAAGAACGATGACAAAATGTACTACCACCATAGCCACTACCCAGGCGGATTAAAAGAACTTACTTTCAAAGAAGTTATGGTTAAAGATCCTACCAAGGCTCTTACCCTTGCTGTCCGCGGTATGCTGCCTGTTAACAAGCTACGCCCAGAGCGCTTACAGCGCCTTAAGGTCTATGCCGGTGCCGAACACAACCACGCCGCCCAGCAGCCAGTTGCTGTTAGCGTTGCTAGCAAAAAGACTGTTCAGAAAGGAACTAAGTAATTATGGCTAAAGATACCTATTTTTACGCCCTCGGCCGCCGCAAGCGCGCGACTGCCCGTGTCCGCCTTCAGAGCGGTAAAGGCAACATTACCATCAATAAGAAAACTGCTGCTGAATATTTTAGCGACAGCGAATACTTGCTGAACGAACTCAAGCTGCCTTTTGCAGTTATCGAAAAAGATACTTTTGACGTTAGCGTCGTTGTCTCTGGTGGCGGCATGGCCGGCCAGGTTGATGCAATCCGCCTTGGCATTGCCAAGACACTTGCGCTCATGAACGAAGATCTTAAAGGCACACTTAAGCGTGCCGAGCTTCTTGGCCGCGATCCACGCGAAAAAGAACGCAAGAAGTACGGTCTTAAAAAAGCAAGAAAGCAAAGACAATTTACGAAACGCTAGTTTTGTAAGGTTTTATGTAAAGAGGCTCCAACCGGAGCCTCTTTTTTGTTTACGCAACAGCGTAGGATACGCGGATTACGCCGTCTTTTTCTTTAATTTTTCTAATTGTTTCCTGCCCAATATCTTTAAGCTCAACAACGTGAGTGCCGCCGCACGGGACTCCAAAATCACCATACAAAACCACACGGCTTGGCTTATCTTTCGGTAAGAATTCTGGTACGTGGCGGCACAGAGCAGCCATTTCGTCTTTTGAGACAAAACGGATCTCAGTTTTTATGTTCCGTGCAAGTATCTCGTTAATCTTGCTGCCAATTTTATCAGCAACAGCTTCTGGAGTTTCTTCACCTAGAGTGCCAGAATACTCAACGTATGGCCCTTCAGGGAAATGAAAGCCTTTGCCGGGCGTCCAGGTATAGCCAAGTTCGTTTATAGCCATATCTACAACATGCCCGCCGGAATGAAGCCGCGTATTTAACGCTCGGCGTTCTGCATCCACTTTGCAAGACACGTCCTCGCCCTGCATAAACCGGCCTTTCTCAAAGTGTCCAATATGCGAAACAATGCCTTCTCCAAAGCGTACTTCTTCAACCACAAAAGTGGCATTGTCGTTAGAAATTGTGCCGTTGTCATAGGGCTGTCCGCCGCCTTGCGGGTAAAAAACTGTTTGGTCGAGCGTAACGACAACATTGCCGTCTTTATCTTCAACATCCTCAACATAAGCACTGCACTCAAGCAGCTGCATATCGGTCATATAAAGTAATTTTGTCGGTTCCATTTTTATCCTTCTCGTTAGTCTTAGTAATATATTAACAAAAAACATCTATAAACATTTAAATTTGTATATTAATATCTAGTGAATCCAGGTTTCTTGTTCGGGAAGTACTTCGTCAGCTTTTAGCTGGTTTAGTCGTCCAAGTATAGCGTTTCTCCCAATCCGTTGTGTGTGCAGGTTCGCCCTTTCAGCGGCTAATGCAACTTCGTCTATGGGCTTGTTAGCCAACACTTCTTTTACTGCCTCACCGCCTAAATGCACGGCCATATTGGCAGCATAAAGCTCTCGTCCTACTTCTTCTATTTTCGGGTTTCCGTTATTCATTTCATTTCTCCTAAATTATTTAAAATAAAAAAGCCTCCTGGTTGGAGGCTTAAGGTTCGTTAGTTTGTGCTAAATTACAATGTAAAGTAAGCAATGCCTCCGTGGGTCGAAGACGTAAAGAAATTGTTTAACTGGATTGAGACTGTTCTCATAGCGAGAAATAATAACATATACATTTTATAATAGCAAACACTATTTTTGTCGAATGCTTATGCTCTGTACGAAATACACCTTAGGAACTATACTATGTGTAATGTACAAGCTTGAGCATATCCGCGAAGAAGACTACTGGCTGTTTCCAATAGTATTTATCAACATCGTCTGCGTAGCCGTCGCTGTCTATGCTTCTGTCCTGATGTTCCGCGCCCCAGCCATAGTCCTAGGTTTCTTAGGCATATGGTTTACATCCTCAAAAGTACGGAAAGGCTACTCCGCCAAGCGTGCGCAGATTCATATTGGCCTAACACTGTTTTTTGGACTTCTTTTGGCATATGTTATTTATTTGTTGACAAATTAAAATACGGAGTGTATATTAGACAAGTTATGAGAATTATTGCAAACGTATCATATTGGTTTACCGACACTGCTGTGGCGGTTTCTTCTGTGCGATAAAGCATAAATCAAAAGATAAGAAAACCAACCGCCACCAAGGCGGTTTTTTAATGCATAATAAGGAGTTAGTGTGAATACAGATCCAACAAAACAGCCAACAGACGAAGAGCTAGGAATGCCTACTGCCCTCTGGAATGCACAAGCCCTAGAAGGTGGAGTCAATATTGGAGATATTGTTGCCCTGGAGCGTCAAAGGAGAATGGCTTTACTTGAAGTTCAACAACAGGAAAGCACGATCTAATGACAAGCGAGATGGGTAAGGTACCAAAGATTCCAACTGAACAAATTGAGAGGGCAACATGGATACGTAGCGACTTCCATAGGGTAGTTGGCCAATATGCGGATAGAATGGGCCATCCCGTTGAGAAAGCAGGCAGAATGCGGCTTGTACGCGATGAGCTACTTGTTTTGACAGGGCTTTTAATCGATCAAAGCAATCAAAACATTGAGGCTGAAGTAGCACGATTTGACCCCGACAGAGTATTTCCAGTAGTCGAAAGAAGAGAGTGTCCATATTTAGTAAAAAACGAAGGATAAGAAAATAATATGAAAACAACAGTTCAACAATTCATCTGGCGTTACCACCTAAAATGTTGGCGGTACTGATCGAATTGCTCAGATTTTTTTAGAATTACCGCCAACATGGGCGGTTTTTAATTTTTAAAGGAGAAATGAAATGAATTTACAAGAAGCAGGTCAATTATTACGAGCAAAGGGCATAGAAGTTGACCCTACTGATCCTCGTGACGTTATACAAATCGGTCTAGATATGGGTCATATAGGACTCAAGCATCGACTGACCGAATTAACGGGCAGTTACGATCGTGCAGACATAGCAGCTATGCGAAGAGGTGGGCTTGTGGTGGAAGCTGTCGGCTTCGGCCAGGCGGTATATGAAGCAGTATTTATCGATCAAATTACCCAAATTTAAGGAGTTATATGAAGAATAATAGAACAATTGGAATTATAGGTGGCATGGGTCCGCAGGCAGGCCTGTTTGCACATGAGTTAATTTTAGAGCATGCGAGGTCTCTTTGGGCCAGCAACCTTGCTAAATTTCCCTACCGTCGTTCATCTTACGCTGCCGGTTACAAACTTTTTTGCTAATCCTGAACACGCGCAGAAAGGAGTGGCGACGATATTCTCTGGGATCGAAAAGCATTCACTTGCAACTTGTGATGATGTTATTATAGCCTGCAATACTGCGCATATATTAGCCGAAGAGATCACAGATAAGACGAGGATCAAGCTACGATCGCTCATTGAACGAACGCATAAAGAAATAGTAGTAAGAGGACATAAAAGAGTTGGAATTATTGCCTCTCCCACCACTTTAAAGAAGCGGCTTTTTGCATTTTCGGGTGTTGATCTTGTGTTGCCTACTACAAAAGAAATAAATACCCTTGAACGCATTATAGGAGAAGTCATAAATGGCAAAAGTACTTCGGAAGTTAAAGAAGAAGTTGAAGAAATTGTAAGTAGGCTTTTTAGTCTCGGGGTAGATGCTGTAATTCTTGGTTGTACAGAATTGGAAATGATACTTCGGGATAGCAAACATACGGATCTGATAAAACCACTTAATCTAACAATTAAGTCGATATTTGAAGGCACAATAGAAAACGCAGAATAAGGTATACTGTATCTAATGAGTAAAGAAGTAATCTTGACTGGCATTAGGGCGAATAATGACCTGACTTTGGGCAACTATTTTGGGGCGATTTTGCCTATTGTGGACATGGCTAAGAAGCGGGCAAATGAATATCAAATTAACTTGTTTGTACCTGATTTGCATAGTTTTACGACGCCAATCGATCATAGCCAGCTGCAAGAACAAATCATGCACAATCTGCGTTTGTTTGTTGCGGCTGGCTTACCGCTTAACCACCCAGATGTGCACATTTATAGGCAGAGTTATATTCCTGCTCATAGTGAGCTTGCATGGATTCTGGATTGCTTTACCGGTTTTGGAGAAATGAGTCGGATGATTGAATTTAAAGATAAATCGGCAAAACTAGGTGAAGAACGGGTTGGCGTGGGGCTTTTTAATTACCCTGTTCTGATGGCGGCCGACATACTGCTCTACAATGCAACATATATACCTGTCGGAGACGACCAAACCCAGCATCTTGAGTTTACCCGGGACATCGCAGAGCGCTTAAATACACGTTTTGGCGACCTATTTTCCGTGCCGTATCAGGTAAAAAAACAGCATGAATTCTTTGGCAACGACCAAGGCTTGCGCATTAAGGACCTTCAAGATCCAACCAAAAAGATGAGCAAAAGTGACGAAACTGGCAAAGGTGTCATTTTCTTAGGTGACACTCCAGAGGTGGCTGCCAAAAAGATTATGAGCGCTACAACGGACTCCCTGGGAGTAATTAAGTTTGACTGGGCAGAACAACCCGGCATAACCAATCTGTTGCAACTTCTTGCGCTGGCTACAGAACGCCCTCAAACAGAGGTAAATAAGCAATGGGAAGGCAAAACAGCATATGGTGAGCTCAAGAAAGCCGTTGCTGAAGCCATTACGGGCTTTTTGCAGGGGTTGCAGGGGCAGTTGGTTCTTGTGGACGATTCTGCGCTGCTGGCCAAGCTCGGCGCATCTGAAAAAGCTATGAATGAAGTTGCTAACAAAACACTCTATAAAGTCCAAAAAGCCGTCGGACTGCGCTAGGGCTTTTCCCCTAAGTAAATTATGAGACATAAAATGAGATATTTTCGAGACAAAATAGTTAAGGTGCGACAAAAGGTAGTAGATGCTACATTGCGAAGCGGCTTAGCTGTTTTGTCCGAAAATAGCCATTTTAGGGCCACAATCTTGCTTGGGGAGAAGCCCTGATGCCGCGGCAATGGATCACCGTCACCGAAGAACTGGTCGGTAAAAGAACAGATAAGCTGATTGCCGACTATTTTCCTTCATACCCTCGCGCCGCGCTGCACAAACTATTTGAAAGCGGCGATATTGAGATGAATGAAAAACCTGTTAAGCCAGGAATAAAAGTCCGGCTGGGTGATAATCTTCGTATTGATCTTTCGCCGCTTGATATAACGATTGAGGATATCGAACTGCCTATTTTGTATGAAGATGATGACGTTTTGGTTGTAAACAAGCCGGCGGGTATAATCTCCCATGCGCGAGGCAAGTATTTTGATGAGCCGTCGGTGGCGTCTTTTGTCCGTCAAAAAGTTGCTTCTTTAACGGGTGAGCGGAGCGGGATTGTTCATCGCCTTGACCGTGCGACTAGCGGTGTTATGGTCTGTGCCAAAAACCCTGAAAGTTTGAGCTGGCTGCAGCAGCAGTTTAGCGGCCGTAAAGTCCAAAAGACTTATATGGCGATTGTCGTCGGCAGTATGCCTACCGAAGAAGGGAAGATCGATATGCCGATTGCGCGCAACCCGGCCAAACCGGTGACATTTCATGTTGACCCGGGAGGTAAAGATTCGGTCACGAACTTTAAGGTCGTTTCAAGCCACAAGAACTACACTTTGCTTGAACTCAAACCAGTTACAGGGCGCACTCACCAGCTGCGCGTGCATTTGAGCCATCTTAAACATCCAATTGTTGGGGATGACCTTTATAGCGGCGAACCGGCTGAACGGCTCATGCTGCATGCTTATTCTTTAGTTATTACTTTGCCTTCAAAAGAAGTGGTAACATTTGAAGCGCCTATCCCTGAGGAATTTAAAAAGTACACGGACGCCTGATGTTCGAGGATTTACTTTTACACCCCAGAACCCGCACGCAGCTGGAACAGTTTGCAGCCAATCCTTCACATGGGTTAATTTTGATCGGGCCTGAGGGTTCAGGAAAAAAGACTTTAGCCCATGCTGTATCGGCCGTTTTGCTTAGCGTCGAGAATGACAAGCTTGCAAATCATCCATACTATTCTTTAACAAACCCAGACGACCCAAGCATCACAATCGACGAAATCCGTGCCTTGCAGCGCCTTCTAACACTTAAAACACCCAAAACTAATGACAACATCCGCCGCGTTCTGACCACAATAGACGCTGGCCGGATGCGTTTTGAAGCCCAAAATGCCTTTTTAAAAAGCCTCGAAGAACCGCCAACCGACACATGCATTATATTGACAGTCGACGCTACTGGAGATCTGTTAGAAACAATGTATTCTCGCGCCCAGAAGATCGATATTTTGCCTGTTTCCGAAGCTATGGCTAAAGAATATTACTCCAAAAAAGGAATAACATCGGTGGAACTTGCCAAAAACTATGCATTATCACAAGGCCAGGTTGGCTTATTGAGCTCATTATTGTCAGTTGATACAAATCATCCCCTTAAAGAATGGGTCGAGACTGCGAAAGGCCTCTTGGCGCAACCAGCTGGTGAGCGCATTATGCAGACCGATGTTTTAAGTAAGGACAAGCTGGGTGTGTTGCTACTTTTGAACGCTTTTGGCCGGATTGCCCACGCGGCCTTAACTTCAGCTGCAAAAACAAGCAATGCCAAGGCAATCGAAAGATGGAAAGACTCTCTTGAGGCTGTGCAGAATGCGCACGAGGCCATGACCCACAACGCCAACACAAAGCTCATGCTCGACCACTTACTGCTATCAATCTAAGGATGATATACTATAGGCTATGTTTGAACTCGTGTTTATCGCAGGATTTGGTTTTTTAGCTTTCCGTACAGCTAAGATACAAAGCACCGAACTCAGCGGCGTGTCGCAGCGCATTAGTGATCGCATGGGCAAGCTGTGGGACATCGCCCAGACTGGCATGCGCGAAAACCGCTTTTTGCGAGCCGAAAAGGCCCTCTTAACCATTCTTAAAATCGACCAAAAAAATGCCGCCGCCTATAACCGCCTTGGGATCTTGTACGCCAAGCAAAAAGAATACAAAGACGCGATCGACTGTTTTGAAATTGCCAGCAGCATCCAGCCAAGCGCTTCCTCACTTCATAACTTGGGGCTTATTTATTTTGAGACAGAAAATTATGATAAAGCTGCCCAGGCATTTGAAATGTCACTAAAGCTCGAAAGCAACCTTGCTGCCCGGCACATTGCCTATGCCAAAGTCCAAGAAAAGCTTGGCAACGAAAAACTTATGATTATTGAGCTAGAAAAAGCATCTGAGCTGGAACCAAATCCAGAGACCTTAGGATTATTACTGCGGGCATATGAAGCAAATGACATGCACGCCGAAGCAGATGTTATTAAGTCAAAACTCGACAAGCTAATCATGCCAGCCGGCAAACCTCGCCGCGTTTTAAGGCCGCGTAAAGTCGTAATCTGACATCATGGCAGAAGAAAAAGCATCTGCGGGCTCGGTTCATTATATGCAGACGGATGCTTGGGCGGCTGTTAAAGCGGATTATGGTTGGCCATCCGATTCATTGACTTGCGAACTAGTAAATAGCGGCATACTTCGTATCTACAAACGCTCTGTTCCAGGTGTCGGAAAACTTTTTTACAGCCCTGGCGTGGCAGGCATAACAGCGCTGTCTGCTCCAATGTTTACGCAGCAACTTAAAAAACAATACAAAAGACGTGGATTTGGTGTGCGTTTGGAATTAAACCAGGCATTTGACGATGAATTATTAACTTCGCTTAAACAAGCCGGTTGGCGCAAAGCCCAGAGCCATGTCCAGTACCGTGACACGATAGTGGTTGACCTTAGCCAGAGCGAAGACGATGTTTGGATGAGTTTAAAGTCACGCGGGCGTTATGAAATTTTGCAGGCCCAAAAGTTTGGCGTGGAAGCTTTGGAAGTTGAACCAACAGATGAAAACCTTAATAAAATGTATGATCTTTTGCAGACAACATCCACTCGCAACAAGTTTTATATACGGGACAAAAAGTTTACTATGGATTATTGGCGCCAATTTAGCGAAAAGGGAATGTTACGGCTGTTTTTTGCAACTCATGAAGGTGATCTTTTGGCCGGCGCGACAATTATTGTTAACAAAGACCAGGCTTGGTATAAGGAAGGCGGTTCAGTCCGGGACAAATCACACATGATGGCAGCACGCTCTTTGCAATGGGAAGTTATGAAAGCATTAAAGAAGGCCGGCGTAATGACATATGACCTTGGCGGGATTCCAGCGCCAAGCAGCCAGCAAACCAGCTCCATGCACGGTATATACGTTTTTAAATCAGCCTTTTCTAAACAAACTGTTGAGCTTATGCCAACACTTGAACTGCCATTGAGCGTACGCTATAAATTGTGGCCAAAAGCCGAAAAGCAATGGCTCCGAGCCTATAACCTGTTCGCGCACAGCCTTTGGTGGTAGGCTTATTTGGTTGAAAGAGACGGCCATATCTGTTAAAATTGCTCGGTACGCCGCCTTAGCTCAGTTGGTAGAGCGTCAGTTTTGTAAACTGAATGTCGTCGGTTCGAACCCGACAGGTGGCTCCAAGCCCCACAAAGCAGGCTTTGCGGGGACCCCATATGTGAATCAACCTTATTGTAGCGGTTAACACTTAGTTACAGTCCAAGGAAGCTTCACCATGCAGAGTTAGTGAAGCGGTCAAACACAAGAGACTGTAAATCTCTCGGCTTATGCCTTCGAAGGTTCGAATCCTTCACTCTGCACCAAAACAAAGTCCCCGGCCTGTCCGGGGCTTTTGTTTTGGTATTGAATGATGGAAGTAAACTTCAAGACATTTGTCTTCGAAGGCATGAATGTCCAGCGGACATTCATGTTTTCCAAAGTAGCGCAGCAGTACCCTAAAACTTGCTTGCAAGGTTTTAGGAATATATAACGTAGCGAATCCTTCACTCTGCACCACAAATTAGAGCATTAAGGATTCTATATCCGAGTCTTTGTTATATACTTTAAAGTAGCAATATGAAAAACAAAGCCTTCCTACTTATATTGACAGTTCTCCTGTTACTTATCGGAATAACCACAGTTGTTTTTTTAAGGAGTAGGCAGAATAATGAGTTGCCCGCAAACTTATACAAACAATTTAAATGCGATAATCCTATAGATGAGGGCTTTAGTACGCATAAATATTGTAATGACTATGACTTATACAAAAAAGATCATGCCGCAGGAATAATCTGAAACAAAGTTATAACTTCTTTCATAACGCTGCACGAAATTAAGACCCAGCACAGCCGGTTATTTTAATTTGGTGCCGGTGTTGGGGGCTAGCTTTGAAGGCTCGCCTTCGAAGGTGAGAACTGCCAGTGGCAGTAGTTGCGCTTGAACTGTGGTGATATAATTTTATTATGGCAAGTTCACATTCAGATATTAAGCAATGGTTTGTTACGAACAAACTTAAAGGCAGTTTAATTATAGTTGCAGCTTTTTTGGCTTCTATGATACTCGGAATGATCGGTTATTTCATGTCGAGGTTGGGTGGATAGATTATACGTGCAGCAACAATACTGCGCCATAACCACAAACACCATGATAAGAGACTTTGTATATAATCCTAAGGCTTCTCAGATCGTTGAAATTCTTCAGCAGTTTGGTTTTGAATTATCAAATGAAGAGTTTCCTTTTGCTCTATTACGATTTGAAATCTTAACACCGGACTCCTTTATGTGGAGACTGCTAATAGACGAGAACATTTATTATATATATGCCGAAGATTATGTATCAGGGCTGGACTATATCAAAAACGTATTTGATTCTTATCTCGAAGATCATAAATGGGAGTTCGTGATTCCAAGTAAAGCTATTACTTTTGAGTCTGCTAGTCCGGTTGTTGGAGCTGATATATATCAAGAACCAAATGATAAAGCAGAAATGATGAAATACGCTGCAGATTCAGGCCATGATTTCGTATTCGTAATAAAATCATCTGAAAATGCTGGTGATGCTCAATTCTCTGATCATGCATCTAGAGGATTTAATTTAAACTAACAAAACAGCTCCAATAATACGTAAGAGCGCTTGATAACTTTGATATAATACAAATCATGAACTGCCCAACCTGCAACAAACCTATGCGAAAAGTACGCTGGGAAATTACAAACAACTTTAAGGTTGGTAAGGACTTTAAGGAATACGACAAAGTTACGTACGAGTGCAAAGACGATGACATCTGGATAACAACAGAAATACCGTTGGCAGAGAAGCTGTCCGTTAAACCATCAAAATAATATTTATAGTAAAAAGATAAGTTCACCATAAAAAGCATAAGTGTGCTATACTAATGGGTAGCAAGTGGTAACTACTCTTTCTCCCGTCTCGTAATCGGTCACTCTCGACTTATCTCAACTCGGCCAGCAGTATCTCGGTGCAAACAAACAAGTTAACGAGGTATTAAAAATGACAAAAATTAATAAGCATATTGAGATAATTCGCTCAACTACTAATGGGCTAATATCACTTGGCGCTAAAGATAGTGCGGCAATTCAAAACATACTGATGCAACATTATACGACTGTTGGTATTACGGTTGTTAATAATATATCTGACCTTGAGGCCGCTGTTTTAAAACAACCGGACCTTATGTTCTTAGGAACTAAATTTATGCCTGCCGACCCATCTAAAAGCATACTAAGAGCCGGTAAAATCTGGGTTGCCGATTATTTGGACGATGCCAGTATTGCCTACACAGGTTCTGGTAGTAAAGCCCAAGAACTAGCCAGGGATAAGCAATCGGCTAAACACCAGGCTATTAAGGCCGGACTAAATACTTCGTTTTATCATGTTATCGAAAAAAACCAGCAGTTCAGCGAGTCAACTATTAATTTAACTTATCCTGTTTTTATAAAACCGACAAGCCGCGGTGGTGGGCTGGGCATTGACGAGGCTTCTTTAGCTTATAATTATGCCGATCTTCGTACAAAAGTCATGTCTATATTTAATGAGCTGGACTCAGATGTTTTGATTGAAGAATATCTGCCTGGGCGTGAATTTAGCGTTGCCGTCATGAAGATTGCAGGTACCAACGAACTAAGCTTAATGCCTATCGAAATAGTTTCGCCAATCAGCGCCCAAGGGACTGGATTTTTGACAGAAATGGTTAAGAAATCAGATACCGAAACAACTTCTATTGTGTTGGGCAGTAAGCTTAGGCAATCTCTTAATGATCTTGCTGCAGGAGTTTTTACGGCACTTGGTTCAAACGGCTACGGGCGTATAGATATGAAGATTGACGTGCGCGGCGAACCAAGTTTTATAGAGGCCAACTTGCTGCCCGGGCTTTCTGATCATGGCTATATGGCACGCTGCTTCCATATGAACGCCGGTGTTACTTATAAAGATATGCTGCTTCGCATAGTTAGTCTTGGTCTAGAAAAACCAAAAAATAGACAAGTAGATGATGAATCCATCGCGATAATTAGCTCTCTTTTTGACGCCAACCCTGTCATAAAATAATATCCAATCTGTTAAACAATTGATTTACAGGGGCGAAAACTGTAAAATAGTTTGGTGCGCCGCGATAGCTCAGTGGTAGAGCACCTCCATGGTAAGGAGGGGGTCTTGGGTTCAAATCCCAATCGTGGCTCCAGATACTTTAATAATCAATGTTAGGCTTGCCTATACTCGTTATGCCACTGGCATAACTCCGGTCTCGAGTTCAAGTCTCGATCGTGGCTCCATTTATAATTAGTAATTTTTATGAATCCCTTTAGATATATATCAGAGGCTAAAGAGATTGCCGCAAATGTTTTGCCAAATGTACAAGCCGAAGTCGGCACATTTATTATGGGCTTAGGCGACTCGGTGGTGGGGTATTCCGGTATATGTGCGGTGAATCAGTAAAGGTTACTCCCCCTGAAGTGGTATGTCTTATGGCAGGTGGCGCATTGATTTGTCTCGGGGGATATATAAAGGCGAAGATGGACATAAGGCGTACAGAAAGAGTTCTTATGAAGCAGACTTCAACTGGGTCTATATTTGAACCGATAACGCATGACGAGGCCACAAGAGAAGAGGTTCTAAATATGGAAAAGATGCTAAAAAGATGACGTTGACTCTAGGGGTGTAACAGGGTATAATGAAGCGAAGTAAAGGTTTATATTTTTATGGCTAAAAAAGGCGACAAGCGAAAAATCATTGGTATGGTAAGCGAGACTTCAGGTCATCGTACGTACTACACAACCAAAAATACTATGAACACACCTGCAAAGCTCCGCCTTCGCAAGTATGACCCTGTTGCACGCACACATGCCTGGTACGAAGAAACCAAGAAGAACTTGGGCCGTAACACCGTTAACCCAAAGAAGTAGTCTTATATTTGATTATTACAACCGGTCAGAAATGGCCGGTTTTTTATTTTGCAGGGTACAGGGATGAGACGTCAGGGCCGGAAGTGCCTTGCTTGTAGATAATAAGGTCATTAGCGTTCTTGGACCATTCGTGAAGGATCGGCTGGACGACGCGCCATGACTCTAAAACCTCTCCAGCTGTTGCAAACAAAGTATGGTCACCCCGGACGGCGTCAACTAGGACTCTTTCGTAGGCTGTTGGGGTGTAGTCTTTTTTAAAGGCATCACCATATTCAAAATCCATTTCGACTGGCTGTACCTCGTCATCATACCCAGGCTTTTTGACACGCAGGCTTAGCTCAATGCCTTCGTTGGGCTGGATGCGGAAAGTCAGGATGTTATGGTGGGGGTTTTCGTCAGTTGGCTTAAAGACAACATTTACTTCACTGAGCCGCTCGGTTAGTGCTTTGCCAGTCTTTACAATCATCGGCACACCTTTCCAGCGTTCACTATCTATAAATACCCGGACGGCCGCAAAGGTGTCATTGGATGAATCTTCGTTTGATACTTCTTTTTTGTATCCTTCGTACTGGCCGCGTACTGTATTTTCAGTTATTTTGTTTGCAGGAACTGCCATCAGCTGACTCATAACCGCTTGTTTGTCATTATGAATTTCATCGCTTTTTAGCTCCTTTGGCTGCTCCATAGTTATTAGCGCCAAGATTTGCAATAAATGGCTTTGGATCAAGTCACGCAGCGCGCCGGTTTGTTCATAAAAGTTAACACGACCTTCAATATTAATCTTTTCATTGGCTAAAACCTCGATGTAATCAATGTGGTCCTTGTCCCATAAAGGTTCGAAAATGGGATTGTTAAAACGGAAGGCCAAAATGTTTTGGACAGTTTCTTTGGCCAGGTAGTGGTCTATACGGAATATTTGCTCTTCGCCAAAATGTTTTGAAGTTGCCTCGATCAGTTCTTTGGCTGAGGTTATGTCATATCCAAAAGGCTTTTCGACCAGCAGGCGAGTATTGGCCGCGCCATGCGGGCAGCTGGCATTTAGCCCGTGTTCGCCTAAGAAGGTAATGATAGGTTGTGCGACGTTGGGTGGAATGGACAGATAGTACAACCGGTTCATGTGGACGCCATGGTTATCTTCGATTTTGTTCAGGTCTATCAAGAGCTGGTCATATTCTATTGGTTTAGTGACGTCCATCTGGCGCAGGCTAAGCATAGCTTTTAGCTTTTTGATAACAACAGGGTCGCAAATATTGCCAGCTTCGCTAACACACAATTCAACCCTGCTTAAAAGCTCGTCTAGTTTCATATCTCCGCGTGTGATACCAATAATTTCCGTCTGCTCGTGTAGCATGTCGTTTTTTACAAGGTTATATAGCGCGGGCAAAAGGTAGCGCCTAGCAAGATCTCCCGTGATGCCAAAAATCGAAAGTATTGTTGGCTCAAGCGCTGGTTTGCGATCTGAGCTCATCATCATACGAGCGGGCCGCCCTCGCTGCTTTGTGCGGTGTTTAGAATCTGGCCAGTGGCTTTAAGCTCTGCCATGTTGGCCGCGTGTCCGCCAAAGCCTTTTCGTTGGGCAGATACAATTTTGGTTGCGAAGTTCGTTTGTCCTTGTTGGCTGGCAATGCGAACATCAAATGCTGCCTGGATGGCTGGCATAGAAATATTAAGCTGCTTGGCGACTTCCAAAGTCCAGCGGGTTTCGCCGTTTTCGGCCACTATACCGTCAAATTCGCTGAGTTCTGGATCAGTTCGGAGAGCGTCACGGGTAAGTTCGTTGAGCCAAGAGGTAATTACGCTATGGTGCTGCCAAACATCGCCCGCTTCTGCCAAATCAACTTCAGCGTAGGGGCCTTCTTTAAGCATCCTATAACCTTCCGCCAATGACTGCATCATGCCGTATTCAATGGCGTTATGAACCATTTTTACAAACTGTCCGGCTCCGCTCTCGCCAAAGCGGCAATAGGCGCCTTCCGGCTCTGCCAGTGTTTTAAAAACTGGTTCAACAGTCTCAAATGCGGTCTGGTTGCCGCCAATCATCATACAAAAACCGTTTTGATAGCCCCAGACGCCGCCGCTGGTGCCGCTGTCAAGCAGTTCTGATCCAGCCAATGCAACTTTTTTGGCTCGCTCAGCCGTAAGGCGGTAGTCTGAGTTGCCGCCATCGATGATAATGCTGCCTTTGGGCACAAGAGTTAGCCACTCATCCAACTGGGCATCAATAACTTCGGCCGGGATCATGATCCAAAGCAAAACTGGATCGCTGCCAAAAGCCGCGATGACATCGCTTTTCTCGTAAGCTGCAGTAGCACCATATGTTACAGCTTCATCAATCTTGTCTTTGCTGCGGTTGTGGGCAATAACATCATGGCCGTTTTCACTTAATTTTCGCGAAATCTGCATACCCATGCGTCCAAGCCCGGCAATTGCGATCTTCATGTTTAGTCTCCTAGTTGGTCGTTAAATATTGATACTTCAGGAATATGGCGCAGTATCTGTGCCGGCTGCTCGGCAATCGGCAGCATTTGGTCGTGCAGTCGGATAAGCTGTGGTTTTCGCTCTTCACCAAAGGTGTTAAGGTACGCTTTATGAATATGCGACAAAGCAAAAGGCGTCAGGGTAAAGCGCTGGAACTCACCGCCGTCATAGCCAATCATCCAAACTTCATCTGATACAGCCGCTGGGGAATGAGGCAATATTCCGGCAATATGTCCATCTGGACCCATGCCAATTAGCGCAATAACTGTTTGTGCGGCGGTAAACACTTCTTCCATTGCTTTGGCCCCATTTGCCACCGTTTCCTCAAAAGACGCCCCAGTAAGCAGGTCTTTAAACACTGCGCCGCGCTCATCAAGGCCAGTTTGGTGCAGCTGTAAAAAGTTAGAGTCCTTATGTCCAACAGACCCAAACCGCTCATCTGTTAAGATTAACGTCAAATTGCTTAAATCCTGTGACTTTAGTGCTGCAACAATCTCTACCCCCACCTTAATGTTTGAACCGCCCGTCAATAAAAACAAAACCTTATCTCGAGCGGCAAGCGCGTTATCTAGCTCTTCAACAAGAGCACCCTCTACAACCGCCGGTCCCTCAACTTTTATAAACTTCATAATAATACTTTACTACGTCTAGCGTCGCTGGTCACTGTCTAAACTGTTATAATCTGTACAATGTCTCCCCGAGTGAAAAAGATTATCCTTTCGAATGGACTAACCGGTTTTATTTGCTGGTATGGTGTTGAGAAAGTTTTCCAAAAAACTATTCATATTTCTGTGCTGCAGGTAAGCCTGATGGCTATTGTTTACATCACCATTTCCGCACTGCTTAACATCCCGACAGGTATTCTGGCGGACAAGAAAGGGCGCCGTTATGCTCTAGTCCTTGCGACAATTTCATTGTTTATTTCTACTCTGGCCGGCGGACTTTCGCATAATGTCTGGCAATACCTTATACCAATTATTTTCTGGGGCTTGTTTTATACCACGCAAAACGGAGCCTATGAGGCTATTTTGTACGATACTCTAAAAGAAGAGGGTACAGAGAAGAGCTACGCACGAGTTTCTGGGCTGATGCACGCGGCCTTTTGGGCGTCAATTTTTACTTCGTCGGTGATCGGTGCCTGGGTGGGAAGCCATTTTAACCTGCGCCTAGCTTATTTTATTACCCTTATTCCCAATGCTCTTAACATCATCCTGGCACTTAGCCTTCACGAACCAAAACGACAAAAGCACGATGCAACGGTAAGCTCATACGCTATGGCCAAGCAGGGCTTTAAGTTTTTAAAAAGTTCGCCGCAAGTACTGCGGCTGGCAGGTACATTCTTATTAATCAGCCTGTTGAGCTGGATGACGAACGAGTTTGGGCAGCTGTATTTTATCGAACTTGGGTTTGGAGTCTTTTTGGTGGGCCTTTTAAACGCCTTCAGCGGTTTATTCCAATCATTTGGCAATTTTATCGGCCACAAGTTTAATCATATATCCGTCAGCACCATGACCGTATTATCGATGATCGTATTCATAACGACCTTTTTAATCCCCGTTAAGTTTCGCTACATCGGTATGGCTTTCTTTTTTGCTTTCGTACTGCTCCGGCAAGTGTTTTATATATCCAACGACACGGCAATCCAGCACAAACTGCCCAGCAACATCCGAGCCACGACGCTTTCGAGCCTTGGCATGATCAACGACGGTATATTAGTTGTTTGTTACTTTGGGTTTGGAATGACGAGCCAGCACATAAATGTCCGGACCGGCTATTTGTTTATTGGGCTTTGCGGCGGGTTAATTCTTATTACGACTAGGATTCTTTCAAAGAAGTTAAAAGATAGGCACGAAGAATACTTTGAGATTGCGCCAAATCTCGCAACTGAGAAGATTGATTCTGTACCGCGCTAAACTATGTATAATGGCCTTATGGCAGGTTATTCGGGCAGAACACTTATAGACAAGCTGGGGATCAAAGCAGGGCAACTAGTCTATTTTAGGGATGCCCCGGATAATTACGCAAAACTGCTTGGCTCGTTGCCAAAAGGTGTTTTCCTGGCTAAAAAGCTCAACCGGCCGATGGATTTTATGCAATGTTTTTATACTGAACAGGCCAAGCTCAAAAAAGATACGATTCATTTTAAGCAATATTTGGAGCAAAACGGGATTTTATGGATCTGCTGGCCTAAGAAAACATCTAAGGTTGAAACGGATGTAACTGAAGATACATTACGCAAAGTCCTCTTGCCGCTAAACCTAGTGGACATTAAAGTAGCCGCCATAGACGAAACTTGGAGCGGACTCAAATTTGTCTGGCGCAAGAGCTAAACATCGCGTACGTTGCCGAAGGCGATGCGGTCGAGGATAGTGCCCTGCATGTCCATCATGGTACCCGGGGTGACCACGAACTCGCCGTAGCGGTTATTGACCGTGTCCAGCGCGTCACTCAGGCGGCGTTGGCGGGCAAAGGATTTGTATTCTTGTAACCCCGTGATTCCCTCGGCTTTGGAGCCCATGCCCTCTGGATCAAACAGGTTCATTTGTTCTGGGTCCACGGGAGCCAGGTTAAAGGTGGTAATAGCCATGCCTCGGACCAGGTTATATATCTCGGCGCGCTTCAGCAGGCTTTTGGCAGCTTCATAGACACTGGCGGTGGAATAAAGCCTATAACTGAGCTTTTCGCCCTGGTGCCAGGCGCGCTTGCTGGCCAGGTTTTCACCGCCCAAGAAGCCATTATCCCGGTTTGGGACGTTTTGGTAGTTAATAAAGCTAATGTAGAGGTGTATACCGCCCGCGCTGACGCCCACCGACCGCAGCCGCCGCCCAACTTTTTCGCAGAGTTTAAGAAGGAGTCTCGCAAGCTCCTCCTTATCCGCAGTTTTGTTAGGCAGGGCATATTGGTGGCCGATGCTACCGCGCTTGCTTTCATATTTGTCGACCTCGTAGCCGCGCAAACGCAAATACCAATGCCGCCCATGGATGCTTTGAAACACCACTTTTTGCAGCAATCGCTGGTCGGCTTTCAGAAAATCCAGCGGGGTGTTGATGCGGTACATCTGGAGCCGGCGGCGGTAGCGGACGTTAATGCCGGGCAGATCCACCAAATCCATGCCTTCATAGGCTTCTTCAAGATTAGTATGGTTAATTTCCCGCATGCCGTCTGGCTTGCCAAAGCCCGCCGCATATTTGGCCAAGAACCTGTTTGGACCAATGCCGATGTTAACTGTCACCGCTTCTCCTAGACGCTCAAGGATCTTTTGCTTAATCTCAAGGCCTATTTCCTCCATTGTCATACCTGCACGCACTGCAGGGCTTCCTGAGAGGTCAAGGACGAACTCGTCAATGGATTTAGGCACCACATCAGAGGTGTATTCGAGCATTAACTCCTTAAAGCGCCGGTGCGCCTCGCGGTATTTGGCAGGGTCGGGCGTCATGATGACAATGCCAGGGCACATCTGGCGCGCCTCTTGGACGTTAACCCCCAGTTTTACGCCCTTTGCCTTGGCCTCATAGCTCGCCGCCAGCACAAAACCCCTTGGCGTATCATAGGCCGCCACGCCCACTGGTTTGCCGCGCAGCAAGCGGTTGGCTTGCTGCTCAATAATGGCAAAGCAGGAGTTTAGGTCAATATGCATAACCCTGGACGGACTTGGGTTATACGGCAGAGTCTCCCGGCTCATTAGTCGCTAAGCTGTTCCCGGGCAGAATTCCGGGCGCGGGTAATTACTTCGTTTAGGTGCATTACCGGACGGCTCTCTGGCATATCTTCGTAATGAAGCGTGTAGTCCTTTAGCTCCTGGCGCATGGCCGCCAACACCCGGCGTACTTCTTGTCTCTGAACTCTGTTCTTTCGGTTTTTCATAATTTTATCCTTCTTTCTTCTTTAGTATTTACCCATCTATCGAGTCCCGTTTTTCTCATGCTGTACTCCTTTCATACTCCACTGCGTACCTAACGTTATTATTTGTGAACGGGGTGTCGTGAGTGTGTGCAGCCAGGGATGAAGGCCGAGCACCGAAGCGGAGTGTATATGGAAATACATGAAGCCTCGGAGCGCAGGCATTCGCCCTGGATGTGCCGCTCACGCGACCCGCCCGTATTCAACGACCATATCCTGTGCAGTCATATACTCTTCCAGAACCCACTGTAAGCTATCGGTGTTGAGAGCAAGCTTAAAATAAGCCTGGCCTTCGCGGTCAGCGATGGAAAAGTGGTGGAAAAGTATATCGCCGCGCTTGGTCTTGTGCCAGAAGTCTATTTTGCCCAGCGCGTAATCTTGGCCGTTCCAGCTCATGCGATGCGGCTGCATGGAGCGGCTTTTGGCGTTATAGAACCAGATTATGCTTACTGGCTCATCAAGGCTTTCCCTCATGACATTGCCCCCACAAGACCCCGGTTTGGCCACAAGTTTAGCCCATGACCGCTTAGTGGGGTAGCTTTTTCAAGCTTCCAGGTCAGATTTTCCGTCTCCATAGCAAGCTCAAAGGTATAGTTACCAGCCTTATCTCCAACGGTGTAATGGTGCACGAGCGCGCTACCTTTGTGTTCGGCATACCAGAACTGCACGCCGCCAAGGTCGTACTGTTCTTCCTGCCAGCGCAGTTGAACCGGACGGGTGTATCCGTCGCTATA